>JBCCVW010000043.1:0-26610 GCA_039194665.1 Actinomycetota bacterium
CGGCCACGTCGTGCCGAGCGTCTCGATCGGGTCGAGCATCGGCGTGACACGCACGTAGTTGTAGTACTTGCGAATCGCGCCAGTGCCGGATTGCTGGAAGTGCGTGAACCCGGACGCGACGAGGCGATCGTGGACCGTGTCGGGGATGCCCTCGGTGGCCAGGTCGTACACCCCGTATCCGGTGGGATACGCCCCGGAGTAGGCGCAGGCGGAACTCATCCCGAGCGGAAACGTCGCGCCCGGATGAGTGTTGCCAACCGGTGGCTTTGGCCACCACCAGCTGGCGGCGATGCCCTCAGGTGATGGGAGATCGGTGACGTCGGTCCCGATGAATGGGTCGACGGCGTCGATGCTCAGTGCTGACTCCCGGTCGCGTCAGCGATCGCGCTTGGCGGGAATCGGTTTGGATGGTGTGGTCTTCGCCGGCGTCGCCTTGGCCGGCGTGGGCATCGTCCCTCGCTTGTGCATGACGCGGACCGTACGCATGCTGTGTTCCACGGCTGTTTCGCCCATGTGAACGATGCGCGGGACCCGCGTTCGGCCACACTTGTGCCGTGGCCGGTGGTCTTCGTCCTGATGTTCGCTCTGACCTGCGCGACCGAGATCTTGGTCGCGCCCGCAATGAACTGAATCGCTCCGGTCAGGTCACGCTGCATTCCGAGTTGGCCTCCGTCGCCGCTGAGTTGCTCGGGGTCGAGGCCGTTCGCGTCTACCACGATCAGGCGCTCGTCAACCGAGCCGGGGGAGGTCGCACGCCCTGGCATCAAGACCAGTGGTACTGGCCGCTCGACACCGTCGGCGCGGACATGGGACCGACCGCGACCGCGTGGTGATGACCGTGATCTGGTTCGCCGACGGCGCACGGGTGACCGCACCGACGAACGACGGTCAGGCGCTCGATCGCATCATGTGGCTGGATGGCATCGAGCCCGGTCAGCTCGCGGTCGGCGAGTTGAATCCGGTCGTGGGATGGTCGCGTGCTGCGGCCCGGGAGCGCGAGTCACGATGAGCGGCGCACCAACGACGACCGAGCGTTCGTGGTGGCGCGAAGCAGTCGTGTACCAGATCTATCCCCGGTCGTTCGCTGACGGCAACGGCGACGGTATTGGCGACCTGCGGGGCATCATCGACTACCTCGACCACATCGCCGCGCTCGGTGTCGACGCGGTGTGGCTGTCGCCGATCTATCCGTCGCCGATGCACGACTTCGGCTACGACGTCGCCGACTACTGCGCGATCGACCCGGTGTTCGGCACGCTCGACGACTTCGACGAAATGCTCGCCGGGCTCCACGAGCGCGGGATCAGGCTGCTGCTGGACTGGGTACCGAACCACACGTCGTCGGAACACCCCTGGTTCGTCGAGTCGCGATCGTCGCGCTCGAACGCTCGGCGCGACTGGTACGTCTGGCGTGATCCGCACCCCGACGGATCGCCGCCGACGAACTGGATGGCGATGTTCAACGGCGTTCCTGCATGGACCAACGACGAGGCCACCGGGCAGAGCTACCTCCATCTGTTCCTTCCAGAGCAGCCCGATCTGAACTGGGCGAACCCCGACGTCGAGGCGGCGATGCACGACACGTTGCGTTTCTGGCTGGATCGCGGCGTCGACGGGTTTCGCTCCGACGTGGTCAATCTCATCGGCAAGGGCACGCAGGTCGACGACCTCCCTGAGCCCCTCGCAGCGCTCCCGTTGCTGGCCACCGACCGACCGCTCGGGCACGAGCTGCTCGGTCGCATCCGCACGCTGCTCGACGGGTATTCCCAGCAGCCGATGATGGTCGGCGAGGTGTATCTGCTGCGCGACGGTGAAGCGGCGTCGTATCTCGGCACACCCGAGGCGCCGGAGCTGCACCTCTCGTTCGACTTCCGATCCGTGCACGTGCCGTGGGACGCGGCGCGCTTGCACGGCACGATCGACGCGATACAGACCGACTTCGCCGAACCGCGGTGGCCCACACGGGTGTTGTCGAACCACGACCAGCCGCGCCACCGCACTCGTTACGGCAGCGATGCTCACGCTCGCGCAGCAGCCGTGATGTCGCTGACGATGCGCGGCACGCCGTTCCTGTATGCCGGCGAGGAACTCGGATTGACCGATGGCGAGGTCCCTGCCGCACGAGTCGTCGACCCCGATGGACGCGATGGCTGCCGGGCGCCGATTCCGTGGACCGCCGACGGCGACGACGAGTACGGCCACGGCTGGTCGACGCGGCCCTGGTTGCCGTTTCCGACCAATGCGTCGAGCCACTCCTTGGAGCATCAGGTCGACGACGCTTCGTCGATGTTGGCGCTGTATCGGCGCCTGCTCGGGCTGCGTTCGGCGACCCCCGCATTGCGGTCGGGTGCGCTCTCGCTCGCCCCACTCGATGGAGAGCTGCTCCGCTACGACCGCGTCGCCGGCGACGAGCGGGTGACGGTGCTGATCAACTGTGGCGAGCAACCGGTGCCGTGGCCAGCCGACCTCGACTCGTGCACCCTGTTCGTCTCTACGATCGATGATGCTCGCGTCGTCGGGCAACCCCTCGATCCGCTGGAGGCGGTCGTCCTCCGCTACGCATAACGGGATGACCGTTGCCTTCGTCCGCACACCCGACGATCGATTCTCCGACCTGCCCGACTTTCCGTACGAGCCGCGCTATCGCGACATCGACGGTCTCCGCATGGCATACCTCGAGGAGGGCTCCGGCGAGGCGGGCACCATCCTGTTGCTCCACGGCGAGCCCACCTGGAGTTTCCTGTACCGCCGCATGATTCCGCCGCTCGTCGACGCGGGATGGCGGATCATCGCACCGGACCTGATCGGGTTCGGACGGTCCGACAAACCGACCGATCGTGACGCATACACCTTCGCCGGACATGTGGCGTGGCTCACCGAGTTCGTCAGCGGTATCGATCGGCCCGACGACGGTCTGTGCGTGTTCGTCCAGGACTGGGGCGGACTGCTCGGACTGCGCGTGATCGCCGAGAATCCCACCTGGTTCGACCGCGTCGTGATCGGCAACACCGCACTCCCGGCCGGGGAGCCGATGAGCGAGGGGTTCATGAACTGGCAGCGGTTGTCGCAAGAGCTCGATCCGTTCGATTGCGGACAACTGGTGACCTTCACCACCGATTCGCGCGATCTCACCGAGGCAGAGCTGGATGGCTACCGGGCGCCGTTCCCCGACGAGTCGTACATGGCAGGTGCGCGGCAGTTCCCGTTGCTCGTGCCGACCGCTCCCGATGATCCTGCCGTGCCGGCCAACCGCGCTGCATGGGAAGTGTGGGAGGCGTGGTCGAAGCCAGTGTTGACACTGTGGACGCCGGGCGACCCGGTGCTCGGTCACCTCCAGTCCACCTTCGTCGAACGGATTCCCGGAGCCGCCGGGCAGCCGCACCAGACCTTCGAGCCGGGCGGCCACTTCCTGCAGGACGACCGCGGCGAAGACGTCGTCGCCGCAATGCTCGCCTGGCTGTAGCCGGCGCGTCTCTCCGACGTCCTACGGTTCTCGCGGCGACGGCGCCACCTGCCATCGTTGCGGACATGGCCATCGATTTCTCGTTGTCTCCTGAACTCGAGGACATCCGGGTGCGCGTGCGCGCCTTTGTCGAGGACGTGATCAAGCCCGAAGAGGCACGGATCGAGGGCGAGGACGGCGGTGAGGGGCTGGAGGGTGACGAGCGCATCCAGGTGTTGATCGGACTGCGCAAACGAGCCCACGACGAAGGGATCTGGCTCCCGCACATGCCCAAGGAGTGGGGCGGCATGGGTCTCGGACACGTCGAGCTGGCGATGGTCCAGGCCGAGGCGGCCAAGTCGTACTACGGGCCGTGGGTGTTCAACTGTCAGGCGCCCGACGAGGGCAACATGCACACGTTGTTGCACTGGGGTACCGACGAGCAGAAGGAGAAGTACCTCAAACCGCTCTGCCAGGGTCGCTCATCGTCGTGTTTCGCGATGACCGAGCCCGAGGTCGCCGGTTCCGATCCGACGCTGATCCAAACTCGGGCCTACGAAGACGGCGACGAGTGGGTGATCAACGGACACAAGTGGTTCATCTCCGGCGCGCGGCGCGCCAAGTTCGCCATCCTCGTGTGCCGCACCGAAGACGATCCCGACCTCCCGCAGGCGGCCAATTCGGCGTTCCTCATCGATCTGCCGACCGAGGGATGGAACGATGTGCGCGAGGTCGAGACGATGCACGGCTCGACTGGGCACTCCGAGATCGTCATCGAAGACCTGCGTGTCCACAAGGATCAGATGCTTGGCGGTCGCGGGCAAGGCCATCTGCTTGGCCAGTACCGGCTGGGTCCGGCCCGGCTGGCGCACTGCATGCGCTGGATCGCCCAGGCGGAGATGGCGCTCGACATGATGGTCGACCGGTCACTGCACCGCTACGCCCACGGGTCGCTGCTCGCCGAGAAGCAAGGCATCCAGTGGATGATCGCCGACTCGACGATGGAGCTCTATCAGGCCAAATTGATGGTGCTCCACGCGGCCTACAAGATCGACCGCCAAGAGGACTTCAAGGCGGAGGTGTCGATGGCCAAGCACTTCGTGGCCAACATGCTTGGACGGGTGATCGACCGCTCGATTCAGGTGCACGGGGCGCTTGGGTACTCGACCGACACCCCGCTGGCGCACATGTACCAACACGCCCGCTGGGCGCGCTTCGCCGATGGCGCCGACGAGGTGCACCAGATGCGCATCGCCCAACGAACGATCGCCGCCTACACCGACGAACACTCCACTCGACGAGCCACCGGCAACCTGCCGATCTAGATCGTCCGGCCTCGGAGCAGGCCGGTGGTTGGGATCGTTTGGTCGGCCGGACGCCAGTCTTGCGTCCGAGCCCAGTCAGGCCGCGGCTTCGCGGGCCTTTCTTGCGGCTCTGAAGCTCTGGACGGCGAGGAACACGTAGCCGCCGCACAGGATGATGGTGGCCAGCTGGGCGACCAGGGCCCAGCCGGTCGAGCCGCGGCCGATCGCTGAGCCCACGCTGCCGAGCGCAGCGAGCAGCGCCAGCGCGGCTGACGCGTGCATCAGATGGTGGTGAAGGCTCGGCTTCGCCCGCGCCGCAACGCCGAGGGCAACGAAGACCACGCCGACGAACGCGGGAATCAACGACGTCGCACTTCCGGAGCTGGAGGCAATCGTGATCCCGACACCGACGACGATCAGCGCGCCACCAAGGCCAATGGTGGTGTCGGCCATCGAACGACCACCGATACCAGCAGGTTGTGACTCGGGTGGCGTCTCGGCCATGGGGGATTGGGTCATGGCCCCATTGTGGTCGGCGCGCTCGCCGAACGTTCACCGCAGCCCCGATCGTCAAGATCGGGGCAATCCCGGCCGCAGGCGCTCAAGGACGGGATCCTGATGCCGATGAACGCTGCGAGGTCTGGCGCGCCCAGCGAGTCGGACCGTGGCGACGATGAGGGCCCACAGCCGGCGATGGGTCGCAGCGACCGGTGTTGCCGCGACGGTGGCGATCGGCTGCACCGCGCTTGCCGTTGGATCCCCTGAGCCCACCCGCGGACCGGTCGGCGGGGACGCGGCGGCGCCCACCGAGCACGCGATCACGTCGACGCGCGACGTGGACGGAGCGCCCAACTCGGGATCAACCCCAACGTCGGAAACCATCCTGAACGACGTCGCGGCGGCTGCGACTGACGTCGACGAGGAGCCGACGGCATCCGTCGGCGGGGTTACCGGCGACCCCAGCGGACCGACGACGCCAGCGCGTGTCGCTGGGCCCGACGGTGACGTCGCTGAACAGTCGACCCCGACTCCGTTCGAGCCAGCCATCGCATCCGCCGAGCCGCTCGCCGACCCGGCGATCGATGTCCCTGCGGATGAGCCGGTGGCTCACGGTCCGACCGCTGCCGAGGCGCTGGCGACCTCGTCGCCGTCAGCGGTCGATCAGGTCGCGAGCAACGCCGCACTGCCGAGCGAGGCACTCATCGACGAGCTCCGGCGGGACCCGCTGCTGTTCGTGGGTCGTGACGGCATGTTGGGCTCGATCGAACCGATTGTGGGCGACGATGCCCACCACCACCAACACCATCACCAACAACACCATCACCACGGCGATCACGCTCACGGCGACGGGCAGGGCGACGAGCACGAGCACCACGAGAACGATGTGCAGTACGCCGAGGAGGTCGCCGCCAACGATGCCGTCGAAGCGGCAGCTGCGCCATCATCCGCCGACGCGCTGGCGCTGCACTCGCGGCCCTCGGCGCGTCGCTCGATCTATCTCGATCTGGACGGTCACCGCGTGGAGGACGAGTGGTGGAATCGGACCTACGACGTTCCCGGGTTCGACGCCGGCCCGTACGACATCGACGGCGATCCGAGCACGTTCTCCACCACCGAGCGCAATCGAATCATCGAGATCTGGGAGCGCGTGGCGGACGACTACGCGCCCTTCGACGTCAATGTGACCACCGAAGACCCTGGTGTCGAGGCGCTCCGGCGGACCTCGTCCAACGACGACCGGTACGGGACGCGCGTGGTGATCACGTCGACCGACTGGTACCTGGATGCTCGGGGCAAGCTCATCGGCGGCATCGCACTGATCAACGTGTTCTCCTCGAGCAGTGACCACTCCGCGTTCGTGTTCGCTGGCAATCTGTCGCGCGGGGCGGCGAAGCCGATTTCCGATGCTGTGTCGCACGAGTCGGGCCACAACTTCGGCTTGCTGCACGACGGCTCCCCAGCTGGCGGGTACTACCGGGGCCATGGGCAGTGGGGTCCGATCATGGGCGCGCCGTATGGGCGAGCGATCACTCACTGGTCGGCGGGGGCGTACCCTGCGGCCGACAACAACGAAGACGATCTGGCGCTGATCGCTGCGCACACCGGCTTCGTCCCCGACGACCACGATGTGCAGCGTCCCACGCCCCTCGCGTCGGGCAGGTGGCCGGGGCTGCTCCATCACCCTGACGATGTCGACGCCTTCGAGCTGCAACTCGAGGGCGCGGCGGCGTCGATCTCGGTCCAACCGGAGCGCTGGTGGTCGAACGTTCACGCCGGTGTAGTGGTGCGCGACGACACCGGTGCGATCGTCGCCGAGACCGAGCCGACCGAGGCCATCGACTGGCGCATCGACATCGACGTACCAGCCGGCCGTCGCTCCGTGACGATCGAGGTCACCACGGGGGACTGGCTCACGCCCGGCGACGGCTTCGTGCGCTACGGCGCACTCGGCGCGTATGACGTCGTGGTCGAGGTTGGCGACCCGGTCGACCCGCCGGACACCACCACGTCCACCACCACCACATCCACCACATCCACATCCACCACATCCACATCGACCACATCGACATCGACCACATCGACGACGACCCCGACGCCGACGACCCCGACGAGCGGATCGTCGACGAGCACGAGCACAACGACCGCACCAGTCGATCCAACAACGACCACCACGAGCGCGCCGCTGACGGTGCCGGTGGGGCCGGTAACGCCAGCCCCGCCGACGGCTGCGCTCGGCGGGTTCGTACCGCTCGAACCGTTGCGTATCGCCGACTCGCGCACCGGGCAGCGAGTCGAGCGTCTGGCACCTCGAGTGGTCCAGCCGCTCGCCATCGCCGGCGAGGCGGGGATTCCTAGCGACGCGCTGGCGGTATCGGCCAATGTGACCGTGGTCGGCGCCGACCGGACCGGATTTGTTGCCGTCTACCGTTGTCGCGACGGCGCACCCGAGGTCTCATCGCTCAACGTTCGCCCCGGCCGTCCGATGGCCAACCAGACGATTACTGCGCTCGACGACCGCGGCCGGTTGTGTCTGTATTCGACGGTACGCGGCGACGTGATCGTCGACTTGACGGGCTTTTTTTCGCCCGACGGCAACGCGGGACTTTTTCCGATCCGCCCAGTCCGGTTGCTCGACACCCGTGACGACCGACCGATTTCGCCGGGTCAGGCGCAGCGTGTCGATGTGCTCGGCCAACCCGGTGTGCGGCGCGATGCCACCGCAGCGGTGCTCAATATTGCGTCGGTGCGACCAGCGACCGACGGGTGGATCCGGATCGTGCCGTGCGGTATCGACGGCACTGACGTGTCGACACTGAATACCGCGAGCGGCCGCGTGGTCACCAACGCGGCGATTGTCCCGCTGTCGGACGACGGCGCGGTGTGTGTGGAGAGCAACCGCGCTGGCGAAGTCGTCGTCGACCTCACGGGCTACCTCGCCCCGGACGGACTGCGTCTCGAGCCGGTCGATGCGTCGCGTGTGCTCGACACGCGCGACCCCCAGCGCACCACTGCACGGGCACTCGCCACGGCAAGCGGATCACCAGTGCGGGTGAGCGGCCTCGCCGGGGTGCCAGCAGGTGCCGCAGCGGTGTCGTTCAACCTCACCGCGGTTGCGCCACGCGCCGATGGGTATCTCACGGCGTGGCCGTGCTCGCCCGCTCACGACCGCGGACGGCCAGACACCTCCAACGTGAACTACCCCGCAGGGGTGAACGCCGTCGCCAACGGTGTCACCGTCGGCGCGATCGACGACCACGTGTGCGTGTACAGCCACCGCACCGCCGATGTCGTGATCGACGTCACCGCCGTATGGCGCTGAGGCGCGCCACTATTGACGACCGGTGTGCTCGGCCTACAGCGTGACGGCGTGTGCTCGTAGATCGGCGAGATCGACGTACTCGAGCGTCGACATGTGCGTCGACTCGAGAATCACGCCGCAGGCCTGACCGGCGTCGAAGGCCTCTTTCCAGCGGCTGGCGCACACGCACCACTGATCGCCCGCCCGTAGTCCCGGAAAGCCGTACTGCGGCATTGGTGTCGACAGGTCGTTGCCCGCCGCCCGCGAGAACTCGAGGAACTCCTCGGTCACCCGACAACACACGGTGTGCATGCCCGGGTCGTCGCCGTGGTTCTCGCAACAACCGGTGCGGTAGTAGCCGGTGAGCGGATCCTGCGAACACGAAAGAAGCTCGGTGCCGAGCACGTTGCGCTGTTCCATCAGGTCACGTGATAGCAGGACCGGCCGATCTACGACACGTTGATCCCAACGAGTTCACCGATCGCGTACGTGATCGCGCAGGCGACGAGCACGATGATCACCTGGCGCACCACCGAGCGGGCGATCGATCGTTCGGCGAGTCGTCCGAGCGCCGCGCCAACGATCGCTGCGACAACCACGCCGATCGCCACGGAGATCACCGCCGGTGCCGTGCCGGTTCCCCCGGCAAACCACGGAATCACCGGTAACAGCGCGCCGAAGCTGAAACACACGAGTGACACGAGCGCAGCGGCGAGCGGTGATGGGAGATCGGTCGGGTCGATGCCCATCTCCTCGCGGGCATGAATCGCAAGGGCCCGTTCGGTGTCGTCCATCACGTCGCGGGCAGCGGCTGTGGCCACGTCGGGCGACATGCCGTGTGCTTGATAGATCGCGGCCAGCTCGTCGGTCTCGGCCTCGGTGTTGTGCGCCAACTCGCGGCGCTCGACGGCTATCTCGCGTTCGACGAGTTCGTTTTGTGCCGACACGCTGATCCACTCGCCCGCGGCCATCGAGATCGCGCCGGCGACGGCACCAGCGAGCCCGGCCAGGCGGACGACCGAACTGTCCGCCCCCGAACCGGCAAAGCCCAGGATCAACGACACGTTCGATACGAGTCCGTCGTTGACGCCGAACACTGCCGCACGGGCGAGTCCTCCGGACACGGCGCGATGACCGCCGTGCAGTTCCGGCCGGCGCATCGGAAGACTCACGACGCTGACCGTATCTGGGCATCGACCGCCCCCACGACTGTGTAGCGCCGAGTACCGTGGCCGCGCCGGCAATGGGGCCGGCGAAGGGGAGGTTGGGCTGATGGAAAACACCGCCCTCGGAACGAGGGTTCACGATCTTGCCCGCGAACGCCGGCCGGACGATCCGCTCCTGGCCACGTTCCTCGACCGCTACTACCAACAGGGCACCGGCGACGACGAGCAGGCGCTCGACGACGCCTACGCCCGCGCCGTCGCCCACTACCACTTCGGACTCGAACGACCCGTCGACGAGACGCTGGTGCAGGTGGTCAACCCACGCTTCGCCCGCGACGGCTGGGACTCCGACCGGACGATCCTGATGTTCGTCACCGACGACGTGCCGTTCCTCGTCGACACCGTGCGCATCGTGCTCGACAGGCACGGCCTCGGAATCCACTTCCTGGTCCATCCGATGCTTGGTGTGCAGCGCGACGCCGCGCACCGCATCACCGATGTGGGTCCCGGCTTTGGTTCGATCGAGGCGTGGACGCTGATCGAGCTCGACCACTGCACCGCCGACGAAGCGGCGGCGGTGCGCGACGACGTGCACGCTGCGATCGTCGGCGTGCACCGTATGGTCGACGACTTCCCGCTGATGCGCGACCGCATGGCGGCGTTGATCCACGACGATGAGCTGCTGGAATGGATCGCCGAGCAGCATTTCGTGTTCATCGGATCGGCGTCGTATCGGCTGGGTGGCTCACATCGACACGCGTCGGCCGGCGACGCACCGCGACCAGCGGCGCTGATCGACGACAGCGCGCTCGGTGAGTTCAGCGCGGCGGGTGGCCTCGACCCGACCGTGCTCGATCCGCCACTCGTGAGCAGCGACGAACGGGTGGTGTTCGCCCGCACCGACGCCGAGTCGCGCTACCACCGGGCCGCTCGCCTGACGTCGATTGCGGTGCGTGAGCGTCGACCGGTCGGTGCGGCAGGCGAGGAGGAGATCGAGCATCGGTTCGTAGGTCTGCTCGGCAGCGGGGCGTATCGCGAGAGCGTGTTCGCCATCCCCGGTGTTGGCGACCGAGCCCGGCACATCCTCGACATCGTTGGGGCCAGCGTCGAGAGCCACACGGGTCGTGCGGTGCGCCATGTCGTGGAGACGCTGCCGCGCGATCTCGTGTTCGAGGTGCCGGCGGACACACTTGCTGGCCTGGTGGCCGACATCGTTGGTCTCCAGGAGCGGCGCATCGTGCGCGTGTTCGATGTGCCCGAGCCCGTCGGCGCGTGGCGGACGGTGTTGGTGTACGTGCCACAGGCCCGATTCACCGCAGCGTTGGCCGAAGACGTCACGGCGCTCGTCGCTGCGCACTACGGAGTCGACGAGCACGCCGACGTCCGTGACGTCGAGACGTTGCTCGGTACCAGCTCTCTGGCCCGACTGTCGATGGCCGTGCGCGGCGACGCGGCGCCCGACCTTTTCGAGTTGGGGGCGGCGATCGACGACCTGTCGACGACGTGGGATGACCGCGCCTTGGCTGCGCTGGTCGACGACGTCGGCGAGATCGAGGCGCGACGGCTGTTCGGCCTGATCGGTGGTTCGGTCCCGGCCGAGTACCAGGCGCGGACGCCACCGGCAGCGGCGATCGATGACCTGCTGAATGTGGCCCGTTTGATCGATGCCGATGCGGCCCCGGCGAGCGCCATCCGCACGTCGTTCGGTCGGCACGTCGACGCAGCCGAGGACGAGTGGCGGTTTCGGATCTTTCTGCGCAATCACTCGGTGACGATCGCCGAACTCGTCCCATTGCTCGCCCACCTCGGACTCGCCGCGATCGACGAGCATCCGGCGGTGTTTCCGACGTCGCGCGGCACGGTCTACGTGTACGACGTTGGCGTACGCACGATGGTTGACACGGTCAGCGAACGGCAGCACGCCGAAGTGCAGGCCGCCTTCGTCGATCTCGTCAACGGAGAACTCGAGGCCGACGACCTCAATCGGCTGATTCTCACCGCCGGGATGACCCGCCGTGAGGTAGCGGTGCTTCGGCTGTACCACCGATATCTTCGCCAGGCGGCGTTCGCCTTCAGCCCGGCGTACATCGAGCGGGCCGTGATCGAGAACCCGGCGATCGCGGCGAACCTCACGGCGCTGTTTCGGGCGCGCTTCGCCCCGATGGCCGGTCACGATCGAGACGCCACTCAGCAGCGGATTCGGGCCGAGCTCGCCGAGCAACTCGAGGCGGTCCCATCGCTCGACTACGACCGGATTCTGCGGGCGTTCCTGGCGTTGATCGATGCCACGGTGCGAACAAATGCCTTCGCTGCAGCGGCCACCGATCTCGCGGTGAAGCTGCGCCCGCAAGACATCGCGTTCTTGCCAGAGCCGCGGCCGGTCCACGAGATCTTCGTGTGTTCGCCGCAGGTCGAAGGCGTGCATCTGCGAGCGGGCGCCATCGCTCGCGGCGGCTTGCGCTGGAGCGATCGTCCCGAGGACTTTCGAACCGAGATCCTCGGTTTGGTCAAGGCGCAGATGGTGAAGAACTCGGTGATCGTGCCGGTCGGGGCGAAGGGCGGCTTCGTCGTCAAGGGCACGATGGTGACCCCGGCCGAGCGCGACGCGTGGCGCGAGGCCGGCGTCGATCGCTACCAGCGGTTCATCACGGCACTCCTCGAGCTCACCGACAACGTGACCGCCGATGGTGTCACCCATCCCGATGGGGTGGTGATTCACGACGGCGACGACCCATATCTCGTCGTCGCTGCCGACAAGGGCACGGCGACGTTCAGCGACATCGCCAACGACATCGCGGTCGCCCGCGGGTTCTGGCTCGGTGATGCGTTCGCCTCAGGCGGGAGTCAGGGATACGACCACAAGGCGATGGGGATCACCGCACGCGGCGCGTGGGAGAGCGTTCGCCGACATGCCAGAGTGCTCGGCAAGAACGTCGAGACCGACCAACTCACTGCGGTCGGCGTCGGCGACATGTCAGGCGATGTGTTCGGCAACGGGATGCTGCTGTCGGCCCACCTCCAGCTGGTCGCAGCGTTCGATCACCGTCACGTGTTCCTCGATCCCAACCCCGATCCGGTCGTGAGCTTCGATGAGCGGCGACGCCTCTTCGATCTCGGCCGCTCGAGCTGGGACGACTACGACCGCGGCCTGATCTCGAGGGGCGGCGGTGTGTACCGGCGCGACCTGAAGTCGATCCCCATCTCGCCGGAGGTCGCCGATGCACTCGGGCTCGACGTCGACGCGTTGCGGCCGAATGAGCTGATCTCGGCGATCCTCTGTGCGCCGGTCGACTTGCTGTGGAACGGCGGCATCGGCACCTACGTGAAGGCGTCGAACGAGACCGACGAGATGGTCGGTGATCGCACCAACGACGCGGTGCGCGTCGACGCAGGTCAGCTGCGCTGCCGGATCGTCGGTGAGGGCGGAAACCTCGGCTTCACCCAATTGGCGCGCGTCGAGTTCGCCGTGTCCGGTGGGCTGATCTACACGGACGCGATCGACAACAGCGCAGGCGTCGACTGCAGCGACCACGAGGTGAACATCAAGATCGCCCTCGACCAGCTGGTGCGTGACGGCGACCTCACGGTGAAACAACGCAACGAGCTGTTGGCCGAGATGACCGACGAGGTCGCCGACCTCGTGCTCGAACACAACCGGGCCCAGACGCTCGCCCTGATGATTGCTCGTCGACAGGCGCTGTCGATGATCAACGTCCACGCCCGGTACCTCGACGCCTTGGAGGCCGATGGACGCCTCGACCGGGCGCTCGAATCGTTGCCCAACGATCGGCAGATCAACGAGCGACAGTCGGCGGGCAGCGGGCTGCGAGCGCCCGAGTTCGCCGTGATGATCGCCTACAGCAAGAACGCCGATGTCGAGGAGCTGCTGGCCAGCGACGTTCCCGACGATCCTGTGCTCGACGACGACCTGCTTGGCTCGTTCCCGACGCCGCTGCGGACACGCTTCCCGGACACCATCCGCGGCCACCGCCTGCGTCGGGAGATCGTTGCCACGCGGTTGGTGAACAACATGGTCAACCTCGCCGGGATCTCGTTCGACCATCGGATGATCGAGGACACGGGCGCGTCGATCGCTGACGTGGCCAGAGCGTTCGTCGCCTCGCGCAACATTTTCGGGTTCCGCGAGATGTGGCGAGAGATCGACAGCTTGAGCGGAATCGAGCTCGAGGCCCAGCTCGAGCTGTTTCTCGATGCTCGACGGTTGGCCGAGCGAGGCACGATGTGGTTGCTGCGTCATCGTCGACCGCCACTCGACATCGGGGCGACGATCGCCACCTTTGCGGCCAGCATCGAGGAGCTCGACGGAGCGCTTGATGACGTGGTGAGCGGGCACGTCGCCAGCGCGATCGCCGATGCGTGCGCCGCGCGCGAGGCGGCGGGCGTGCCATCTGACCTCGCCGCCCGATCGGCGCGCTGGCCGTGGATGCACACCGGCTTCGACATCGTCGAACTCGCCGAGTCCGAACGGACAGAGCTCGCTCACACCGCAACCAGCTATTGGGCCGTGTTCGAGTCGTTCGATCTCGAATGGTTGTGGGACGGCATCGGCGCACTGCCGCGGTCGACGCGCTGGCAAGCACAAGCGCGCGGCGCGTTGCGTGACGACCTCATGAGTGTGCTCGCCGAATTGGCCCGCCTGGTGATGCGCAGCGACCACGACTCGGTGGCGCATTGGATCGGCTCGAATGAACGCGCTGTCGGCAGGGTGATCGCGATGCACACCGAGATTCGTCGCGCCGAGACCGCTGATCTGACGACGCTGTCGGTGGCCGTACGCCAGCTGCGCAACTTGACCCTGGGGGCTGCGCTGTAGCTGCCCGACCACGGTGCGGCTCCGCCGGTAGCGTCGCGAGTAATGGCTGAGACGATCCGCGTTCGCTTCGCCCCGTCGCCGACCGGCATGTTCCATGTCGGCGGCGCCCGCTCAGCGCTCCACAACTGGGCCGTTGCGCGCCAGGCGGGCGGCACGTTCGTATTGCGCATCGAAGACACCGACGAGGCGCGCAATCGACCGGAGTGGACCGCCGGCATCATCGATGCGCTGGCCTGGATCGGGATCTCCGCCGACGACCCGCACTTCGAAGGCCCCGTGATGCAAAGCGCAGCGGCGGCCGCCCACCGAGCGGCCGCCGACCAGCTCTACGAACAGGGTGATGCGTACTTCTGCGATCTCACGCCCGCCGAGGTGCAGGCGCGCGCCGAGGCGTCCGGGTCCGCCGGCTACGACGGGTACTCCCGCGATCGCGGGCTCGGTCCGGGGGCGGGGCGCGTGCTGCGAGTCCGCGTGCCCGACGGTGTGACGGTGGTCGATGATCTGGTCCGCGGCCGCGTCGAGTTCGACAACTCGACCCTCGAAGACTTCGTGCTGGTGCGCAGCGACGGCTCGCCGGTGTTCGTGCTGGCCAACGCCGTCGACGACATCGAGATGGGCATCACCCACGTGATTCGCGGCGAGGAGCACTTGCCAAACACGCCGAAGCAGCAGCTGATCTGGTCGGCGCTCGGACATCAGCCGCCGGTGTGGGCGCACGTGCCCGTGCTGGTCAACGAGCAACGAAAAAAGTTGTCGAAGCGGCGCGACAAGGTGTCGCTCGACCAGTACCGAGAAGAGGGCTACCTCGCCGATGCGATGGTCAACTATCTGATGACCCTCGGGTGGACGCCGCCGGGCGCCGAGGAAGCCGGCACGGAGATCGTGTCGTGGCCCGAGATCGAGGCGTCGTTCCGGCTCGAGGACGTCAACCGCTCGCCCGCGTTCTTCGATGTCAAGAAGCTCGATGCGTTCAACGGCGAGTACATCCGGGCGATGTCGACTGACGACTTCGTCGAGCGCGCTGGCGAGGAGATTCCCGATGAGTGGGATCGAGCTCGCTTTGCGCAGATCGCGCCGGTGTTGCAGGAACGCACGGTGCGCTTCGACGACGAGATCCCAGGCAAGGTCGACTTCCTGTTCCTTGCCGATGGGGCCGACGTGGACATCGACGACACGGCGTGGGCCAAGGCGACAAAGGCCGAGTGGGCCGAGTCGTTGTTCGACGACGTGATCGCCGCCTACGAGGCGTTGTCTCCTGAACGCTGGAACACCGATGTACTCAAGGCTGAGTGCGAACGGGTGATGGTCACGTACGGGGTCAAGCTCGGCAAGGCGCAGGCGCCGATACGCGTGGCGATCACCGGGCGTTCGGTCGGACCGCCGCTGTTTGAAGCGTTGGAGGTCCTCGGGCGCGAAGAGACGCTGCGCCGACTGCGGGTCGCCAGACCGAGGTTTGGTTCGGACTGATGACCGGCGTCGGCGGCGAGCGCTCGAACGGCGTGGCGACCGACGTCGCGCCTGCCCCGCTTCCGATCACCGACGAGCTGCCGGTCGTGCGGCCGATGGCCGCGGCGATGCCGGAGCCTGCACAACGGCCGCATTCGCGGTGGCGATGGGTGGCCTACGGGTTGGCTGCCGTCGTGCTGCTCGGTGCCGCGTACTACGCCTTGTCGTTGTGGCAGGTGTGGTCGACCGGCCGCGCCGATGAGGCCCGTCCCGTTGACGCTGTCGTGGTGATGGGGGCGGCGCAATACGATGGTCGTCCGTCGCCGCAGCTCGCCGCACGTCTCGATCACGTGGTCGAGCTGTGGCCGCAGGGGTTCGCCGACACCGTTGTGGTCACCGGCGGCAAGCAACCGGCCGACCGGTTCACCGAAGCCGAGGCCAGTGCCGCATACCTGGTCGAACGTGGGGTGCCGGAGGAGGCGATTGTGCTCGAGAACGAGGGCAGCTCCACGATTGAGTCGCTCGATGGCGTGGCCGACCTGTTGCCGGAGGGTTCGTCGGTGTTGATCGTGACCGACCCGTACCACGCATTGCGGGCGAAGCTGGTCGCCGAGGATGCCGGGCTCGACGCGTATGTGTCGTCGACGCCGACCTCGGTCGTCACCGGCTCGAGCTCGTTGCAGCGCCACCTACGTGAGGCCGGGGGAGTGGCGGTTGCCCGCATCGTCGGGTTCGATCGGCTGAGCGGAATCTCAGGCTGACGAGCGTGCCGCTCTCGGTGGTACCGAACCCTTCCCCAGCTACACTCCTGCGTCGCCCTTGGGGTGTGGTGTAACAGGTAACACAGCAGATTCTGGTTCTGTAATTAGGGGTTCGATTCCTCTCACCCCAGCCATCCGACATCGGTCCGCCGGTGTCGCGCGCCCCACGGCGCAGACCGCCCTATAGTCCCCGGCCAAGGGGGATCGCCATGGGGGATCGAGTCGTTGTCATCGGGGGTGGATCGTGGGGAACCACTGTCGCCCACTTGTGTGCGTGGCATGCGCCGACGACCTTGCACAGCCGACGGCCAGAGGTGGTGGAAGCGATCAACGAGCGGCATGAGAATCCGCGCTACCTCGCCGGCTACGAACTCCATCCGGAGCTGGTGGCGACCGGGGACCTCGACGGTGCCGTGGCCGATGCGGATGTGGTGGTGCTCGGCGTGCCATCGCGGGGCTATCGCGACACCTTGGCCGAGATTCGACCGCACGTTCAGCCCAGCGCACCGATCGTCTCGTTGGCCAAAGGCTTGGAGCCATCGACGGAACTGCGGATGACGCAGGTGATCGCCGAGGAGTTACCCAACCACCCGGTCGGGTTGCTCACCGGTCCCAACCTGGCCAAAGAGGTGCTCGACGGTTTCGCCGCAGCGGCGGTCGTCGCGTTCCCCGATCTGTCGATGGCCGAGCGGGTCCAACCGATCTTCTCGTCACCGGTGTTCCGGGTGTACACGAGCGACGATGTGATCGGCTGCGAGATGGGCGGCGCGTTGAAGAACGTGATCGCCATCGCGTCGGGCATGGCGGACGGGGTCGGCGCCGGCGACAACACGCGGGCGATGGTGATCACCCGCGGGCTGGCCGAGCTGACACGGCTCGGTGTGGCGATGGGCGGCCGGCCCGAGACGTTCGCCGGTCTTGCTGGAATGGGCGACCTCGTCGCCACCTGTATCAGCCCCCAGAGTCGCAATCGTTACGTCGGTGAGCGAATCGGGCAGGGCAAAACGGTCGAGGAGATCATCGAAGAGATGGACCAGGTGGCCGAGGGCATCAAGACCGCCAAGGTCGTGATGAGCCTGGCAGACCGGTACGACATCGACCTCCCGATCAGCGCCGAGATCCACCGGTGCGTGGCGCACGGGCAGAGCGCGCTCGAGGCCTACCGAGGCCTCGTCCGTACTCCTGCAGGCACCGAACTCAGCCCCGGCTGAGTTCCGGCGGCGCACCCGGTGGGAGCGGGTGCGGGGCCTGATATCGTCGTCGATCGCCACTTGGCCCGTTCGTCTAGTGGCCTAGGACACCACCCTCTCAAGGTGGCGGCACGGGTTCGAATCCCGTACGGGCTGCAACGCAATCGCCAGCGAGTTTCGGCGGCGCTCAGGCCACGAGGGGTGATGCCGCCTCTGGGCGGTCAGGGTTCTTCTCGGACCGCGCGCTTGCCGAAGAGCGGTCCCTGTAGGACACTCGCGACCGCGCTGCACAGTGCAAGCCCGGCCCGGGATCACGGCCGGGCGAAGACACGTCGAGGTGGAATATGGCAATTGCAACCCCACTCGCAGATGGAGGTTGGGTCGACCACGTGTTTTGGGGGGTGCCAAACACCGCCGAAGCGGTGGACCAGTTGGCCGACCTCACTGGCGTGCGGGCGAACATCGGTATGGAACCCGAGCCGTCCTTCCCTACGCTGGCGGCGGCGATCAGTCTCGGCCACGAGCGCTTCTTCGAAATCCACGGACCCAACCCGGACTACAGCGGTCCACCGCACTACCTGCACTCGATTCTCAGCAACCTGCGCCGCCCGCGGCTACTGATCTGGTACGTGCGCAGCCTCGACCTGGCCGCGACCAGTGAGCAGCTGGCTGCTGCCGGGGAACGTTTCGAGCCCCATGCAGCGGCCGCCGATGAGTGGGACAATGCCGACCTGTCGACGTACGCGGCGGGGTGCATCGAGGGTGAGAACCTCAACATCTCGATCCCGTATCTCATCGAGTGGCGAGACCGCAAAGACGCCGGCAGGTTGGTCACCGGGATGTCCCTCTCACGGTTGTGGGTGAAGTCCAGCGACGTGGACCGAACCACCACCGTGCACAAGCTGCTCGGCATCGAGATTCCCATCGAAGCCGACTCACGAAACCGCATTTGTGTCGAGCTCGACACTCCGCGCGGTCTCGTCACGCTCGACTGACAACGCCGCAATCGAGGAGTGTCATGCCCAAGTCCCTTGACGTCGAGTCGATGAACGCGTTCCTCGACAGCAGACCCGGATGGATCATCCTCAGTTCGATTACGCCGGACGGGTATCCACACAGCGTGCCGCTCGGCTACTTCCGTGACGGTGATCGGATCTACTGCGGTTGTCTCGACGGCACGGCCAAGATCAACAACATCGAGCAGAACCCGAAGGTGTCACTCGTCGTCGAGGCTGGCTCGACGATGTCGGATATCAAAGGAGCGATGGTGCAAGGGACGGCGACGGTCCATCGCGATGAGGCGACGGTGCTCGAACTGACGCGCAAGGGTGCATCACAACGCGGCGTCGCCGACGATGATCTGCCGACTGCGGCTCGCCCGGGATCGGCGTTCATCGAGGTGGTCATCGAACGCCGCATCTCTTGGGACTACGGGAGCTGATCCCCGAGTCTGCCTGTCGCTCGTCGCTCCCGGTGCGTCAGGTCCCGCCCGCGCTGTACGCCAGCGTCGCAAGGTACGCAGCGGCATCGGCGACGGAGCCGAGTGACCGGTCGAACGAGTACGTCACCGTGTCGGTGGACCCGCTGCCGACGTCGACGGCGAGCGTCATCGACGTTCGCGTGATCTCGACCATCGTGGCCGACCGGGCATCGCGCAGCCCGAGATAGTGCTGTGCGTACAGCAGACACGCATCCCGGTGATCGTCGTTCATGTGCTCGATCATCCCGGCCTTCTCATCGGCGCTGAAGTCGTCTGGCATGTGGCTCGACATCGTCAGTGCGCCCCGTTGGTGGCGAGATTCAACTTGTAGTGCGCAGCACCGCGCCTGAGCAGGAACGGCGCGTATCGGGTCGCAAGGCGGATCGGGAGTGGGAGTTGTTCGATGATTGTCGCGTCGGCATCGAGGAATGTCTTCGACTCGATCAGTCGCAGGCCAGTGCCCCAGTGATCGATCTCGCGGGGGTCGTCGCAGGCCCACGTGAACCACGAGTCCTGCGACATGTGGCGCATTGCATCGTGGGAGCCCTGGCTGTCGACCATGTGCTGATCGGCGGTGTCGAAGGCCAGGGTCATCGGCGTGAAGCGGTCCGCGAGTCGGGTCATCGTGGAACGAAC
Source organism: Actinomycetota bacterium (assembly GCA_039194665.1). Classification (GTDB taxonomy): domain Bacteria; phylum Actinomycetota; class Acidimicrobiia; order Acidimicrobiales; family Ilumatobacteraceae; genus JABSQH01. The sequence goes on from JBCCVW010000043.1 coordinate 20,059, forward strand.
ATCGTCTCCATCGAGATAGATGAGGACCGCTTCGGCGACGAACAACCACGGACCGTCGGTGGCGGCAACGATCTCGAACCAGTCGTCGTCGAGGAGGGATCCGGCGACCATCGTGCGTCGATCGGCGTCGGTGAAGAAGTGACGTCGGAGCTCGATTGCATCGGGAAGATCGAGTTCGAACCACCTGGCGCGGCCGTTGTCGGTCCGCTCGAATCGCGTGTTCAGGCCGCACCCGAGTTCGACGACGGTTCCGGTCGGTGATTCGGCGAGAAAAGTCTCGACCCACCGATCGAACATCCGTGTGCGCAAGGATGCGCCGAGCAGGCTTCGCGCCCCCTGCCACTTCGAGAAGTCGTAGTCGAGTTGTTCGACGATCTCGACGGCCTTGGGATCGTCGATCAAGCCGCTGTGTTTCGTCGTCGCTTCGGCGCGACCGAGCAGTGGGATCAGGAGTGTCTCTTGTGTCGGTCCAAGCTCGACAGCGATGCGTTCAGACATGCGACGGTCCCTCTCGTTGCTGTTCGTCTCGTGGCTGACTGGTGATTCGCCATCCTGCCGACTGCTGCCGTTCCCGCCAGAAGCTCGTATAGGTACCGCCGGCAGCGAGCAACTCGTCGTGCGTGCCGAGTTGCTCGACCGCGCCGTCGACGACCACCGCGATCTGGTCCGCTTCGACGATCGTGGAGAGGCGATGGGCGATCACGAGGACGGTGGATTTGCCGGCAAGCTCGTCGATGGCGTTCGTGAGCGCGGCCTCGTTGATCGTGTCGATCGCAGCAGTTGCCTCGTCGAGCAGCAGGATCGGGGCGTCCTTCAACAACGCTCGGGCGATTCCGACTCTGGCGCGCTCGCCCGACGAGAGGAGCGAGCCCCCTTCGCCTACCCGTGTCTCCCAGCCGTTCGGCAAACGATCGATGACGTCGGTGAGCCGGGCCAGGCGCGCTGCGTGCTCCATCTCGGAGTTCGATGCGTCGGGCCGTGCGAGACGGACGTTGTCCGCGATGGTGGCGTCGAACAGATACACGTCTTGGAGCACCATCGACAGGTGCGCCATCAGCTCTTCGGGATCGATGCTCCGAATGTCGGCCCCGCCGACGGCGATCCCGCCGCGGTCGGTGTCGTAGAAACGTGCGGCCAGGCGGGTCAGCGTTGTTTTGCCCGACCCGGATGGTCCGACGATTGCCGTGACCGATCCGGTTGGGACGACGAGTGACAGGTCGCGGATCACCGGCTCGTCGGCATAGGCGAACTGGACATTGTCGAAGCGCAACGCCACCGGGTCGTGGGGATCGGGATGTTGACGCGGCTCGACGACGGGCAACGGCTGCTCGTCGAGCACCTCGCCGACTTCGGTCGCCGCGAGATCGCCGAGCCCCACTCCGGTGGCGAAGCCCGCCAGGATCATCAGTGGTTCGACCGACCGCACGATCAGGATCCCAAGTGCAATGACGTCCGCCGTGTCGAGACCGTTCTGTGACTGCGCGGCCAACAGGAGGATCGCCACGGCGAAGGCCGCACTGACCACGCCGAAGTAGATGCTGATCGGGCGCTGCTCGCGGTCGAGTCGCTCCATGAACTCGCGGCTGTCGTCGGCCAACACCTCCATCAGCGGGTCCCACCCCGCATCGGTCCGGCGCGACGCGCGCAGTATCCGCTGCGCGTGGGCGTATTCCAACAAGCGGGCCGTGACCTCTTGGCCGCCCTCGGTGTGTTGTGCTGTGGCCCGACGAATGCGCCCGAACAGATACGTCGTCACGGGCGCAATGGCCACGAACACGAGTGCGATCCACGGATCGACGAAGGCGATGACCACGAGCACGGTGGCCAGCGTCGACACCGATACCACCACCTGTTGGATCACCAGCGACGAGAGGTTGCCGAGGTCGATCATGGCCATCTTGATCAAGACCGATACGTCGGCGGTACGACGCCCGTGGAACCAGCCCAGCGGCAACGCGATGACCTGTTCGCCGATCCGTCGGATGAGGCCGCTGGTCACCCGTCGGCTGGTCAGCTCGAACGCGCGGGTGGTCGTGATCCAGATGGCGACGCCGTGACCGACGATCGCTACCGCGGCCGCGCCGAGCCACCACCACGCCGTGCCGAGGTCACCGTCGACGGCGGCACGCAGGATGGGGAAGATGGCGGCATAGGCGATCCCTTGGAGAATGCCGGCGATCGCATAGCCGATCGCTTGGCCGCGCAGCCCGCTGTTCCCACCGAGAAGCTGATCGACGCGTCGGATGAGCTGTCTCATTGCAGCGCCTTGTCTGCCTGCCACAGATCGGCGTACAGTCCGCCGGCCTCGATCAGCTCGTCGTGCGTACCCACGGCGACCAACTCGCCGGCGTTGAGCACCGCGATCTGATCGACGCCCTTGATCGTGTTCAACCGATGAGCGACGACCAGGACCGTTCGGTCGGCGAGCAGCTCCGACAAGGCTGCTCCAACGTGTGCCTCGCTGTCGGGATCAGCGTGCGCGGTGGCTTCGTCGAGCAGCACGATCGGTGCGTCGGACAGGATCGCTCGGGCAATGGTGATGCGCTGCCGTTGCCCGTGCGACAGGTTGGCGCCGTCGACCCCGCCGATGATCGTCTGGTATCCGTCGGGAAGGGCGGCGATCTCGTCGTGGATCGACGCGGCCCGTGCGGCCGCCTCCACGTCGGCGTCGACGGCATCGGGGACTGCCAACTTGATGTTGTCGGCGATGGTGCCGCGAATGAGCACCACGTCTTGGAACACGATCGACATCTGTGCGAGCAGGACGCCGGGATCGATGTCGCGCACGTCGACACCACCGACGAGCACGCGACCCTCATCGGTGTCGAAGAAGCGCGCCACCAATGCCGCCAGGGTCGACTTGCCCGATCCCGACGGTCCGACGAGCGCGGTCACCGTCCCCGGTTCCAATCGCAACGACACGTTGCGCACCACCGGGTGACCTGGCTCGTAGCCGAAGGTGATGTCGTCGAACTCGACGCGTGCGCCATCGGGCTCGGACGGTTCCGGCGACACCGGCAGCGGCTGTTGCGCCAGCAGCTCGAGGATTCTCGATGTCGCGTCTTTGGCTGCGGCGATCGGATAACTGAACCGGGCCAGCTTGTTGAACGACACCGGGAGCCCGACGCCGACCGCCAAGAACGCCACCAGATCCCCGACGTCGATCCACCCCCAGTCGAGCATGGCCAACCCGATCGCTGAGATGACCACGACCATCGTGCCTGGCGCCAGGGCCGAGAGCATGAAGTTCATCGGTCGGGAGAGTGCCTGTGTCCACCGGGTGGTGGCTTCGACGAGGTGATCGATGGCGGAGACGAATCGGTCGAAGGTGCGACCCGTCGTGCCGAACGCCTTGACCACGGCGATCCCGTCGACCAGTTCCACCGTCGACCCCGCGATCGCCTGCTGGGCGTCCTCGACGGCTGGCCCATACATCGCACTCGCCCGCCGCGTGCGCGACATCGCAAGCCCTAACACCAACAGCAGGTACGCGAGCAGGACGAGGGCGAAACGCCAGTCGACGATGAACAGGTAGGTCAGGCCGACCAGCGGAGCCAATGCCGTCGTGGTGATGTCGGGGATGACGTGCGCGACGAGCGTGTGCACCGTCTTCACGTCGTCGGACGCAGCCTTTTCGACTCGTCCCGAGCCGCCCGTGAGGAACCAGCCGATCGGGAGCACTCCGATGTGCTGGGCGACGTCGCGGCGCGTGGTGAAGCGGAAGTGCGCGTCGGCGCGATGGCATACGGCGACTGCTGCCCAACTCAGCAAGAAGCTGAGCAATGCGCTGACGATGGCGACGATCGCCCAGCCCCACACCGAGCCGGAGTCGTCGCTGAGCAACTCACGACCGATCTCGACGATCGCGATGTACGGCACGAACTCGAGTAGCGCCGACAACACGGCAAGGGCGACGCCAGTACCGAGCGTGCGACGCACAGGACTGAGGAGACGGCTCAACGACGGTTCGTCGGACGCTGCGCTCGGGTCGTCCCGTGCGGACCGCTCAGCGACTTCTGACACGAGTCGTTAGGTTAACCGAACACGTATGGGCCGGCCGAGCGTCGTGGCACCGGCTACTCGCTCACGAGGAGCGGTCGAAGGACTCGTCGATGGCCAGACGATCGACCTCGCCGTCGGATCAGTCGGAGCACGTTCTCGAAGTAGGCCATTGGTCGGGTTGTTCCCAGGTTCCGTTTAGGTCGCGATCCGTACCGTCGATACGTGGCCTACTTCACCAATCGACTGGAAAGGACGACAACTCCATGAGCGCACGCCGCAACCCCCTCCGCGCGGCGGCCGTCGCAACGGTGCTGGCGACCGGCGTCGGACTGGTCGGCGCGCCGACCCTCTCCGCAGCTGCGCCCACACAGACGCAGATGTCCGTGATCGATGGGTTCGAGATCGAGGATCCGATCGGGTGGGGCGCGTACTTCGGCCAGTCGTTCTTCCACTTCATTTCCCAAGACCCCAAGACGTGGCTCGAACCCAGCAACCTCCTGAGCATGTTGGGCTTTGGACAGGACTTCGACATCGGTGCTGCGTTCGCCGACGTCGAGGCGGCGATCGCCGATGTCCGTACGGCTATCGAAGGCCTCTCGAGTGAACTCGAGTTGCTATTCGAGGGGCAGGACAGGACGAACTTCTTCAACTCGTACACCGCGTCGGGCGAGGCCGCCACGGCGCTGGGCTCGGAGATGGCCAAGATCGGTGGGTGGGTCAAGTACGGCGTGGAGCCGGACGAATCCCATGTCGCCGAGGTGCAAGACACGATCACCACGGCGATCGACAAGCTCGGGTTCAACACAGCGAACTCCACCACCGGCACGATTCCGCTGATGATGAGGGTGGCCGAGACCGCGAAGGTCAGCGACCTGGTCGATTACTGGGCGGCGATCGACTCGTTGCGGGACGGCTACCGAGCATCGCTGGCCCAAGGCGTGATGGCGCTGCATCAGCTCGCCGACTGGGACCCGACGAGAGCGGTCGCCGCCGACGCCCAGACCTTTAAGTTGCGCGCTCATGACCACGTGAAGACGATGTACGAGCACGGCGTCGGCATCGAACAGAATCCAGCACGCTCCGCGCAGCTCGTGTACCCCCACGGGTCGACGCACGTGTACGCGCCCGGCGACTATCCGGGCAGTGGATCCGAACTGTGGAGGGATGTCTCCTACGCTCAAGGCGACCTCGAGCCCGTGCTGCAGCACCTCGCGCAGGAGTACTTCCCAGCGTCGCACGACGGTGTCACGCTCGAGACGTACCTTGCCGAGCGCGGCTACCCGACCCGCTACTACTACTCCGACACCTTCGAGGTGACGTCGTGGGAGAACGGCGCGTACTGGACGTACCAGGCCTGGGCCACCCAGGGGCGCATCGTCGGCAACAGCTACGAGACGATCCGTCAACCGATCGGCGTGCCCCACGCGTACAACGAGGGTGCCGACGCGGCATGGGCCGAGGTTGCCGCCCTCACCCCGCACGGCACGGCATTGCGGGTGCGCGACATCGAGGTCGGCATGCCGGTTGACACCGACGTACAGATGCCGGCGAACAGCAGCTACGTGCACGTCCGTGGCGACGATGCGGTGTACGCACCGCCGACCTACGACGGCTGGACCGACGAGGTGTGGAACGACCTGGGATACTTCGAGACCGAACTCGAGCCGGTGCTGCAACACCTCGCCGCCTCGTACGACCCGGCGCACCACGACGGCCAGACGCTCGAGGCGTATCTCACCGAACGCGGCTTTGCCACGACGTACTGGTACCTCGACACGGCGTTCGTCGACCAGATCGAGGGCGACCTCGGGTGGACCTACCAGGCGAAGGCCAGAATCGGGCGGATCACCGGGAACACGTACGAATGGCGGACGCTCGCCCTTGCCGACGAGGTGGGCACCAGCGCCGAGGCGCAGGCCGAGGTGGCGTTGCTCATCTCTACGTACCTGCCGGCAACAGCGCTACGGACCATGGCTGTGACGGTCGACCACGCGGGTCGGGCCGCCGACCTCACCGAGGAAGCGATCCTCGCCGCGGCGTACCCGGACACCGGCTACAGCGCACCAGAGGGCGACAACGTATAAGACAGCCGGCAGGTGGCGACGTTGTCACCACGCGATCGGGTTCTGGTCGCGAAAGAACCCACCGGTTGGGCCATCGTCGGGCAGCGTCGCCGCCCACACGATTCCGGCCGCGCCGTCGGCAACCGGGCGACCACCGCCACCGCCCATGTCGGTGGCCACCCATCCCGGGCACACCGCGTTGATGCGCGCGGACGGCATCTCGGCGGCCCACATCTTGGTCAGCGCATTGAGGCTGACCTTGGAGATGCGGTACGCCGGAAGTTGGCCGCCCATGTCGGTGAGCGCGCCGGCGCCCGACGACACGTTGACGATGCGCGCGTGGGCGCTGTTGCGGATGAGCGGTGCCAGCGCCGACGTCAATTGCCATGTGCCGAAGAGGTTGGTGTCGAGCGCAGCGCGCACGCTCTCGAGATCGGCGTCGATCGCCGACTGCCAGGTGTCGTACATGATCGCTGCATTGTTCACG
>JBCCVW010000044.1:0-26446 GCA_039194665.1 Actinomycetota bacterium
CGCATCTTCGACGTCAGCGGCCTGATTGCAGAGTTCTTCGCGGGCGGTCGCGGCGTCGGCCTCTTTGGAGTCCATCCCGCCCACAGACCCCAACAAGGACTCCGTCGGTTCGCCGTGGCCCGTCTCGGCGAGTTCTCGCGCCCGGCGCGTCAACCCGATCTGCACGGCGTCGAGCCGCGACTTCAATCGTCTGACATCGCTGACCGCGGCGGCGAGCTGATCGCGGTCGCAGTCGTCAGGACAGAGCGCGAGTAACGCCACAAAGGCAGCGACCGCGTCATCGTCGGTCATTACATGACCTCCCACTGTTGGAGGCTGCAGTTGGACACGGCGAGGTGTCGAGCGGGCCATCGCATTGTTCCAGCGGTGACTCGTAGCACCAGTCTATCGCGCATGTGCGCGATATCGAGCGGCATCTCAAACACATATTCCCCAACGAGATCGATCATTGAAACCGATCTCCACCGTCGTTGCGCGCTTTCGACAGGCGCGTTCGTGTGGTCGCCACGACTGACGCCGCCGCCCGCAGTGCGTAGCATCGGCGCGATGCACAGTCCGGGCTCGGCGCGCATCCGCCACGGGAGTTGACGATGTTCACCGTCGCGGCCACCGTGCTCCAGACACCGACCCCGGACGCCATCGAGCACCTCGACGACGTGCGGATCGTCGTCGGTGACGACGGGCGAATCGTGGAGATCTCGAACGAGCCAGGGCCGGTCGATGTCCGGCTCGGCGACGGCGCAGTGCTGCTGCCGGGGCTGATCGACACCCACATTCATGCACCACAGTGGCCGCAGCTCGGCACCGGACTCGACCTGCCATTGGACCGTTGGCTGTTCGAGTACACGTTCCCGCTCGAGCATCGCGCCACCGACCCGGCCTTCGCCGGTCCGGTCTGGCAGGACCTCGTCGAAGTACTCCTGGCGCACGGAACGACGACTGCGGTCTACTTCGCCACGATCGATGTCGACACCACCACGATGCTGGCGGCTACCTGCGCAACGCTCGGACAGCGGGCCTTCGTCGGGCGAGTGGCGATGGATCACCCGGAAGGTACCCCCGAGTGGTACCGGGACGTCGATGCGGTTGCCGGCGTCGACGCATCGGCGCAGTCGATCGAACAGATCGCCGCGATCGGCTCCGACCTCGTCGAGCCGATCATCACACCGCGATTCACCCCGGCATGCACCGACGAGTTGCTCAACGGCCTCGGCGATCTCGCCGAGGCGACCGGGCTACGGGTGCAAACACACTGCTCGGAGAGCGACTGGCAGCACCAGCACGCACATGACCGGTACGGGCGCTCTGACACGGAGGCACTCGACGCATTCGGGCTCTTGCGCCCACACACCGTGCTGGCGCACGGTGATCATCTCAGCGAGACCGATCTCGGGTCGATCGCCACCGTGCGCGCCGGGGTTGCCCACTGCCCACTCTCGAACGCGTACTTCGCCAACGCAGTCTTCCCAGCTCGGCGGGCGTCACGGATGGGCGCTGCGGTCGGCCTCGGTTCGGACATCGCGGGTGGATCGTCGCCCGGTCTGCTCGCCCAATGTGCACATGCCGTCACCGCCTCGCGATACCTCGAAGACGGCGTCGACGCCGGGATCGGATCGCACGCGCGCGGTGTTGCGGAATCGCGACTCTCGATCGTCGAGGCGTTTCACATGGCGACCGTCGGCGGCGCACGCCTGCTCGGACTCGACGTCGGCGTACTCGCGCCAGGGCGGCCGTTCGACGCATTCGCCATCGACCTCGACCGGCCCGGTTCCGCCCTCCGGCGGTGGGGAGAGATCGACGACGACGCCCGCGTGTTCGAGAAGGTCATCCGTCTGGCGGGGGCTGACGACATCACCGACGTGTGGGTCGGTGGACGGCGCGTCGCCGGGTCGCGATCGTCGACGTGACACCAGCGCTTCGGACTTCACACAACCGAAACGGATGGGAAACACCTGTTGTCTACGTTCCCGGCGATGATCAACTCGACTCGCTCCCGCCGTACGCTTGCGGGCCTCGCCGTATCCGCCCTGATCCTCGCTGCGTGCGGTAGCGACGACGACGACGGCGCCGCCGACACGAGCCCGACCCCCGAGACCGAGCCGGCCGACGGCGACGACATGGCCGACGGTGACGACATGGCCGACGGCGATGAGGCGGCAGCGACCGACGGCGACGCCCCGAAGCTGGCGATCGTCTACTCCGCCGAGTGGTTCGACGGCTCGTGGGGCGAAGCGGCCTACGACGGCGCCACGGCGCTCGAGGAGTCCGGTGCGGTGTCGGAGATCTCGCTGTCGGAGAACGTCACCCCCGGAGCGGAGGCCGAACGGGCGATGCGGGCCCTTGCCGAAGACGGATTCAACCCGATCATCGCCCACTCGTTCGACTTCGGTGAGGACGTGAAGGCCGTCGCCGCCGACTTCCCCGACACGATCTTCCTCTACGCCGGCGGGTTCGGTGACGTGACCGACAACCAGGGCGACTACGAGCAGCCGTTCTACGAGGCCTCATACCTGCAAGGGATCCTGGCCGCAGGCGCGACCGACGGCGGGTCCGTGGCTGGCTCGGCGGGCTTCGAGATCCCGGCGTGCTACTCGATGTACGAGGCGTTCCTCGCCGGCGCCCGCGAGATTCGCCCGGACACCGAAGGCAGCTTCATTGCCGTCGGCGACTGGTTTGATGTGCAGCTCGCCAAGGAAGGCGCGCTCGGTCAATCGAATGACGGCGCGACGATGTTCGTCGGATGCGGACAGGCGCCGACGTTCGGCCAGATCGAAGCGGCGAACGACGAGGGCGGAGTGAGCAGCGGATACGTTGGCGACATGGCCGAGGTCGGCGACTCCGTGTTGTCGTCGTTCCTGTGGAACCTCGACCTCGTGTTCGGTCAAGCGGTTGCCGATGTCGCTGCCGGCTCGAACCAAGCGCAGTACTACGGCGTCGGGCTCGCCGATGGCGGCCTCGAAGTCGTGATCGATCCCGCCGACGAAGGGTCGATCAGCGACGAGGCGCTGGCGCTGTTCGAAACCCGCCTCGCCGAGATCCAGAACGGCGAGTTCGAGGTGCCGTTCATCCCCGAGGCCTGATCCTCCAATGACGGAAGGCCCCGCCCGAGGCGACGTCGTCGTCGAGATGACGGGGATCCACCGTCGATTCGGGACCACTACCGCACTCGACGGTGTGGATCTCACCCTGCGCACGGGGGAGATCCACGCCGTCCTGGGGGCCAACGGCGCCGGCAAGACCACCCTGATGCGGATCCTGGCCGGGCTCGACAGCCCGGACCGGGGCGACGTGGCCGTCGACGGCGAACACGTCGTTCAGTTCGATCCCGGCACCGCACGGCGGGCCGGGATCGCCCTGGTGCAACAGCACTTCACCCTCGTCCCGACCTTGAGTGCGTCGGAGAACCTGCTGCTTGCTCGACCACTCGGGCGGCTTCGTCCGAGCGGCCGCCGCTTGCGTCGGCATCTCGACGAACTCGTCGATCGGTTCGGTCTCGCCGTGCGCGACGACGTGCCCGTGTCTGCGCTGTCGGTGGGAGAACAACAGCGCCTCGAACTCCTCCGCGCATTGGATGCGAGTGCGGAAATCCTCGTCCTCGACGAGCCGACTGCCGTGCTCACCGACGCCGAGGCCGACCAGCTGCTGACGGTGTGCCGACGGCTCGCCGACGACGGTCACGCAATCGCGATCATCACCCATCGTCTCGGCGAAGTGTTCGCCGGGTGCGACCGGGTCACGGTACTCCGGGCTGGACTTCCCATCATCGAGGACGCCCACGTCAGCGACCTGTCGCGCAGCGAGGTCGCCACGGCGATGGTCGGTTCGGAGTCGACTGGCGTGCTTGCGGCACGCGAACACGTACCGCACGAATCGCCCGACGCCGCGCGCCCCGTGCGCTTGCATGTTGCCGATGCGGTCGCCGGCCGCCTCTCGGGTGTATCGTTCGATGTTCGCGAAGGAGAGATCGTCGGTATTGCCGGGGTCGACGGCAACGGCCAGTCGGATCTCGAGGCATTGCTCTCGGGTCGTATCCCACCGGAGTCGGGTCGGGTCGAAATCGACGGGCAACCGCTCGTGGCGCTCCACCCGCGGGCGCGCCGCGCCGAAGGCGTCGCGTACATCCCGTCAGATCGCTACCGCCATGCGCTCGTGCGACCGATGGAGATCTCCGACAACCTCGAACTGGGACGAGTCCCCACGATCCGCCAGCCGCGATCGACACGCGAGGCTGTTGCCGCAGAGCAGCTCATCGAGTGGGACGTGCGATCGGCCGGACCTGCCGCACGAGCAGCCAGCTTGTCGGGCGGCAATGCGCAGAAGCTCGTCCTGGCCCGTGAGCTCGACGGCGTGCCCGGTGTCGTCATCGCCTGTTACCCCACCCGAGGGCTCGATCCGAGCGCCGCCGAAACGATCGTCGAGCGACTGTTGATCCGGTCGGCCGATGGCGCAGCGGTGCTGTGGATCGGTGCGGAACTCGACGAGCTGTTCGCGGTTGCCGACCGAATTCTTGTGTTGTCCAGCGGACGCGTGTCGGGCGCGTTCCAGCCACCGTTCGATCGGGCGGCGATCGGACTCGCCATGACCAACTCCGAGTTGACGCGGTCGGTCGCATCGTGAGCGTGCTCCGCCCGGCAGACACCGATCCGTCTGACGACGCGGACAGCGCGTCGGCGACGGCCCGGGTCGCCAACGGCGACGTGTCGACGGGCGGCACCGTCGCCAGCGATCCGGCGAGCACGTTGACGCGGGATTCGTCGGGGTCGACTGTGTCGACTGCCCAGCAGCTGCTCGCTGCTGGTGATGGCGTCGCTCGACGGGCGATGGCGCGCGATCTGCTGGCGGCGATCGTCGTGCCGATCGTCGGGTTGATCGTTGCGCTCGTCGTCGGTGGCGTACTCATCGCACTGATCGGCGAACGACCGATATCGGTGTACGCCGACGTGTTCAACGGCGTGTTCTTCGAACCGCGCGGGCTCAGCGATACCGCCACTGCGGCAACACCGTTGCTGCTGATCGCCCTCGGCTATGCGTTCGCTTATCGGGCGCGCGTGTTCACCATCGGTGCCGAAGGGCAGTACGTCGTCGCGGCGGCCGCGAGCGTCGGCGTCGTCACCGCCGGGGGCATGCAGAGCCTCCCCGGTCCGTTGCTGATCATCATCGGCATCGTTGTGGGGGCGGCGGCCGGCGCGCTGTGGAGCGGGATCTGCGGTGTGCTCAACGTGCGTTTCGGCGCGAGCGTCGTGATCTCGTCGCTGATGCTCGTGTACATCGGCCTCTCGGTGCTGCAGTGGTCGACGCGCGTCGGAATTCGTGATCCCGAGTCGTTCGTCGCCCTCAGTCGCCCCGTCGGTAACGCCGAGCTACCGATCGTTCCGGTGCTCGATGTGCACCTCGGCTTCGTGATCGCCGCGCTGTTGGTGCCGGTGATGACATGGGTGCTCTCGCGGCACCGGTTCGGTTTCCGCATTCGCGCGCTTGGTTACAACCCCGAAGCAGTGGAGGCCAACGAGGTGCCCGCTGGGCGCGTGATCGTGGCGGTGCTCCTGGTCGCCGGAGCACTCGCCGGTCTCGCCGGATTCGTCGAGATCGCCGGCGTCAACGGACGGCTGAACGACGCGGCCAGCGTCGGCTATGGCTTCACGGCGATCATCGTCGCACTCGTCGGGCGGCTCCATCCGGTCGGTGTATTCATCGCCGCACTGCTCATCGCCGGCCTCGACATCGGGTTTGAGGTCGTCGCCCGTTCTTCGGAATTGCCGACGTCGATGGCCGGGCTGGTGCAGGTGCTCGTGGTGATCTTCGTGGTGGCTGGCGACGCAGTCCTCGAACGGCGCAGAACGGCGAGCTGATGGACAACGTCTTGACCTTCGACACGCTGACGGCAGCGTTGCGCCTTGCGATCCCAGTCGCAGTAGCGGCACTCGGAGCGCTCATCGCCGAGCGTTCCGGCGTGCTCAATCTGGGGCTCGAAGGCATGATGCTGAGTGGAGCGTTCGCGGCCTACAGCACTGCGGAGGCCACGGGTTCACCGTGGCTCGGACTCGTCGGAGGGACCGTCGTCGGCGGCGCCGTCGCGCTGTTGCTTGCGGTGTTCGTCGTCGTCGGCCGGGCCAACCAGATCGTCACCGGGATCTCGTTCACGTTGCTCGCAGGGTTTGCCACTGCGCTGCTGTTCCAACAGCAGTACTCGATCGGCGGCATCCCACCACGCATCGAGCGCATCGAGCTGCCCGCCTTGGTGGCATTGACCATCGCCGGCTTCGCCAGCGTTGCCTGGTTTCTGCGGCGGACCACCGCAGGCCTGGCATTGACCGCCGCCGGTGAAGCACCCGAAGCGGTGGATGCACTCGGCTATCGCGTCGGGCAGATACGCACGACGGCGACGACGCTCAGCGGTGCCTTCGCTGGGTTGGGCGGCGCCATGCTGGTGTGCGGTCCACTCGGGCTGTTCATCGAGAACGTCACCGCCGGACGCGGATGGGTCGCACTGGCGATCGTGGTGTTCGCCGGATGGCGCCCGACCCTCGTCCTGGTCGGTGCGTTCCTCTTTGGTCTCGCCGACGCCGTCCAGCTCCGTCTGCAAGGCACCGACACCGCGATTCCGTACGAGATGTTTCTCGCCCTGCCCTACATCGTCACGCTCGTCGCGCTCGTCGTGCGCGCCCGCGCCAGCCACACGCCTGCGGCGCTCGGTATCCCCGGCGTGCGCGGCGCCACCTCGCCGCGCCCGCCCCTACCCACCACTACCTGTCCACCCGAGGGAACCCGCCATGAGCACCACCGCACTCGACAGCTTTGACCTCGCTGCGTTCGCTTCGGGCACGACGTTGCCCTCACCAGAAGCGGAGGCGATCGCGCACGAGATCGATCGCACCCTCTGCGAAACGGGCTTCTTACTCGTCACCGGTCACGGTATCGACGACGACGTTCGCGACGCCTACTTCGATGCGATGCATCGTTTCTTCGACCTGCCCCTCGACCACAAGAACGACATCGCCATCGGGAAGAGCCAGTTCCACCGTGGCTACGTCGGATTCGCCACCGAGACACTCGAGGGTGCGCTCGGCGGCGATGAGGACGCGGTCGGCGACTCTCTGGCGGGCGACATGAAGGAAACCCTCGACACCGGGCTCGAACACGGGCCCGACCACCCCGAGGTGATCGCCGGCACGCCCCTGCATGGGCCGAACCAATGGCCGGCGCTCGACGGCTTCCGCAATGCCGTCGAGGCATACCGGGCCGCGGTGATCGAGTCGGCCAAGCGCGTCCAGCGAGCATTGGCGATGGCGCTCGACCTCGAACCCGAATTCTTCGTCGCCCAGCCGGGTGAGACGATGTATCACCTGCGACTGATCCACTACCCACCAATGGATCGGCTCACGCCCGAGCCAGGACAGCTCGGGTGCGGCGCGCACACCGACTACGGGACGGTGACGCTCCTGGCAGACGATGGCGTCGGCGGCCTGCAGGTGCGGGAGCGGTCGGGCGAGTGGATCGACGTCACCGTTCCCGACGGTCATCTCGTCGTCAACCTCGGTGACCTGATGGCCATCTGGACGAACGATCGCTGGGTGTCGAACCCGCATCGCGTGGTGAATCCACCCGGCACCAACCGATACTCGTCACCGTTGTTCGTGACGCCGCCGTTCCATCTGCGTATCGAGACGCTCGACACCTGCATCGCCGATGGGGACACACCCCGCCACGAGCCGCTGATCACCGGGCCATATCTGATGTCACGGTTCGACGGCACGCACAGTTATCGCAACGAGCTGCTCGACGAGCACAACGCCGGGTTCACGGCATAATCCTCCCCTCGACGACGAGGCCCCGCCGCACGGTCGCGCACACGGATGCACGCGATGCTCTTTGGGGCGTACTAGTCGCCGTCGAGCGACGACGTTCGCGACGTGATGGTCGTCGTCCGGCTGATGACTTGTCCGCCGCGGATCACCGTGCGCGTCGCTGGGGCGTCGGCGATGGCGGCGCGCACCGATGACGCTGGGACAACCAGGAAGTCAGCTGGCGAACCAACTGCTGGGCGGACCGCCTCGAGCCCGAGCGCGGCGCGTGCGTCGTCGGCCACCATCTCCCATGCGCTGACCGGGTCGACGTGGGCAACGGTGACCATCGTGGCGGCGGTCTCGAACGGATCTGCTCGACCCATCGCATGGAATGGATCCTGCAGATTGTCGGCTCCGGCCACGACTCGGGCGCCGGCCTCGCGCAACGTCGCAACCGGGGCGAGGCCACGCGGCGGCGCCGTCCGCTCGGCGCGCGCGTGGAGGAACAGGTTGGTCAGCGGCAACGCGACCACGGTGATGTCGGCCTCGGCGATGGCGGCCGCCCGGTCGCGTTGTTCTGCGACGTCGGCCATGCCGAGCGAACAGCAGTGGGATGCGGTGATCGAGTGCGGGAAGTCGCTTGCGAAGTCGCACAGGTCGGCCAGACCGGTCACGTTTGGATCCAACGTTTCATCGACGTGCAGATCGACGGGACGTCCGGCACCGGCGGCACGTTCGAGCAGGATCTCCGTGGCTGCGCGAATGTCGGACTCCACGTGTGGGTACCCGCCGACCAGATCGACGCCGAGCGTGAGCGCGGCGTCCAACCACGCAAGTACCCGGGGGTCGAGCGGGGACGACGCCATCGCGCACACCTCGATGTCGATGGTGCCAGCGAATGCATCGCGCAGTCCGAGCAACGCCTCCACCGCACGCAACTCGATGCCGGGCCCACAGTCGACGTGGGTGCGAATGCGCTGATACCCAGCGTCGATCATGCGTACGACGACAGGTCGAGCACGTCGTGCGATCTCGTCGACCGTGCGGTCGTCGTATGCGCCGGTCCAGGCATCGATCGCGTCGCCCAGGTCGCCTGCGGCAGTCTGAAAAAGGTCGGCGGTGTTGACCTTGTCGAGGTGGGCGTGCACTTCGATCGGCGCCGTCATCACCAATTGGTCGGTCACTACGGGTTCGGACTGGCCACGCATGGGCACCGTGCCGGCATCGGCGATCCGAGCGATCCGACCGCCAGCGCAACCGACATCGACGCAACGACCTCCGAACCAAACGTCGCGGAGCACGAGTTCGTAGATCGTTGTCACCGCAGCGCTCGTGCGACGCGGCCCCGGCGACTCATCGACGAGACCGTAGCGTCCAGTAGATCCACCCTGAGCGCCGTTCACGCGGCGTTCACAGGCGGCGGACTACCGCCGCCCCCGAGGCTCCATAGGATCACCGTCATGGTCGAACGTCCAGGTCTTGCGATCGGCGACCGCTGATGCGGACCGGAGTGTTCGTGTTCGGAGGCGTCGAGATGCCCGACGCCGGCGCGGGACCGCCTGCGTCGACCGATCGGCGATCCGGCGCGAAGGAGGCGTGGGCGGCGACCGAGCGGATCATCGACACGGCGGTGTTGTGCGACCGTCTGGGGATCGACTCGTTCTGGCCGACCGAGCACCACTTCCAGTACGAGGGCTACGAGGTGATCCCGAACGGGATCTTGCTGAACACGATCATCGCCGAACGCACCGAACAGCTCCGGCTCGGCACGATGTTCAACGTTCTCGGCCAGTGGCATCCGCTCAGGCTCGCCGAGGACTTCTCGACGCTGCACAACATTTCCGGCGGGCGGGCGATCCTCGGCGTGGCGCGCGGCACCGTCCCGCGGGAGTCGGAGAACCTCGGTTCGAAGGTCGGCTCGTTCGACAATCCCGACATGGCCGCCGCCGACGACTTCAATCGGGCCCAATTCGCCGAGGCTCTCGACGTCATCCGGCTGGCGCTCGACAACGAGTCGTTCGCCTATCACGGCGACGTCTACGAGTTTCCTGTTCCGGGCATCCCCGACCGGGGTGGCACCGTGCAGGAGCTCAGCCTCGTGCCGCGCCCGCTGTACCCGTACGAGATGTGGCAAGCGGTCACGTCGCCGCCCACCCTCGAAGCGGTGCCGCGCGCTGGCGTCGGCGGTGTCTTCTGGCTCAAACACCACACGTTCACCAAGCAGTTCTGGGATCGTTATGCCGAGATCCACGATGAGACGTTCGGCGGGAGTTTGGCGCCAGGGGCCAAGCGCACGCTGGTGCTGAACGTGTGCATCGGCGACACTCACGAGGACGCGATGCACACCGTGCGCGCCGGCCACGACGAGTTCTGGAAGTTCCTCGGACCCTACGGGTGGAGTCGGGGGTACATGGGCGCCGACAGACGTCCCGCTCCCCCCGGCCTGATCCCGACGCTCGAGGAGTCGCTCGAGAATCGCACGTGGGTCGTCGGAACCGCCGACCACGTGGCCGAGCAGATCGACCGCTACCGAGCCGAGCTCGGCGGTCTCCACGATCTCGTCGTGTTCCCGGCGATGCCAGGGGATCGCTACGACGCAGTCGACGAGCAGATCGAGCGGCTCGCTACCGACGTCCTGCCGCAGCTCGCGTAGTCAGGCGGCGGCCACGACTGCGATCTCGATCTGCCACTGCGGACGGGCGAGCGCGGCAACGGTCACCAACGTCGACGCGGCACGAACTCCGCCGAGGAACTCGTCGCGCGCGGCCATGACCACCGACAGGTCGGCGTCGGGCACGACATAGGTACACACGGAGACGCCGGTGTCATTTCCGCGTCGCGCAACAACGCGCCGATCGTCTGCCATATCACCGCGGCCTGATCGCCGAGCTCGGCAGGCACGCCGCCGTCGGCCCGGACGGGCACGATCCCGGAGGTGTGCACCCATCGCGTGGCATGGTTGGTGGCGACGGCGAGCGCGTAGTTCGCCGCAGGCGGAGCGACATCGGCAGGTGCGAGCGGTCGAGAGTTCATGACGTTGGTTCGTTCATCACGGCTCGCGGCGGTCGATGAACTCGAAGGCGAGGATCTCGCGTAGCTGGGCAACGACGGTGGCAACGCTGTTGGCGAACAGCTCTTTGCCGTACTCGGCGGTGGCGCCGGTGGGGTCACCGATGATCCCACTCGGGCCGAAGTCGTCGGACAACCAGCCGAACTGCACCGCGCCACCGAAGCGGACGTGGTCGTTGCCGAGCAACCACGTGGGGACGTTCGCCTCCGCTTGGGTCATGTCGACGAGGTCGGGCCGCAGGTGCAGCATGATTGACGTCTCGTCGAGACCGCCGTGGATGCCCATGCCGAGTTCGCCCGTGTCGACAACCGCCCCACCGCTGTACGCGGGTGGGACCAGCGGATGGGTCAAGAACGTGAGCAGGCCGTACCTCCGGCGGATGTCTCGACACGCCACGTTGAGCAGGGTCGTGTTCCCGCCGTGGCCGTTGAGGAACACCAGCCGGTCGGCGCCGGTCTCGCTCACGCTCCGCGCGATGTCGTCGACCACCGAGAGCATGGTCGACACCGACAACCAAATCGTGCCGGCCGACCACGCATGTTCGTCTGACTTGGAAAAGGGCAGGGTCGGGAGGAACCACACCGGCTCGTCGCGCAACGCCTCGGCAACGGCGCGTGCCGTCTCGTCGGCGATGACCAAGTCGGTCGAGAGCGGCAGGTGGCGGCCGTGCTGTTCGGTCGCGCCGATCGGCACGACGACCACCGACGTTGCCCCGACCGACTGCGCGATCGACGCCGACGTGCGGTCTGTCAGATAGCCGCCCACACCGTCACCCACACATCATCTGCAACACCGTCACCCACACATCATCATGCGCCAGACCGTCACGGGGCGCCGGGCAGCGACTCGCAGGGGATGCCGTTGCCGTCGGCATCGAGTCGAGCGACGTCGCCATAGAACGGAAAGTAGGTGTCGAACCACTCCTTGGCGTCGGCATACGTGGTGAAGTCCGAGCAGTTCCTCGTGTCACCCGGGTTCGCCGGCGGGCCAGTCGGTGGTGGTGGGCTCGACTCATTGCGCGTGTCGAGCACCCGGTCGGCTTGGCCGGTGCTGGTGGCGGCGCGGATCGAGTCGGATGGGCCGTAGGCGGCCACGTCGACAACCACGTGTGACGGCTTGTTCAGCGTGATGCAGATCTCGCCGTTGGGCCCGGAATCCGCCTTGACCAGCGTGGTGTTGGCGATCGATTTCACCGCTTGGAAGTTCTGCGTCGAATTGGCGGTGCCATCGACGCCTCGGGAGTGCGCGTTGATGAATCCTGCGGCGTCAGCCTCGGTGGCGGTGACGGTGGCGTACACCACTTCGTTGGGGTTCGCTGCAGTGAAGAAGCAGATCGGACCACCATCGAGCTTGACCGGCAACGTGCGCGAGTCGAGCACCCGGTCGGCCTGGCCACTCGCCGTGGCCGCGCGCACCGCAGCTCCATCGATATAGGCGACCACATCGACGACGGCGTGAACCGACTTGTTCGCCGTCACGCAGATCTCGCCGTTGCTGTCGGGAACGATCAGTGTGGTGTTGGCGATCGACTGGTTCGGTTGGAAGTTCTGGGTCGAGTTCTGCAGCCCATTGACACCTGGGGTGTGGCCGTTGATGAACCCTGCGGCCTCGCCCTCGGTGGCGGTCACCGTGGCGAAGACTCGTTCACCGCCGCTTGCGTCGGTACGTGCGCAGCGGGTGGTTCGCTCGACGAGCTTGCCGCCGATGAGGCGTGTATCGAGCACCCGGTCGGTCTGTCCGGTGGGCGAGGCCGGTCGCACCACATCGCGCGACGCGTAGGCGATGACGTCGACGATCACCTGCGACTGCTGGTTCACGGTCACACAGATCTCACCGGTGGCGTCGGGAACGATCACGGTGGTGTTGGCGATCGACTGGTTCGGTTGGAAGTTCTGCGTTGAGTTGGAGATGCCATCAACAAAGGGGTTGTGCGCGTTGACGAACCCGGCCGACGCCCCCTGCGTGGCGGTCACGGTGGCGAACACGACCTCGTTGGGCCCAGCGTCGGTGTCGACGCAACGACTCCCGCCGGCCTCGATCGCTCCGACCGAGGCCGGCATCGCCACCAAACCCGCAAGCAGCAGTCCGCTCACGATCGCTGGCGCAACCGTGCGCCCCCGTACTCGGCTCCACATCACGGCTCCCTCACCACTGTCGTCCGTCGTCGAGCAGAGAGCTTAGGAGCGGCGTGCAGTGATGGCCCGCTGAACAGCCCGCCGCAGCCGTTTGTTCTGGTGCGGAGTCAGCCAGCGGGCAGTTTGGCGTGTGACCAGCTGGCCGTCTCCACCACGTCGAGGAGCACGCCGACGCGCTTGGCGACGTAGGCGTGCAGGAACGGGCGGGTGTCGTCGGTGAGCGGGCCATCGCTCGCTGCGTTGTATCGCTCGTAGGTCGATTCGGCGATCGCGTTGACGGTCTCGCGGTCGTCGGTGATCTCCGCGTCGCAGGCCAGCTGCACGCCGCGCAGTTCGTTGTACGCCTCACCGTCTTCGACGAGCGCGGTGAGCGCCGGGTTGCGCCGCAGGTTCTGAATCTTCTGCGATCGGGCGTAGGTGTGGAAGGCGAGGCGACCGTCGGGCGCCCAGCCGTACCACATGGCCACGAGGTGCGGACGGCCGGTCGGCCCGATCGTTGCGGTGTTCATCACCCGGCGGCCTGCGAGAAAGTCGTCGATCTCTGCGTCGGTCATCGTGATGCTGGCTCGTTTGGACATGGGGGTGGCCTTTCGTTCGAGCGGGTATGTATAACGTTCGTTATAATCGACGATGAAGGACGCGATCAAGAGCGCGTTCGACAGCGCGTGATCAACAGAACTCGATCAACAGAACTCGATCAGCAGAAGGGTGCGCGATGGCTGCACAGTCGAAGACGGCAATGGTCACCACCGCCGCCGAGTTGTTCCGGCGGCAGGGCTACGAAGCGACGAGTTGGCGTCAGCTCGTCGCCGAGAGTGGCGCACCTGCTGGTTCGATCGGATACCACTTCCCGGGCGGCAAGGAACAGCTGGCCGTCGAGGTCGTGGTCGAGGCGAGCAACAGTACCCACGATCTCATCGACGCACTGCTCGGTTCGGACGAGGAACCGGTCGAGATGATGCGCCGATGGATCGGCGCGTCGGCGCGGGTGCTCGAGTCGTCGGGGTACGCCAACGGATGTCCGCTCGCGACGATGGCGCTCGAGCTCGCCCACCGATCCGACGACGTGCAGCAGCAGATCGCCGCAGGCTACGACCGCTGGGTCGAGTTGCTCGCCGACCGACTCGAGCCGACCCACGGCGCAGTGGCGCACGACACCGCTGTGATCTTGCTCTCCGCGTTCGAAGGCGCACTGCTGCTGAGTCGAGCTCGCCGCAGCACCGCACCGCTCGACCTCCTCGCCGAGCGGGCGCTCGAGTTGCTCGGCGCGCTGCAGTCAGCGCCTGGTTGATCAGCACCAGCGGCGAACGATGGCGCCACGTCCGCTGGGTATGGTCGGTCGATGGACGTCACCGAGTTCATGGCCTCGCTGCGCTGGCTCGGTGACGAGGGTCTGGCGACCGTGAGCGGCGATCAGCTCACGATGCGCGCCGGGCCTGGCTCGGACTGGTTCAACGACCCAGACAGTGGGACACGGCTCTCGTCAGCGCCGGTGTTCTGCGCGACAGTCACCGAGGACTGCCAGCTGTCAGCGGAAGTCGGCGTGGCGTTCGCCTCAGCCTTCGATGCGGGCGTGCTGCTCGTCCACCAGACCGGCGACGACTATGCGAAGTTGTGCTTCGAGCGGGCGCCCGGCGGCGAGCACATGGTCGTTTCCGTCGTCACCCGTGGCGTCTCCGATGATGCCAACGGACCGGTCATCGACGGGGACTCGGTTCGTCTCCGCGTGTCGCGGTTTCGCGAGGTCATCGCGTTCCACTGGTCGACCCACGCGACCACGTGGAACCTGCTCCGCTACTTCCAACTTCGAGATCCCTTGGCCCCAACGGTGATCGGCTTTCTTGCCCAATCGCCCACTGGGCAGGGGTGCACGGCGACGTTCTCCGAGGTCTCCTACACCTCGGCGACGCCGGCCGACATTCGCGACGGTTCCTAGCGGTCAGTTGTCGCTCAGCTCGCACCGTTCAGACCGCTCGAACACGACCCCGTCGGCCACGGCGACGTCGCATCACTCCGTGTCGTGCGATTCCGGCGGGTCAACCGTGCGCAGCCGACCCACGAGGTGTTCCCGCTCGACCTCGTTCTGGCACAACTCGATCGCGCGGCGGAACGCGGCGGTCGCAGCGGCGACGTCCCCAATGCGGCTGGCCAGCTCGCCGCGCACCGCCGACACTCGATGATTGCCCGGCAGTGCCTCGTCGAGATCGTCGAGCAGCGCAAGGCCGGCGCGCGGCCCCTCCGCCTCAGCGACGGCGACGGCGCGGTTGAGTCGGACCACCGGTGACGCGGTCAACTCGTCGAGTACGGCATAGTGACCAGCAATCGCCGCCCAGTCCGTCGTGGTCGACGACGCCGCAGCTGCGTGTTGCGCAGCGATCAGCGCCTCCCGGCGCAGTTGTTCGGCATACCCGTCGCAGCGCGGGAGTGATTCGATCAGCGCGATGCCCTGGTTGATCTCGTTGTGCTGCCACCCTGCCCGATCCTGGTCGGCCAGCGTGACGAGCTGCCCACCCTCCACTCGGGTGTCTCGGCGGGAGTGCTGCAAGAGCAACAACGCGGCGAGTGCTCGCACCTGCGGTGCTGTGGGTGCAACGTGGTGCAGCACCATGGCCAGCTCCACCGCCTCGCCCGCGAGATCGGCGCGCAGCAGGTCGGGCCCGGTGCCAGGCGTGTAGCCGGCGGTAAATGCGAGGTAGATCGTCCGACACACCTCGTCGAGACGCCAGCGAAGCTCGTCAGCAAGTGGTGCACCGAGGGGTATGCCGGCCGCGCCGATCTTCTTCTTGGCCCGAGTGAGCCGGGCGGCCATCGTCGGCGGGGACACGAGGAACAGTCGGGCGATCTGCTCAGTCGGAGTGCCGATCACGAGGCGCAGGGCCAATGCCGAACGGGACTCGATCGGGAGCGCCGGGTGACAGCACAGCAGGATGAGTTGCAGCCGTTCGTCGGGAAGCTGCTCGTGAGAATCTTCGGGTGGCGACCAGTCGGGTCGAACGGCCAGTAGCGGGGCCTTGCGGCCGGCGACGCCCTCGGCGCGGAGTCGGCCGAGCACCAGCCGATGCGCGGTGGCGTAGAGCCAGGCAGCCGGCTGGTCGGGCACGCCATCGCGAGGCCAGCGCGCAGCGGCGCGGGCGAACGCCTCGCCGAGGGCCTCTTCGACCAGGTCGAGACGTCGCGTGCGCGCCACCAACAGCGCCAGCAGTCGGCCCCACTCGGCGCGATGGGCAGCGTCGAGCGCAGCCCGAGCATGGTCCGGCAGAGCATCACCTGCTGGCCCGCGCTCCATCGGCAGGCTGTTACGGGGTGTCGAGGACCGGCCTGATCTCGATGTCATAGTCCGGGAGCACTCGGCACAGGTCGATCACGGTGTCGAGATCCGGTGCGTCGAGCAGGTAATAGCCACCGATGTGCTCGGCCGCCTCCGCGAACGGTCCATCGGTGACAGCCAAGGCACCGCCGCGCGTGCGCAGCGTGGTCGCGGTGGACCCATCGCCCAACGCTTCTGCGCTGATGATGTCGACGCCGGCGCGTGCCGCCACTGCCTCGTCGAATGCAACATGCTGGCCCATCACCGCTTCTTGCTCGTCGGGCGTCAGGTCCTCGAAGTTCGGCATCTCGCCGTACCCGGCGAGGAGAACGAAGTACTTCATGGTGTT
The DNA here is from genome assembly GCA_039194665.1 of Actinomycetota bacterium. Lineage (GTDB taxonomy): Bacteria > Actinomycetota > Acidimicrobiia > Acidimicrobiales > Ilumatobacteraceae > JABSQH01. The sequence goes on from JBCCVW010000044.1 coordinate 16,646, forward strand.
TGCTCCTTTCTGTTGTCGGCGACCTCCGCCGACAACAGGGTGACGCGCTGCGCCCACGGAAATCGACAGCGATCGAGAAAATTCTTCTCGAGGGTGATCGCGATCACAGAAGCCTCGGCATCGCCGCTGCAGAGTGGTCGCCATGACCGCTGCATCCGCCACCGCCAACTTCACCGTGGTCCCCGCCGACCGCTGGATCATCAGCAACGTCCCGGCCCGCCGCCGCCCGACGCTCAGCGAGCGCTACAAGGCGTGGTCCACCGAGCGTCGAGAGATGCGTGAGTTCCGTCGGGTCAACCCGGCGCCGCTCACCGCTGCTGCGCAGATCGACATTGTGGCGAGCAGCCAACACCGGGTTCCGTTCGCCGTTTGAGCGGACGCGGGCTGTGACCGTTGGGGTCTGATCCCATGTGTCGCGATCTGCCACTTGGCCGTTCACTCGTCGAGCAGGGCCATGGCTTCGAGTCGCCGCCGGTTGGCGTCGGCCCGGAATCGTTCGGCACCCGGGCCGTCGCCCATCAGCTCGGCGACGTCAGCCAACGCATCGAGACGCTCGGCCGCGCGCTGCAGCACGATTCCCTCGTTGTTTTCGCTCATCGCTGCGATCGATTGCGCCGCCGGATCCGCACCACTCCAGTGTGACACGCAGATGCTGCGGTTGGCCGGCCCCGTGAGCTGCCGTAGCGCGGGCCTGGCGAACCTGCGACGTGCGCGCCGGCGCGTTCAGTGGGTCGGCCACTCGGCGAGCGTCGCATATACCGCGCCGTCGGGCCGCAAGTCGCTGTGCACGAGGGCGACGCGGTTGACGGCGAAGGATGTGCTGACGCGGATGCCCACGCTGCGCTGCGGGCGAGCGCGGCGGGCCAGCCGGGCCATGGTGAGATGCCCGTAGAACCGCCGCTTCGGTGCCTCCTCGCGGCGGGTCGCCTGGCCAACCACGGCCGCGAGTTCGTCGACGCCGCGGACCGGTATCACGAGTGAGCGCTCGCTGAGCACATCGATCGATGGACCGAGGAGTGCCGTCGCCGACGGCAGTTCGGCGTGATCGAGCACATCGATGAGCGCATCGGCGTCGGCATCGCGGAAGAAACGCAGCGTGATGTGGCGCTTCTCGCGATCGACCCAACGCACCCCTTGGTCGCGCGGTTGCGGGAGATCGCCCAACGCATCGAGAACGTGATCGGGCGGCCAGATCGCCACGAACAGCCGGGCCATGTTGGCAGTCTGCCGAGCGGACGCGACGTCTCCCACCCGGTGCCGCTTCTCGGCGTCTTCCACCCGGTGCCGCTTCTCGGTGTTCGTACTGGTGGTATCCGCAACTGTCGACGCCGAGAACGTGGGCTCTGCGTTGCTGACGTCGGTGCTGCCGCTTCTCGGCGTCCGTATTCGCGGTATCCGCAACTGTCGACGCCGAGAATCCTTGGTGCTCGGGCGGTGGGGATAACCCGACCACCGAGACGCCCGGCTGCTCCATCGATTCGCCGTGCGGCGGAGCGCACGATCGAGACATGGAAACCGCACCCCGCTCTCCGCTCGCACCGGGTACCTCGCCGGCCCCGCGTGTCCCACTCGTGCGCGCCATCGACCTCACCCGTCGCTGGGGGCGAGGCGACGCCGCCCAACTCGGTGTCGATCACGTCGACCTGTCGCTCGGCTCGAGTGAGTTGGTAGCCATCGTCGGACCATCGGGTTCCGGCAAGTCCACGTTGGGCGCATTGATCGCCGGGATCGACCGCCCGACGTCGGGATCCCTCGAGGTGGCGGGTACGCGCATCGATGGCCTGTCCCGCGACCGACTCGCCCAGTGGCGTGGCCGTCACGTGGGCATCGTGTTCCAGGACTTCCATCTGTTGCCCACCCTCACTGCACGCGAAAACGTCGAGCTGGCGATCCGCCTCGCCGACCGGTCGGTCGGGCGCCGTGAGCGGAAGCACCGTGCGCTCGATGCGCTCGCCGCCGTCGGCCTGAGGGAGAAGGCCAAGCGCCTTCCCAATCAGCTGAGTGGTGGCGAGCAGCAACGTGTCGCCGTCGCCCGGGCAATCATCAATCGGCCGCCGCTGATCGTCGCCGACGAGCCGACCGGGTCACTCGACCAGGCCGCGGGTCACGTCGTCGCCGACCTCTTGGCCGGGTTGACCGACACCGGCACCACCGTGGTGATGATCACTCACGATGCCGAACTCGCCGACGGCGCGGACCGCGTTGTCGAGATGCTCGACGGTCGTGTCCACCGGCACCTCGCTGCCGGGGTCGACGTCACGCTGACTGTTCCCGCAATGGCGGTGGCGTCATGAGCGGCGCATGGCGCGAATTGCGCCGTGCCCCGGCGCGCATCCTCACCAGCGTGCTGGCGCTGGCGCTGGCGATCGGCGCGATCGGCGTACTCGCCGTGCCCGCGGTCGCCGCTTCGTCGCTGCGCGCCGCCGGTGAGCGCGACCAGATCCCTCAGCTGGTCCTGACGACGACCGAGCTCGGCGACCACGACCTCGCCACCCTCGCTGCGGAGTATGAACAACGCGACGATGTGATCGCCGTCGAGGGCCAGATAGCGACCGCCATCGACGTGCCGGCTGCCGGCGTTGTCGACGTGGTCGGCGTCGACATCGGCAACCAGCGCGTCGACGTGATCGATCTCGACGCCGGCCGACTCCCGTCGACGAGCGGCGAGATCATTGCCAGCACACGCCTCGTCGAGGCCGCCGACATCGCCGTCGCTGACTCGATCGCGCTCGCGGGTTCCGCCGCAACGGCGACGATCGACGTGGTCGGCATCGGCAACAGCAGCTACTGGACCGCCGAGCCCGTCGCGTTTGTCGCGCTCGACGATGCACAAGCGATCGCCGGCACCGACGGGTACAACCGCGTCGTCTTGACGTCACCGTCGAGCAGCACCGACGAGCTGCGCGCCCTCGGCGACGAGTTGCGCACCGACCTGGCCGCCGCCGGCGTGACCGTCACCACCCTTCCCGAAGTGATCCCCGCCGGGCAACACCCGATCGAGGAGGACATCACCCAGGTCAGCGTGATGATCGGCTTCCTGGGAATCGTCGCCGGAATCGTCGCGCTCGTCTTGCTGGCATCGACCACCAACACGCTGATCACCGAACGAACTCGCGAGGCTGCCGTCATGGGCGCCCTCGGCGCACGGCCGCGGGCATTGCGCCGCCGCCTCCGCCGCATCGCCATGGCGATTGCTGTCGCGGGGCTGCTCATCGGCATTCCAATGGGCATCGCCGTCGCCAACGTCATCGCCCGGCTGGTGCTACAAGAGTTCGTCGGCGTCACACCGGGACTCGCCGTGTCGATCCCGGTGATCGTGGGCAGCGTGCTATTCGCGTTGATCGGTGCTCGTCTGGTGTCGGCCCGCGCCGCCCGGCGCGTCACAAAGGCGCCGCTCGCCGAGTCGTTGCGTGACCGTGACGGCAACCCGTTCGGTCGCCGATGGAGTGAGCGCGTGCTCGCTCGCGTGCGCCTCGGTGGACTGCGTGCCCGGATCGCCACACGAAACGGATGGCACCGCCGGGCCCGATCGGTGGCGATCGCCGCCCAGATCACTGCGGCGATCGCCGCGCTGATGATCGTCGCCTCGATGGCGACGACGATCAACGACTTCAACGCTGCAGAGAGCGAGCCGTGGAACTGGCAGAGCCAGACCGTGGTCGCCGGAAGCGGCCTCGACATCGACCGCAACATCGCAGACGATCGCTCCGAGGTGGCGATCGACACGATCGGCTTGTACGACGACTGGGAGATCGACGTGCGCGGCCTCGCCGCGAGCACCGAGATGATCGATCGGCAGGTCGCGGTCGGCACGTGGTTTGCCGATGGCCGTGAGGCGGTCGTGTCGGAGGGCTTCGCCTCACGCGTCGGCATCGATGTCGGCGATCGCATCGAGGTCGAGGTGGCCTCGGGCACCACCAGCTACGACGTGGTGGGCCTGCACCGCGAGCGCGGTCGGTCGGTGTTCGTGCCGACGGCCACGCTGGCCGCAGACCTCGGACGCCCCGAGGCCGGCAACGTCCTGTTCTCACTCGACGAGGAACCGGTGGCCACACCTGACGGCGTCGTCATCACCGACCGCTTCGTCGACCTCACCGACGACGAGACCAGCCGCAACGCGATCCTCCTGATCTTCGGCGCGATCGGTGTGGTCGTCGTGTCGGTCGCTGGCCTTGCCGTTGCGTCCGGTCTGGCGGTGAGCGTGTACGAGCGACGACATCAGGTGGCCGCGATGCAAGCGATCGGCGCCCGTCGCGGCGACATCCGGCGGGTGGTGCTCGGTGAACTCCTGCCGCTGGCGGCCATCGGCATCCTCGCCGGACTGGCCCTCGGATACGTCGGCGCACTCGCTATCGCGCAGTCGTTCGAAGCTGCCGATGCCGTTGAGATCGGCTTCACCTATGCGACCGGGGCCGTCCCCGTTGCCGTGGCGGTGGTGCTCGTGGGTTGTGTCGCGCTGGCCGCCGTGGTCGTTCGCCAGGTCGGACGGCGTACGCTCGCCGAAACGCTGAGGACGTCATGACCCCTTCCCCAGAGACTCCCACGGTCGAGCCGCCGGCCGCATCGGCGGCGACCGGTCGCTCGGCGGCTACGTCGTCGTGGCCGGCACCTGGCACCGCGGGCGAGTCATCCTCGAAGTCGCCATCACCGGGCCGTGGACGCACGCCGCGCGAGTGGGCCGAGTGGTGGCTGCGCCCAGTGATCGAAGCTCGTACGTGGGTGGCCGTTGGTTACCTGTTCGTCGGCGTCGTGTGGGCACCGCTGATGTTCGTCGTCACGGTGGCGGTCATCGGTCTCACCTTCTCGTTGTCGCTCGTCGTTGTCGGGCTGGTGCTCGTGCCGCTGGCGTTCGGTGTGATCAATGGTCTCGCCCGCATCGAACGCGCTCGGGCCACGTGGATCGGCGCACCGATCCCACCCCGGCCGATGCGACCACGACCGACTGGTGTGTCCTGGTGGCGTCGCACGGTCGCCCCGCTGAGCGACCCAACGCGCTGGCGCCAGGTCGCCTTCGTGATGGCCAGCCTGATCGCCATGCCGGTGTTGTTCGGCGTGGCGATGGTGCCCTGGGGGCTCGTCGCCCAACTTCCTGCTGGGATCTGGCTGCTCGGCCTGATCCTGGCCGTGCTCGTCGCCGGTGGCGTCGCCCGACTGTCGGTCGCCGTGGCCGGTGTCGCACATCGCTACGTGGCGTGGTTCCTCGGACCCGACTCGAGCGAGGAGCTGCAACAGCGCGTCGATGAGTTGTCGGGGCAACGCCAAGCGATTCTCGACGCGGTCGCCGCCGAGCGCCGACGCATCGAGCGCAACCTGCACGATGGTGTCCAGCAGCAGTTGGTGGCCATCGGGATCGACATCGGCCGGGCTGCCGGGCGGGTCGATGCAGAACCCGCCGAGGCGCGCGCCCTGCTCGACGAGGCCCGCGACAAGCTGCGTGACTCGATCGGGGAGTTGCGGCTGATCGGGCGCGGGTTGCATCCATCCGTACTCGGCGATCGTGGACTCGACGCGGCGCTGTCGTCGGTGGTCGCCGGCGGTCCCATCCCGATCACCGTCGACGTCGATCTCGATGGCGTCGAACCGGCCGAACTCCCCGACGACGTCGCGACCACCGCGTACTACGTCGTGAACGAAGCGGTGGCCAACGTGTACAAGCACTCTCGCGCCCGCGGCGGGTCGGTGCGCATCTCGCGCGTGGAAACACCGCGGGCGGCGCTGGTGGTCGAGGTGCGCGACGACGGCCGGGGTGGGGCCAATCCAGCGGGTGGCAGCGGCATGGCGGGGATGCGTGCACGGGTGGAGGGTGTCGACGGCAGATTCGATGTGCGTTCGCCGAAGGGCGGACCCACCGAGGTCGTGGCGACAGTGCCCATTGGCGGGGTGGTCTCGTCGGAGTCGACGGATGAGTGAGCTCACCGCCGTTGTCGCCGACGACTCGGTACTGCTGCGCGACGGCGTCGTACGGTTGCTCGCCGATGCGGGCATCGACGTGGTCGCCGCCGTGGGTGATGGCGAAGCGCTGGTTGCTGCAGTGGCCGAGCATCGTCCGGACGTGGCGCTCGTCGACGTACGGATGCCGCCGACACACACCGACGAAGGGATCCGCGCCGCCGTCGAGATCCGTCGCACCCATCGTGAGGTGGCGGTGCTTGTGCTGTCGCAGTATGTCGAAGAGCACTACGCCACCGAGCTGTTGGCCGGCGACACCGAGGGTGTCGGGTACCTGTTGAAGGACCGCGTCGTCGACATCGACGAATTCGTTGCTGCGGTGCGCCGGGTGGCCGCCGGTGGGAGCGCAGTCGACGGTGAAGTGGTGCGGCAACTGCTCGGCCGCAGCTCGCGCACGTCTGAACTCGACCGGCTGACGCCGCGCGAGCGAGAAGTGCTCGAGCTGATGGCGGAAGGGTTATCGAACGCCGGCATCGCCGAACGGCTCATCGTGTCGCTCGGCGCCGTGGAGAAACACATCTCCAACGTGTTCACCAAGCTCGATCTCGAACAAGTCGAGCACGCCCACCGCCGAGTCCTCGCCGTGCTGACCTATCTCGACGACCGCGATTGACCAGCTGCCACGTGCGCCCGTGCGCCGCGCGGTGTCGCTGGCACACTGGTGGGGTGAAGCGCACGTTTGTGGCGGTGTCGGCGATCGTGGCCGCGGCCCTCTGGCTGATGTCCACGAGCGCGCATGCGCACACCGGACTGGAGTCGTCGACACCAGCTGACGGGGCGACGGTCGAGGGACCGCTCGCAGAGGTGGTGCTCACGTTCTCCGGTGACGCGTCGCCGATCGAGGACGGCGTGGCCGTCGCCAGCGCCGACGAGGCGACACAGGTCGCCGCGTCGATCGAGTCGATCGCGCCCACCACCATCGTCGCCCGTTTCGATCCGCCCTTGCCGGCTGGCCCGTACGCCCTCGCATGGCAGGTGCGATCGGCCGACGGTCACGTGATCGACGGATCGTTCAGCTTCGCGGTGACGCCGCCGCCGGCGACGACCGCGCCAGCCACCACCGTCCCGGCGACGACCGTCATCACAGCACCCGGCACCACGGCCCCCGCCGACCCAGCCCCTGTGAGCACGGTGCCGCCCAACAGCGCGGCGACTGACACCACCGTCGCGGCTCCACCGTCCACCGCACCAGCGTCGGGAACGGTGCCCGACCGGTCCGAAGACGAATCGGATCTCGCTGCCGTGCCGGGTGCCGAGCCGCCACCGGCCGCGCCGACACTCGATACCGGAGTGACCGACAACTCGACCGCAGCCGACATCGGCCGGATGGTCGCCTTCCCCGCGGCGGTCGTCGTTCTCGGCCTCTTGGTGTTTGCGGCCACGTCGTTCGCCGGTCGTGTCGCCGACCTGGGGATGCTGGCGACCGCCGTACGCATCGTTGCCGCACTGGTGGCCCTCGGCGCGGCGGTCGAGTTGTTCGGCCTGGGCTCGGCGTTTGGCTCGGTCGGTGATGCGCTCGGGGAGTCGGGCGGGCGGGCCGCGGTGGCCCGCATCGTCGGCGGCATTGCGCTGACGGTTGGCCTCGGGGCGTTCGTTGCCCGACCGCGACCCACCGCGCTCTCGGCAGCCGTGGCCGACGCCGAGTTGTCCAGCTCGGCCACGTACGCCCCGTCATCCGCCGCACGCTGGCGGCCATCCGCGGCGAACGCCGTCGGCATCATCGGCGCGGCCGTGATCGCGTTGTCGTTCGCCTTCGATGGACACACGCTGAGCGAGGGACCACGATGGCTGCACGCCACATCGAGCGTGCTGCACGTGTTGGCCGCGGCCGTCTGGGCAGGCGGCGTGGTCGCGCTTGCGTTGCTGTTGTGGCGGCGTCATCGCGCCGCCGCGCCGAGCGCTGCCGCTGAGATGACGCTGCGCTTCTCCGTGATCGCGATGGTTGCACTTGCCCTCGCCGCCATTGCGGGCATCGCCATGGCGCTGATGATCGACAGCGATGTCGCCGGCTACCTCGACACCGACTGGGGGCGACTGCTGGCGGTGAAGCTTGGCCTCGTGGTGGTGGCCGTGGCGATCGGTGCGTACAACCACTTCGCCGTGCTGCCGCGGCTCGAGGCCGGTGCAGTCGACGCAGAGGTCATTGCGCGGCGCACCCTGAGCATTGAAGCCATGGTGTTGGTGTCGGCAGCCGTGGTCAGCGGGCTCCTCGTGGCCGCGTCGACGTTGGCGACGTAGCTTGCGGCGGCACCCGCCGGGTGGTCAGGCCGGTTGCAGCGAGGCGGCGCGTTTCTCAGCGAACCGCTTGGCCACGCGTTCGCTCGTGGCGAGTCGCTTCATCAGTCGCTCTTGGGCCTTCGCGCCGTCACCGGTGAGTCCGGTGATGTTGGCGGCGTCCCACTGGCGGAGGACGACCGGCACGATGATCTGCTCGTGGTGCACCTGGAGGTCGTAAATCCCGGCCTTGGCGATGAGCGCTGCGTGGTGATCGAAGTTGGGAATGCCAGTGCCCGGCATTTTGAAGTGCCGTACCTGGTTGTCCATCGCGATCATCATCGCATTGGGGTCGGCCTCGATGGCGGCGGCCGCGAGGTCGCGGTAGAACAGCTGGTGCAGGTTCTCGTCGCTCCCCACGCGCTTCATCACCTCGTAGCCGACGGGATCGCCGAGCTGGGCGCCGGTATTGCGGTGCGCGATTCTCGTCGCCAGCTCTTGCAGCGCGAGGTAGATGAAGCCCTCGTGCAGCGGGGGGTCGGGCGTCTCGCCGCCCGATACTTGGGCCATCCGCGACCGCTCGAGTTCGACTGGGTCGATCGCCCGGGTGGTCATCAAGTAGCCGTAGATGGCCATTGAATGGCGGCCCTCTTCGGCGGTCCAGCGCCGCACCCACGTGCCCCACGCGCCGTCGGCACCGAACATCTGCTCAACCGAACGGAAGTAGTACGGCAGGTTGTCTTCGGTGAGCAAGTTCACGAGCAGCGCGCTGCGCACCTCCGGGCCGATCTCGTGTCCGGCGAGGTCGGCGTCGTCGGCGGACCACTCGTGTCCGGCGACGTGGTCGCGGCCCCGGCTGTAGGGCACGTATTCGTGCGGAAACCACTCCTTGGAGGTGCGCAGGTGACGCTCGAGCAGCTGCTCGGCGACTGGCTCCAACTCGTGCAGGAGGTCGACATCGGCAGGACGCTGACTCACAGCACATGACTCTACCTACCGGTAGGTAGGAGGGCAACGCGGGCCCAATGAGCAGGGTGAACAGCCGTTCGCGACGACGTCGTCGAGGGAGCGGCGGCGCAACGTGACCGGCGCAACACACCAACACACACAGCAAAAGATGGTCGTGATGTGTCAATCGCGTTACGAAACGTCATGATGTCGTCATGTTTGCCGTCGTGTTGTCGGAACTGACGCTCGGTCTCGAAGCGCTGGTCGTGTTCGTTGTTGCCCTCGCGGTGGCGTGGGCCGCACGTCGGGCGATCCGGTGGGCCACTCGTCGCGCCGTGCGCCGTGCCCGCCGGGGCGGGTCCACGTGGCGCGTGCGGCTCGATCGCCTCGGCGACGACGGCCACGGCGACGCGCGGCGTCGTCAACGCGCTGACGCGGTGGCGCGGATCTTCGGCCATCTCGTCACCGTCGTGATCGTCGTTATCGCCGGACTGGTGGCGCTCGACCTGATCGGGATCAACCCGGTGTACGCCGTCAGTAGCGCCGGGTTCCTCGGGTTTGCGCTTGCCCTCTCGGGACAAGACCTGATCAAGGATCTCATCAAGGAGGTCAACGAGAGAGGAGATGAGGCCTGGGATGAATATCTCGCAATCAAGACTGTGCTGGACCTTAAGGAGAAGGAACTAGCCC
>JBCCVW010000045.1:0-26392 GCA_039194665.1 Actinomycetota bacterium
CACCGCCGCCCACACCGTCGCCGTCGTGGTGCCGTGCGCGCCCCCGGGGGCGCGCGGCCGCCGCAACCTGACCGGCGTGCTGCAACCCAACATCGATGCGCCAAACCCCGGCGGATTGTGGCGACCGGTCGTGATGCACGAGACCGGGCCCGTGCGTATCGATCGACTCCGTGTGATCTGTCGCGATGCCGATCATCGACGTGCCCACCTGCGGCTCGTCGCCCGCGTCGACAGCGACGATCAGCGTCAGGTTGTCGTGCGCACCTCCGTTACTGGCGCCGCCGACACCGGCGCGGAGCAGTCGTTCACGCTTGCCGCCGGGACGAACGAGATCGAGTGGACGATCGACATCACCGACCCGACGTTGTGGTGGCCCCGAGCGATCGGCGACCAGGCGCTGGCCACCGTGACCGTCGAGGTCGTCGTCGATGACGAGGTCAGCGATCGCCGACAGCGGCGAACCGGTCTGCGGCAGATCGACTGGGACAACTGGGTGTGCTCGATCAATGGCGAACGCATTTTCTTGAAAGGTGTTGCGGTCGCCCCGCAGACCACCCGACTCACCGATCCTCATGCGGCCGACCACGCCGCACGAACGACCGCGGCGCTCGGGCTCGACGCATGGCGCATTCTCGGACACGTCGCCGATCGAGCCTGGTACTCCGCGGCCGACGAGCACGGGATCGTCGTGTTGCAGGACTTCCCACTGCAGTGGGGCCACGCGCGCAGTGTGCGCGGCCAGGCGGTGGCACAGGCGCGGGCCGCCGTCGACCATCTCGCTCACCATCCGTCGATCGTCCTGTGGAACGCGCACAACGACCCGGCCGCTCAACCGACCGGCGAACAGCGTGAGGGACTTCGTCGACGGCTCACTGCAGCAACTGCCCAACAGCTCCCGTCGTGGAACAAGTCGGTGCTCGACCGATGGGTGAAGCGAGCGTTCGACAGCGCCGACCCAAGTCGGCTCACCGTTGCCCACAGCGGCGTCGCCGCGCACCTGCCACAGCTGGACGGCACCGACAGTCACCTGTCGTACGGATGGGGCTACGGCGCGATCGACGACCTGGCTCGGCGTGCCCGGCGTCAACCGCGCAGTGTTCGATTCGTCAGCGAGTTCGGTGCAGCATCCGCGGGCGGGACCACCACGCGCCGCGACCTGGCCGATAGCACCGCCCCGGGCACAGCCCTGCTCGCCCAGCACTTCGACCCAGCAGGGTTCACGACCGACGCCGAGTGGCGAAACGCCACACAGGCCTACCAAGCTGAACTCCTCCGTCGCCAGATCGAAGTGCTCCGTCGCCTGAAGTATCGACCGACGGGCGGGTTCACGTTCACCTCATTGCACGACACCGCGGCGATCGGGTTCGGACTGATCGACGTCGACGGAAACCACAAGGCGGCCTACGACACGGTGCGTGCTGCGTGCGCCCCGGTGATCGTCGTTGCCGAACCGCTTCCGACCGCCCCGGTGCGCGGCCGCCGCGCGAGCCTCGACGTGCACGCAGTGAATGACACGCGCACTCCGGTAACGGATGCGACCGTCGAGGCGGTGCTCACCTGGCCGCACGGAACGCGGCGGTGGCGATTCGGCGGTGAGGTCGCTGGCGACGACGTTGTGCTGGTGGGACGCGTGCAGTTCGAGGTACCCCCGTTGGCCTACGGCGAGGAACTGTCGCTCACACTCACGTTGACGACGCCAACGGTCGCCTTGACGCCGATGGCGACCAACCGTTACGCAACCCGTGCCCGCAGCTGATCAGCGCGACAGCTTCTTGCGGTTCTTGAACTTCGACGTGAGGTAGTCAGAGTTCATCAACGCGATGTTGTCGATCGAGATTTCCTTCGGGCACGCCGATTCACACTCGCCGTGATTGGTGCACGATCCGAAGTGGTCGTCCATCATCTCGACCATCGCCTCGGTGCGCTTGTACTTCTCGGCCTGACCCTGCGGTAGGAGGTTGAGATGCGCCAGCTTCGCCGACGTGAACAGGCTCGCTGCGCCATTCGGGCACGCCGCAACACAGGCACCACACCCGATGCACGCCGCGGCGTCCATCGAGGCGTCGGCGACGGGCTTGGGAATCGGGATGAGGTTGGCGTCGGGTGCGCCGCCGGTGGGCGACGTGATGAATCCGCCCGCTTCGACGATGCGGTCGAACGCGGCGCGGTCGACCATGAGGTCCTTGACGATCGGGAACCCGTCGGCGCGCCATGGTTCGAGCACGATCTCGTCGCCCGAGGAGAACACCCGCATGTGCACCTGGCACGTTGCGGCGCCCGTGACGGGGCCGTGCGCCCGGCCGTCGATCATCAACGAACACGTGCCGCAGATGCCCTCGCGACAGTCGTGGTCGAACACGATCGCCTCGCGACCCTCTTCGACGAGCCGCTCGTTGACTAGATCGAGCATCTCGAGCAGCGACGCCTCGTCGGAGACCTCCGGTACCTGGTGAGTCTCGAACCGCCCCTGGCCGTCGGGACCCTCCTGACGCCAGACCTTGAGAGTGATGTTGGTGAGGACCGTCACTTGTAACTCCGTGTCTGGAACTCGACTTCTTCGTAGTTCAGGGGCTCGCGATGCTCGATCGGTGCTTCCGCGTCGCCCGACCACTCCCATGCCGTGACGTGGGCGAACTCCTCGTCGTTGCGCAGCGCCTCGCCTTCGTCGGTCTGGTGCTCGGACCGGAAGTGCCCGCCGCAGCTCTCCTCGCGGACGAGCGCGTCCTTGCACATCAGGAGTCCGAGCTCGAAGAAGTCGTCGACGCGGCCGGCCTTCTCCAGCGTCTGGTTGACGCTGGTGTCGCCCCCGGTGACCTTGAGGTCCTTCTTGAACTCAGCGTGCAGCGCAGGGATCTCGCTGAGCGCCTTGTCGAGGCCGGCCTCGCTGCGGTCCATGCCACAGTAGTCCCAGATGATCTTGCCGAGCTCGCGGTGGAAGTAGTCGGGTCCACGCGTGCCGCCGATCGACATGTACTCCTTGAACCGGTCACGGTTCTCGGACTCGATCTTGGTGAACTCGTCGTGGGTCTCGTCGGGAATCGGCTTGTTGAGCCACTCGGCGAGATAGTTCGAGATCGTGTACGGCAGCACGAAGTAACCGTCGGAAAGGCCCTGCATCAACGCCGACGCGCCCAGGCGGTTGGCGCCGTGGTCGGAGAAATTGGCCTCGCCGGCGGCGTACAAGCCGGGCACCGTGGTCATGAGCTCGTAGTCGACCCAGATCCCGCCCATGGTGTAGTGGCTGGCCGGGTAGATGCGCATCGGCTCCTGGTACGGGTTCTCGCCAGTGATCCGCTCGTACATGTCGAACAGGTTCCCGTAGCGCTCACGGATGGTCTGCTCGCCGAGCCGTTCGATCGCGTCGGCAAAATCGAGGTACACGCCGTTCTTCAGCGGCCCCACACCTTGACCGTTGTCGACCATCCGTTTCGCCGCGCGCGACGACACGTCACGCGGAGCGAGATTGCCGAAGCTCGGATAGATCCGCTCGAGGTAGTAGTCGCGGTCGGCGTCGGGGATGTCGGCGGCAGCGCGCGTCTCGTCGGCGTTCTGCGGCACCCAGATGCGACCGTCGTTGCGCAGCGACTCCGACATCAGCGTAAGCTTCGACTGGAAGTCGTCGGCCTGCGGGATGCAGGTCGGGTGAATTTGGGTGTAGCAGGGGTTGGCGAAGGCGGCACCACGCCGGTGCGCACGCCATGCCGCAGTGACGTTGCACGCCATCGCGTTGGTCGACAGGAAGAACGCATTGCCGTACCCACCCGTGGCCAGCACGACCGCATGCGCGGCATGAGACGAGAACTCGCCGGTCATCAGGTCGCGGCACACGATGCCGGCGCAACGACCGTCGATGTTGACGATGTCGACCATCTCCATCCGGTTCCACAACTTCACGTTGCCGAGACCGATCTGGCGGGCCAGCTGCTGGTACGCACCGAGCAGCAGCTGTTGGCCAGTCTGCCCGCGGGCGTAGAACGTGCGGCTCACCTGCGCACCACCGAAGCTGCGGTTGTCGAGCAGGCCGCCGTACTCACGGGCGAAAGGCACGCCCTGGGCGACCATCTGGTCGATGATGTCGACCGACACCTCGGCCAGCCGGTGCACGTTGGCTTCGCGCGAGCGGAAATCGCCGCCCTTGATCGTGTCGTAGAACAGGCGGTGGATCGAGTCGCCGTCGCCTTGGTAGTTCTTCGCCGCGTTGATCCCGCCCTGGGCGGCGATCGAGTGCGCCCGTCGCGGCGAGTCGTGGAAGGTGAACGCCTCGACCTGGTAGCCGAGCTCACCGAGCGTGGCCGCGGCGGATGCGCCTGCCAGGCCGGTGCCGACGATGATGACTTTGAACTTGCGCTTGTTGGCCGGGTTGACCAGCTTCTCGTTGGCGATGAAGTTCTGCCACTTGTCGGCAAGTGGTCCCTCGGGAGTCTTGGAGTCGAGTGTGATGCTCATTCGGAATGTCCTTCCAAGCAGCAGGTGACGGCGTCGGGGTCGAACTCGATGACGCCGGCGAGGACGGCGACCGGGAACGACACGTTGCCGACGACGATCAGTGTGGCGACGCCCGCGGCGAGGCCGCGGCGCCAGCGGTTGAAGCGTGGGTTGTTCCAGCCCATCGACTGGAACAACGACCAGGTGCCATGGAACAGGTGAATGCCCAAGGCGATGTTGGCCACGATGTACAGCGCAGCGACCGGGATCCGTTCGAGTGAGGCGACCACGTTGCGCTGCACAGCACCACGCACGAAGTCGGGGTTGACCCAGCCCCAGGTGAAGTCGGCCAGGTGCCACACGAGGAAGAGCAGCACGATGATGCCGGTCCAGCGCATGGTGCGGCTGGCGAAGTTGGCCACCTGGTAGTCGCGTGCCGATTGGTACTTCACAGGGCGAGCACGGCGATTGAGCACCGTCAACGTGTACGCAGCATGGAGGTGGCCGATCAGCGCCACGATCAACACGCTGCGCAGCAGCCACAAGAACACGGTGCGCGGAAAGAACGGCACGAGCAGGTCACGTAGCCACTCGCCGTAGTAGTCGGCGTCGTAGATCAACACGCCACCCTCGTCGACGACGCCGATGTACAGCTTCAGGTTGCCGAGCATGTGCACGAGGACGAACCCGATGCCGACCAGGCCGGTGATCGCCATCACGTACTTCTTGCCGACGGCGGTGCCGTACAGGTCGAGCAGGAACGGTTTCTTCTTGGTCGTTGACTTGACCGCCGTGCCCGAGACCGGGCCCCGGCTGAGCGTCTGTGCCATGAATCACCACGGTACCGGTGCACACGCGAGGCGACCTAGTTCTTCAATAGGTGCGCCGGGCCGATCGATCGGTGTCTAGCAACCCTCTCATTACCTGCATAGTGCGGTTGACGGACGCGCGCCGCAGAACGTTTCGCTGCTTCCGGGCGGGATCCACCGATTGGGATCGACAGACGCCCACCGACCATCATGGAGCGGCCCCGCGGGAGGAAGCCCGCAGGCCCCGAATCTCTGAACCACGCCCAGGAGGCAACACCCCGTGGACGTCATTCCATATCTCGCGCTCGTGTCGGCGGTCGCTGCGCTCGCGCTTGCTGGCTACTACTACCGCGCCGTCGAAGCTGCGCCGCCCGGCAACGAACGAATGGTCTTCCTCATGGGGGAGATCCAGAAGGGCGCTCGCGCCTTCCTCCAGAAGGAGTATCAATGGGTCGGCGTCTTCGCCGTGCTCTTGATGATCCTGCTGGCGGTCGTCATCGCGCCACTTGCCGCGGTGAGCTACGTCCTCGGCGCCGTGCTGTCGGCCGCCGCTGGATATGCCGGCATGACCGTGGCCACGATGGCCAATGCGCGCACCACCGAGGCCGCCAAGGACGGCCCGGCCAAGGCACTCCCGGTCGCCTTCCGTGGCGGTGCCGTGATGGGATTCTCAGTCGCTGGTCTGGCGCTGCTCGGACTCGTACTGACCTACCTCGTGTTCATCACGTGGCTCGAAGTCGACGACGCATTCCAGGTCTTCACCGCCTACGGCCTCGGCGGGTCGACGATTGCGCTGTTCTCCCGCGTCGGCGGCGGCATCTACACCAAGGCGGCCGACGTGGGCGCCGACCTCGTCGGCAAGGTCGAGGCGGGCATTCCCGAGGATGACCCGCGCAACCCGGCGACCATCGCCGACAACGTCGGCGACAACGTGGGCGACGTGGCCGGCATGGGCGCCGACCTCTTCGAGTCGTACGCCGGATCGATCATCGCGCCGATCTCGCTGACCGCCTTCTTCCTCGGTATCACCGCCGAGCAGGCGGGCGACGACGGCGCCGTCGAGTTGCTGATGTTTCCGATCGCCATCGCCTTCGTCGGCATGATTGGCTCGATCATCGGATCGTTCCTCGTCCGGTCGGGCGATTCCACCGACTCCAAGGCGCTCAGTCGAGCGCTGCATCGGGGCACGAACGTCGCGATGGGTATCACCGTCGTCGCAACGGTCGGAGTCGCCTACTGGCTGTTCAGCGACGGTGACGTGTTCGACAACCCGATCGGCCTGGCGGTCTCCGTGATCGGCGGTCTGCTCGTCGGGTGGGGCCTCGGCAAGACCGCCGAGTACTTCACGTCCGACCACTACGGACCGGTCAAGAAGATCGCCGGCCAGTCCCAGACCGGTCCGGCCACGACGATCCTGGGCGGTATCAGCACCGGCATGATCTCCGTTGCGGCATCCGTTGCTTTGATCCTCGCCGGTGTCGGCGTCGCCTTCTGGGGCGGCGAGTTGACGATCCCGGACGCGCCGGACAACTTCGGCGGGATCTACGGCATCGCGGTCGCGGCCATCGGCATGCTGGCAACGCTGGGCGCCGTCGTGTCCGTCGATGCATACGGGCCGATCGCCGACAACGCCGGCGGCATCGCCGAGATGGCCGAACTCGACCCGTCGGTGCGCGAAGTCACCGATGCCCTCGACTCGCTCGGCAACACCACCGCAGCGATCGCCAAGGGCTTCGCCGTTGGATCTGCGGCGCTGACCGCGCTGGCCCTGTTCAAGAGTTTCGAGTTCGCCCTCCGCGACGAAGGCGAGGTGCTGAACCTGAACGTCGGTGACGTCGAGGTGTTCATCGGCTTGTTCATCGGCGCCGGACTGCCGTTCCTCTTCGCCGCGCTCACGATCGACGCGGTCGGCCGCGCCGCGCAGAAGATGATCGAGGAGGTCCGCCGCCAGTTCCGCGAGATTCCCGGGCTGCGCGAAGGCAAGGAGGGCGTCGCCCCCGACTCGGCGACGTGTGTCGCGATCTCCACCGAGGCCTCATTGCGCGAGATGATCATTCCCGGCCTGCTCGCCGTCGTCGTGCCGCTCGTCGTCGGGTTCATCTCCGTCGATGCGCTCGGCGGACTGCTCGCCGGCGCGCTGGTCACCGGGTTCGCTTTGGCCATCTTCATGGCCAACTCGGGCGGTGCCTGGGACAACGCCAAGAAGTACATCGAGGCCGGCCACTACGGCGGCAAGGGTTCCGAGCCGCACAAGGCTGCGGTGGTCGGCGACACGGTCGGCGACCCGTTCAAGGACACTTCTGGCCCGTCGATGAACATCTTGCTGAAGGTCATGACGATCGTCAGCCTGGTGTTCGCCAGCGCCTTCGTCTGATCGCATGCTCGTCGAGTTCGGGTCCCGCCACGTCGAGTGGCCGGGCCCCGAACTGGGCGAACTTCGTGACGCGCCGCCGGATCCCAGTGACCGTCGCATTCAGCTCGCGGATGACGGCTACCTCCTCGTCCGGCGGTTGATCGAACCGCCGACGGTGGTGCGGGCGCGTGCGCGCATCGCCGAGGCGCTCGTCGCGGCGGACATGGTCGACGGCACACGAACCGCCGAACTGGCGATCGGGTCGACGCCGGATCCGATCGAACTGCTCGGGCACCGGCCGGTGACGCACCACCCCGACGTGCTGGCAGCGCTCGAATCACCAGCGTTGTTCGAGCTCTTCAGCGAGCTGTTCGACGAGCCGGCGACCACCCTCGACTTCAAGTGGCTACGGCCCGTCGGCACCGGCGAGCTGACCGGCGCCCACCTCGACGCGGTGTTCATGAACCGCGGGTCCGACCGGCTGCTCACCACCTGGATTCCGCTCGGGACGATCACGCCGCAGGACGGATCGTTGGCCATCGTGCCGAGTTCACATCGCAGCGAAGAGTACCAGCGCGTGCGCTCGACCTACGGTCAGATGGACGTGGATCGTGACAACGTCGAGGGTTGGCTGACCGACGATCCGCCGACGGTGACGGCGGACTTCGGAGGGCGCTGGGCAACCTCGACGTTCGAACCCGGTGACGTACTCGTGTTCACGATGTTCACGATGCACGCCTCGACGACGAACACCACCGGGCGCTACCGGCTGAGCTGTGACACGCGGTTCCAGCCGGCCGGCGACCCGATCGACGAGCGGTGGATGGGCTCCGAACCGATCGGCCACCTCGTGCACGACGAGCCCGCGACCTCGATCGAGCACGCCCGGCACGCGTGGGGCATCAACTCACGCTGACGAAGTCGATCAGCTGCTCGACCGCGCCGACCAACTCCGGCCGCAGATCGGCATAGGTAGAAACCGAGTTTCGCACGCGCGGCCAGAAGCCCTCGAACGGCACCCCGAGTTCCGCACACACCGCTTCCTTCCACGGCACGTCGCTGCGGGGCACATCCGGCCAGGCAACGATGCCGACGGCCTCCGGCCGGACACCAGCCCACACGTCGACGAATGGGTGCCCGGTGATCAACACATGAGAATCGCTGACGGTCGCAGCGATGCGCGACTCCTTCGACCCAGGCACCAGGTGGTCGAGCAGGACGCCGAGGCGCCGATCGGGGCCCGGCCGGAACTCGCGCACCGCAGCACCCAGGTCGTCGGCACCGTGCAGCGGCTCGACCACCAATCCCAACTCGCGTAGATCGTCGCCCCACACCAGCTCGAGCAATTCGGCGTCGTGGCGGCCCTCGACCCAGATACGGCTGGCGGCCGCAACGCGCGCCGGTCCCGGTGCAGCTGCCACGGATCCCGATGCCGTCACCTCGGGTATCACCGACCGGGCCTGCGGAACGGGACGCCGCAAGGTCGTCGCCGCGCCGTCGACGATGAACCCACCGGGCTTCCATCCGAAGTGCCGTTGATGGTGGCCGTCGTTCTGCAGCGTGACCGCCTCGGCCGACCAACGCACCACGCGTCCACTGAAGCCGCTCGCCCGATCGACCACCACCAGGCCCTGGCGCACGTCGACGTCGGGGTAACTCGGGCCGCGACGCGTCAGGTCGTCGTCGTCGAGAATGTCAGTCGGGTACTGCACACGACCAGTGTGGTCGACAGGTTCCGGTTCACTACGCGACCATCGACCCGTCATGAGCGACACGCTGCTCGTCCATCTTCGCCAGGCCCGCGATCTCGCCGATCGCGCCTACGACCGACCACTGGATCTCGATGCACTGGCGGCAGCCGCGGCGGTGTCGAAGTACCACTTCGTCCGTCGGTTTCGCGACACCTACGGCGAGACCCCGATGCGGTACGTGACCCGGCGGCGCATCGAGCGCGCCCAAGATCTGCTGCGATCAGCCAACCTCACGGTCACCGAGGTGGCAACGATGGTCGGCTTCTCCAGCCTCGGGTCGTTCTCGTCGCGGTTCACCGCACTCGTCGGGGTGAGTCCGCTCGCCTATCGCCAACGGTGGGCGACGAGCGGCGGGCAGCACATCCCAGGGTGCTTCCTGTTCATGCGCGGCATCGACCGCTGGCCGTCACACGATCGGGCTCTCGACAACGGCGCAATCTCGGAGAAGCACCACCCGGTGACCCGTGCGTAGGTTGGCCCGATGATCACCAACGTGTCCCTTTCGACCGTGTGGGTCAACGACCACGACGAGTCGAAGGCGTTCTACATCGACAAGCTCGGATTCGAGGAGGCCTCCGACGTCACGATGGGCGACGGATACCGCTGGGTCACGGTGCGCCATCCGTCGCAACCCGAGCTCGAGTTGACACTGATGAAGCCAGGTCCGCCGCTCGACGACGAGGATGCCGCAGCGATGCAACGGATGCTCGACAAGGGCTCGCTCAGCGCCGTGGGCCTCCAGACCGACGACTGCCACGCCACTCACCAGCAGCTCGTGGAGCGGGGCGTGACGTTCATTCAAGAGCCGGCACAGCGGCCGTACGGGGTCGAAGCGGTGCTGCGCGACAACTCCGGAAACTGGCTCGTGCTCGTGGAGCGGCACGAATACACCGCGGAGTAACCCGACGGATCACGACCCAGACGCAACCGTCACCGCAGACGCAACCGGCACCGCACGACGTGCGGTGCCACAGCGAGGTTGTTTCGGGAGCGGTCAGGCAATCGGGTCCTTCGGCGTCCGCCCACCCGGCACACCGATCGACGTGCTGACAGCATAGATACGGTTGACCGTCGCCTCGTCGAGCGGTACAGCACCTGCGATTTCCGCCGCAACGCGCTGGGCCTCCTCGGTCTGCGAATAGTAGAGGTACGAGCCGACGAGATCGGCGGTGGTCACGTCGTCGTACTGCAGGCAGACCACCGTGTAGCTCAGCATCGCCAGCGGGTAGGCCGTAGCCGACTCGGGCGTCCGATCGAAGTCGACGGCGAAGTCGAGGGCGTCGCCCGGGTAGACCGCGTCGGCTGCTTCGAAGGCCTCGATTACCGACTCGTCGGTCGGCAGCACGAACCCGTCGCCGGCCTCGATTGCGGCAACCGGGAGGCCGCCAGCCTGAGCGACGTCGACGTAGCCGATCGATCCCTCGGCGGCACCAACGACCTGCGCCGCGCCGCCGCTGTAGACCGCACTCTCTCCGGCCGGTCCGTTCTCGGCCCAATTCGAGAACTCACCGTACGTCCACGCGTTCGGCGCCGCCGCCGCAAGGTACTCGGTGAAGTTCTCGGTCGTGCCGCTGCTGTCGAAGCGATGCACAGGAACGATGGCGAGATCAGGCAGTTCCACACCGGGGTTGTCCGCGACGATCGCCGGGTCGCTCCAATTGGTGATGTCACCACTGAAGATCCCAGCGATGACGTCGGCGCTCAGATTGAGCTGCTCACCCTCGAGCGACGGCAGGTTGTAGGCCAGACCGATCGACGACAGATAGGTCGGCACGTTGACTGCCCCCAGCGGACCAGGGCACGTGCCCTGGGCGATCGCTCGCTCTTCCTCTGTGAGATAGCTGTCGGTGCCGACGAAGTCAACGTCCCCAGCGAGGAACATTTCTCGCCCAGTGCCCGAACCGACCGCGGTGTAGTCGAGTTCTGCGCCGGAGTACGCGGTATAGCCGGGCTGCCATGCGGTGGTGACTGGTGATTGCGTCGAGGCACCGGCGCCGTTGAGCGCAACGTTGGTGGTGCCCGCCGAACAAGCGGATGCGACGAGCCCGACAATTGCGGCGGCCGAGGCGAGCGGGGCGGTGGCCCGGAAACGGCGCTTGGCGCCGGGGCGATGAGTGGTCGAGGAGTCGGCGGGCGGGGACATGACACACTTCCTTTCGTTTGATCGGTGATCGGTGCCGAAAACATCGTGCGCCGATCCACCTATGTGCCACCTATGTGCATTCCGAGCACTCACCCAAATAGAAGCAATTGTCCGGGGAACGTCGTTCACCAGCAGACGTCATTCGTCCGCAGTCAGTTGCGACACGCGGTTCCGGTAGACGTCTAGCAGCGGTTTCGATCGGCCTGACCAACGTCGATCTCGATCCAGGAAAACGGCATTTCCCAACAAATGGGGGATCGATGTTTTCTCCCTTTTCCAGGAAATGCGGTTCCCCTGTGGCGAGATCGCGTGCCCCGCTGGGTGAGCGGCCGCTGCGTTGGTCCCGAGGCGCCCGGGCGCTCCGAGCGGAGTCTCAGCACGCGTCGGTGGCACACTCCTGCTATGAGCACGACCGAGGCCGCGCCCACCACGTCACCCAGCGACGATGTCGATCCCGTCGCCGCGGTGACCGCCTGGCTCGAGGAGAATTGGGATCCCGATTTGACCCTCGCCGAGTGGTGGGAACGGCTCGGCCTGGCTGGGTGGTCGGCGCCCAACCTCCCTGCCGACCGGTACGGGCACGGCCTGTCACGCGCCGACGCCACAGCCGTTCATCGGGCGATCAGCGACTTTGGCGCCGTGGGTCCGCCCAGCGGACTCGGACTACTGCTGGCGGCACCGACCATCGCCAGCCACGGCACGCGCGAGCAGGTCGATTCGTATGTGCGCGACATCGTCACCGGACAGAAGGCGTGGTGCCAGCTGTTCAGCGAGCCCGGTGCTGGCTCCGACCTCGCCGGGTTGTCGTGCCGTGCAGAGCTCGACGGCGAGGAGTGGATCGTCAACGGTCAGAAGGTGTGGACGTCGGCGGGCCACATGGCCGACGTCGGCATGTTGATCGCCCGCACCAACCCGACCGCTCCGAAGCACCGCGGGATCTCTTGGATGGCGATCGACATGGACCAGCCCGGTGTGGAGATCCGTCCGCTGCGTGAACTCACCGGGCATGCGCTGTTCAACGAGGTGTTCCTCACCGATGCCCGAGTGCCGGCCGATGCGGTGATCGGCGACGTCAACGACGGTTGGCGCGTCGCCAACACCACGTTGCAGAACGAGCGGGCTGGGCTTGGTGCCGGTGGCGGTGGCGCCGCCACCGGGGCGCTGCCGGGCACGATCGCTGGGCAACTCGGCCGCCGAGTTGGCGACATCGCGAAGGCGCCGGCAGGACGCCGTCCGGCCACCGGCGCCGCCCGCCGATCGCAGTCGAAGATGTATGCCGGACTCGCCAACGGTCGCGGCGTCGGCGACGATCCGTCGATTCGTCAAGACATCGCCCGCCTCCACACGTTGGAGACCGTTGGCGCGTGGAACGCCGCAAGGGTCAAGGCCGCGCGTGCGGCGGGCGAAGACATCCCCGGCATGGCCAACATCTCCAAGCTGCTGATGAGCGATGTTGTGCGGCTGTCGCGCGATCTCGGCCTGCGCATCGTGGGAGCCTCCGGCACGCTGCACGCGTACACCGACGAGCAACGCACGTCGCTCGACGAGGCGACCGGCGACCCGATGCTGGCGATGGTCACCGGCACGGCCCTGTACGCCCAAGCACCGCCGATCTACGGCGGCACCGACCAGATCCAGAAGAACATCATCGGCGAGCGAGCCCTCGGTCTGCCGAAGGAGCCGGGCGACACCCGCGATATCCCGTTCAACGATCTGCCAAAGAACGGCTGAGGCCGCTCGCTCGATGCAGGACTTCACCGACAAGATCGCGGTCGTCACCGGCGGCGGCACGGGGATGGGTCGCGCCCTCGTGACCCAACTCGCTGCCGCCGGATGCCACGTGGCCACCTGTGACCTCGCCGAGGACAACCTCGCCGCCACCCGCGCCGCGGCCGCCGAGGCAGCCCCGAACGTGCGCGTCACGGCGCATCGGGCCGACGTCGCCGACGAGGAGGCGCTCGTTCGGTTCCGCGACGAGATACTCGAGCAGCACGACACCGACCACATCCACCTGTTGTTCAACAACGCCGGCATCGGCGGTGGCGGCAGCATGTTCACCGCCACCCGCGACTCGTGGGAGCGAACGTTCAACGTGTGCTGGGGCGGGGTCTACCTGGGAGCACGCGTCTTTCTCCCGCTCCTCGCCGCGTCCGACGAAGGGCACATCGTCAACACGTCGAGCGTCAACGGGTTCTGGGCCAGCCTCGGCCCCGAGCGGCCGCACACGGCGTACTCCGCTGCGAAGTTCGCAGTGAAGGGATTCACCGAGGCATTGATCACCGACCTGCGGATCAACGCTCCGCACGTCAAGGCCTCCGTGGTCATGCCTGGGCACATCGGCACATCGATCGTGCAGAACTCCATGCGCTTCGGCGGGATGAACCTCGACGACATGACCGACGACGACCGGCGGCTCGCCGAGGAGATGGCTGCGCTGTTCGAGGCGAATGCGCCAATGACTGCAGACGAAGCCGCCGCAGTGATCCTCCAGGGCGTGCGCGACGAGCGATGGCGGATCCTGGTGGGCGACGACGCGCATGCACTCGACGAGGCCGTGCGCGCCAACCCGGAGAACGCGTACGACGACCTCAGTCTCGGCGAGCTCACCGACTAGCCCCTGCCCCTACGAGCACTCCTGCCGAGCTACGTGGCAGGGTGGGCGAACCGATGTGACGCCTCGACGAGGCGGCGGACGACGTCGAACTCCTCGTCGTTGCGCGGTCCGTACACCATCACCACGGTGGGCGGCACGATCCCTCGGGCCACCAGTGGATGCTGCTCCGCCCATCCGCGCTCGATGGCGTGGCTCCCGATGTCGAGGGGCAGGTTGAGGTGCAAGCTGCCGTCGCGTGGTGGATGCAGATGGCAGAACTCCCGCTCGATCATGAAGGCGTCCGGTGGTCCGGCGGCACAGCCGTCGTCGAGCCATGCCGCGCGGGCGCCCGGCACCGAGATCAACGAGGGGGTCTCGACGACACACGAGAGGCCGAACATCAACTCGGCGACGCGCTGGTGCATGGCGACCGGCGCGTTCTGATCGAGTTGTGTGTGCGGATTGGTCGCCGTCGTCGCCGGTCGCACTCCGCTTCGCCGTGGGAGTTCATCTGTTGGTGCCACGCCCTCAGGCTGCAGGCGCGAGTCGATTGAAACAAGACGAATTCGCAGTCGCATTGATAAGCGTTTGATTATCATCAGTCGATGGTCAACGTTCGTCACCTCGAGACGTTCGTCGTCGTCGCCGACGAGTTGCACTTCGGTCGCGCCGCCGATCGGTTGCACGTGGCGCAACCGGCAGTGAGCCAGACGATTCGCACGCTTGAGCGCGAGCTCGGTGCAGCGCTGTTCGACCGGTCGAGCCGCACGGTGCGATTGACAGCGGCAGGGCAGTCGTACCTTGCGGACGCGCACGACATCCTCCGCCGCCTGGATCGGGCGTCGTCGCGCGCGCTCGACACGCAGGCGGGTGTGCGCGGCCGCGTGCGCGTCGGGTACACCGCCGTCTGTTCACTCGGCGGCCTCGCGTCGGCGGTGGCCGAGTTCGCGAAGCGATATCCCGACGTGGCTGTCGAGCTGGAACACCTCGGAACGGCAGAGCAGATCGAGCAGCTGCGGGCAGGGACCATCGATGTCGGGTTCGGGATTCTGCCCGGCGGGCCCGAGCCGGTGCACTCGGAGATCGTCGCGCCCGACGAACTGCACGTACTCCACCCCACCGACCATGAGTTCGCTGAGTACAATCGCATTCCGGCGTCCGACGTGCTCCGCCAGCCGCTGCTGTTGATGACCCGCGATCGTGAACCATGTGTGCATCAGCTCGTGAACCGGCTCAGCAACGAGCACCAGGTCGAGCACCAGATCGCGATGGAAGTCGACCATCTCGAATCCATGATGAGCTTCGCCCGTGCGGGCCTGGGCGTCGGTCTCGCTCCATCAGCGGCGACGCAGCTGCACCTCGACGGCCTCACCTCACGGCCACTCGAACCGTCGGTTCCCGCCGGTATCTCGATGTTGTGGCAACCGGGCGCGGCAACACCGACCACGACACGCCTGCTCGACACGATGCGCTCAGCATTCGCGCCAGCGTGGGCCGATCGATGACAATCGGGTAACGAACGGAACCGACCGGCATACGTCGGCGTCGAAGCCGACATGGGGAGCATCATCGGTACCGGCCGTTCCGGCACAAGGGCGCTTGCGCTCGGCATCATCACGGTCGTGGCACTCGCAGCGTGCACCGGCGACGACGACGACAGCGCTGACGACGGCTCGGCCGACACCATTGCTGCGGCAGAGTTCGCGGAGGAAGCGTCGGACGCAAGCGGCGGGGACGACGTCGTCGAAGCCGGCGAGGACAGCCTTGGCGCGGGCGACGACAACCTCGCCACGGGTGGCTCGTCGGCGCCGTCGGCGCCGCTCGGGGTCGACCTCAGCGGTCGTGATCTCGCCGTCGAGGCAGGGGTGGTGTTCGCCACACCCGACGTACGTCGGGCGGTCGACGAAGCGCTCGTAGCGATTCGCACGAACGGCGGCATCGTGTTCTCTGCCGACGTGCGGCTCGACGATGAACAGGTTGCCGACGACGGCACGGTGACGGTTCCCGGTTCGGGGACGATCGTGGTCAAGGTGGTGCCGCAGCAACTCGACTCACTGATCGAGGCCCTCGACGGTGAGATCGGCGAGTTGCTCAATCGAACGCAATCGTCCGAGGACGTCACCACTCAGCTGGTAGATCTCGAACTGCGCATCGAGGTGGAACGGACCTCGATCGACCAGTTCCAGGCACTGCTCGGCGCGGCGACCGAAATCGACGACATCGTGCGGATCCAAGACCTGATCAACGAGCGCACGATTCGCCTCGAGCAGCTGCTCGCCAGCGAACGGGCGCTCGAGGAGCGCGTCGACCAGTCGACCCTGACGATCGACATCGTCTACGAGCCGCTGGCTGTCGACGAAGCGGTCGTCGCCGAGCCGACGACCGACGATGGCCTCCGCGATGCACTCGCTGCAGGGTGGAACGCGTTCGCCGCAGCGTTCTTCACGATCGCCTTCGTGCTCGCGGTGCTGGCGCCGTTCCTGGTGGTCGCCGTCATCCTCGGCGGCGTGGTGTGGGCAGCGCTCATCGCTCGCAGCCGGCGACGTGCGGGCACGCAGGCACACGCCACCAACGATCAGCCGGCTGAGCAGCCCACGGGCTAGGCGCGACGCGCCCAGCCGTCGGCGGTCAGGACGGTATCGAGCACCGTCCCGTCGGGGAAGCGAAACGGCGCACGCACCCCGCTGTGGGCGCGAGCGAGCGGGACATCGAGCGGCGGTAACGAGCCGCCGTACACCCAGCGGTGCCACCGACGCGCCGGAACTTCCGTCAGAGTGATCGTCGGCTCGCCGAGCACCTCCACGTCGCCGTGAACCACACCGTCTTGGACATACCCATCGTCGATGGCGACCGGCGCAGCCGTTGCGTACCACTCGAGGTCGGCCGCGATCGGAGTCGGCGTGCCGTACGCGTCGACGAGTGCGTCCGCCGGGTCGTCGAGACTCGACGCGTACGTTTCGTTGCCGATCGACCACTGCTCCATCGGCGCTTCGCACAAGTGCTCAGCCCACAGCTGCTCGCCCTTCACGATGAAGGGGTCGCGCCGCGGTGGAACCTCGAAGTCGGTCACGTGCAGCAGCGGCCGGTCTCGACGCGCCAGGGCCGACCAGTACCACACCATGCCGTCGGTGACACGGTGCGTCGACCACACGCCGAGCGCACCGTCGGCCTGCCAGGCGGCGAATGCCCACTCTTCGATCGCCGCCGAATGGGCGCGCTCGTCGGTGAGAACGGGCATGATCCGGCAGACTACGGACCGTGATGCGTTATCTCAGCCTCGAGTGGATCGCCGCGCTGACCGATGAGGTCGCCGCGAACGACCCGCTACGCGAGCTGGCTGAGCACCATCGAATCGGAATCACCCAGGTGGTGAGCGACGGACCAGAAGGCGACGTGACGTACCACCTGAGCGTCGGCGACGGAACAGCGGCCTTCGGAGCGGGGCCGGCCGATCCTGAGGACGTCAAGATGGAACAGTCGTGGGACACAGCGGTGGCCGTCGCCAACGGCGAGCTCAACGCACAAGAAGCGTTCATCAACGGTCACATCCGGTTGTTCGGCGATCAACAGATGTTGATGGACGCCACGCCGGTGTTCGGCGCGCTGGCCACCGTGTTCGAATCGGTGCGCGAGCAGACGCGCTACGAGTAGGCCGTGCCCGAGCTGCCCGAGGTTCAAGCGCACGCCGAGCGGCTCGACGCGCACTTCGGCGGTCGCCCATTGGCACGCTTCGAACCCATCAGGTTCACGGCGTTGAAGACGGCGGTCCCGCCACCCGATGCGGCCTACGGCCGGCCCGTGCGCGGGGTCGGCCGGCGAGGCAAGTACTTGTTGCTCGACGTCGAGCCGGTCACATTCGTCATCCATCTGATGCAGGGAGGCCGGCTGCTGGTCGACACCAAGCACTCGAAGAAGCCGCGGGGCGGCCAGGCGCGTTTCTGGTTCGAGCCCGGCGACGACGACGACGCCCTCTTGCTCACCGAGCAGGGCACCGAGCGACGGGCCGGAGTATGGGCGGTGGACACGGCGACAGTCGCCACCTCCCCACCGCTCGATCGGCTGGGACCCGATGCCGCCGACATCACCGCCGAGCAGCTGGCGACAGCGTTCGCCGCCACGTCGATGCGCGTCCACGGGTTCTTGCGCGACCAACAGCAGGTTGCCGGCATCGGCCGACGCTTGGCCAACGAGATCTGCCACCGGGCCAAGGTGTCGCCGTTCGCCACCACCAAGAAGCTCGGGCCCGATGGCGCGGCAACGATCGCGGCGGCGATTCACGAGGCGATCGACGACGGGTTGGCGTACGAGCGGACGCGCGCCGACATGAGCTCGTCGAAGGACAGACCCGGCCGAGTTCACGGCCGCGCCGGCGAGGATTGCCCGGTGTGTGGTGACACCGTACGTGCGGTCGAGTACTCCGGTTACACCGTCAACTACTGCCCCACCTGCCAGACGGGCGGCAAGATCCTTGCCGACAACACGACGAGCAAGTTCCTCAAGTAGCCACGTCGCGACGAACAGTACGCTCGGCACATGCCCATCCATATCCGCGCTGAGTCCGACCACTACGCGCCGAACGTGTTGTGCCCTGGAGACCCTGTGCGGGCGACCTACATCGCAGAGACGTTCTTCGACGACGTCAAGCAGGTCAACATCGAGCGGGGCATGCACGGATACACCGGCAACTTCAACGGACAGCCGATCAGCGTGCAAGCCACCGGGATGGGATGCCCCAGCTCGGGCATCGTGTTCGAGGAGCTGATCATGCTGGGCGCCACCCGGCTCATGCGAGTGGGCACCTGCGGTGGTCTGCAGGATGGGATGGCGATGGGCGACACCGTCGTTGGCGTGTCCGCCTCCACCGACGACACCACCCCGCTGCGCTACGCCGCCATGGACGGCTACGCACCGACTGCGACGTTCGACCTGGCGGTGCGTGCCGCCGACGCCAGCCGTGCGGCGGGCACCACGGTGCACGTCGGCTCGATCGTGACCTCCGGCCTGTTCTACGACCCTGATCCCAACACGTTTGGCCGCTGGAAGCGCCTCGGCCACCTCGGCGTAGAGATGGAAGCATCGATGCTGTACACGATTGCCGCGGTGAAAGGGGTCGAGTCGCTGGCGATCATGACGGTGAGCGATCTCCTCGGTGACGACGGGTCGACCGAACGCATCAGCGATGCAGAGCTCAAGGCCGGCGTCGATCAGATGATGGAGATCGCATGCCAGGTCGCAGTGTCATGACCAGCGATGCCATGAATGGCGCGGTCATGACCGGCGATCCGCAGACGACACGGAACTTCAGCGCGACGGACGACGTCCAATGACCATGATGCGGCGAACGATGGCACTCCTCGCAGCTGGCGCCCTGCTACTGGCGGCGTGCGGCGACTCCGACTCGAGCGACGACGGCGGCACGACCCTGCCGCCCGCCGACACGCCAGCGACCGCCGAGAACCTGTCGGGGCAGACGTTCGTCGCCACCGACATCAGCGGATACACGCTCGTCGAGGGCAGCGAGCTGACGATGTCATTCGACGGCGATCAGCTGAACGCGAACGCTGGCTGCAACACGATCGCCGGTTCCTACACCCTCGATGGCGGCGAGTTCGCGGGTGGTCCGTTCGCGATGACGGAGATGGCCTGCGACCCGGCGCTGATGGATCAGGACCAGTGGCTCGTCGACCTGCTGTCGACGGGGCCCGGCATGATCCTCGTTGGCCCGACCCTCACCATCGAGGGGCTCGACGGCACGGTCGTGACGATGACCGCCGACGCCTGAACGGATCGCGTCGACCTAGATCAGATCGAGTTCGGCCACCGCATCGCGTTCGCTGACGAGCTCGGCTGCGCTGGCGTCGATCTTGCCCCGGCTGTAGTCGTTGATGTCGAGACCCTGCACGATCTCCCACTTGCCGTCGCTGCACGTGCACGGGAACGACGAGATGATGCCCTCAGGCACGCCGTAACTCCCGTCGCTCGGCACCGCCATCGACACCCAGTCGTCGGCGGGCGTGCCGTTGACCCAGTCGCGGATGTGGTCGACAGCAGCCGACGCCGCCGACGCGGCGGACGAGGCGCCACGCGCTTCGATGATCGCGGCGCCGCGCTTGGCGACGGTCGGGATGAACGTGGAGTCGTACCACTCGTGGTCGGCGACGAGCTCGGCGGCGTTCTGGCCGTTGACATCGCAGTGGTACAGGTCGGGGAACTGGGTGGTCGAGTGGTTGCCCCAGATCGTCATGTGCTTGATCGCCGTGACCGGTTGGCCGGTGCGCTGCGCAAGCTGACTCATCGCCCGGTTGTGGTCGAGGCGGGTCATCGCCGTGAACTGAGCAGGGTCGATGTCTGCCGCGTTGCGCTGAGCGATGAGTGCGTTGGTGTTGGCCGGGTTACCGACCACCAGCACCTTGATGTCCTTCGACGCCGACCGGGAGATCGCTTCACCCTGCGGCTTGAAGATCCCGCCATTGGCGGCAAGCAGGTCCGAGCGCTCCATCCCCGCTTTGCGCGGCATGGCCCCGACCAGCAGCGCGATGTCGGCATCGCCGAAGGCGACGTCGGCGTCGTCGGTGCAGACGATCGAGTCGAGCACGGGGAACGCGCTGTCGTCGAGCTCCATCTTGACGCCCTGAAGCGCATCGAGCGCAGGGGTGATCTCGAGGAGCTGCAGCGACACCGGCGTGTCGGGGCCCAGCATCGAACCCGAAGCAATACGGAACAACAGGCTGTAGCCGATCTGACCGGCAGCACCGGTCACGGCGACACGAACGGGAGTAGTCATAGCGGCGAGCGTAGGCGTGCCCGGCCCGGCGGCCAAGCCCACCCCCGGCGCTCGCCGGCGCCGCGATGGACGGTGAGTCGGGCCCGCTAGTTCCCGAGGGCGAGCACGCGCGCCATCAGCGATGCGTAGAAGTTCTGGCCGTCGGGGCGGAGGTGGATGTCGTCGTCGTAGAAGCAGTTGCCCGGGCACTCGCCAGAGATCGCCTGCCAGTCGATCACGCTCACGTTCGGGTAGCGGAACGGCGCCGAACGGATCATCTCGTTGTTCCCAGCAATCCAGCCGCGCGGCGCACGGCCGGTGAGCAGGATCACCGTGGGCACCTCGGCGAGATAGCCCAGCATCTCGTCGAGCGTGGCCTGGCTGAATCCGCCGTTCGTGCCGAGGTGGACAACCACCACCGACCCGTATGTGGCGTTGTCGCGCATCAGCGCCATCGTGGGCAAGAAGTCGACCATCTGCCGGCTCACGGCTGCGTCGACGCGGAAGTCGAGGGCAGCGAGCTCTTCGGCGGCGCCGAGCATCACCGAATCGCCGAGGGCGATCAGCGGGAAGCCTCCCGTCGTCGGTTGAACTTCGAGCTGCTGCAGCGCGTCGAGACTGCCGACCACGCCGAGTTGGCGTACCGGGGCCGGCGCGGTCGTGGGCGGGGTCGTGGTCGGCGGCGCGGTGGCCGGTGGCACGGTGGTCGGTGGCGTCGTCTCGGGTGTGGTGGTCGCGGTGGTCGCACTGTCGTCGGCCGGGGCCGAACCGGCAGGAACAGCTGCAACCGTGGTGGGCGCCGCGGTGGTGGCAGGAACCGTCGTCGGTGCGACGGTCGTCGGCGCACTGGTCGCGGGAGCCGTCGTGTTCGGCGCAGGTGTTGCGTCGTCGCCGCCGGTCGGGCCGCCCTGCGCTTCGCTTGCCAACTCATCACCGTCCAGGGCGCCGAAGTCGGTGACGAACTCCTCGTTGTCGTCGAATTCAGCGGCGATGGCGTTCGGCTTCACGGGCGCGGCCATCAGCGATCCAACGGCGAACAGCAGCAGGGCGAGGGCGATGATCGACACGCTGAGCAGCGATGTCCGACCTCCGGGTGAAAGGCGGCCGATCAAGCGGCGGGTATCGGCAACAAACGTGCGCCGTCGCACCGGCCGTTCGATGAGCCGGAACGACAACTCGGTGATCGCCACGGTGAGCACCATGGCGGTGGCGAACTCACGGAGGGTGAGGGGTGTCCCGGCGACCCCGCGGAGGATCTGATAGATCGGCCAGTGGAAGAGGTACAACCCATACGAGCGGGTGCCGATCCAGCGCAACACGGGTGTCCCGAGGATGCGGTCGGTGACGCCACCCCGATGTGTCACCCCGGCGATCACCATCAACGTGGCGATGCCGCACAGGAAGAAGCCGCCCTGAAAGAGGAACGGGTCCGCACCACTCGGCGTGGCCAGATACACGTTCCAGCACATCCAGGCGAAAACCGCCATCCCGATGAGCGCCAACGCATCGAACCAGCGGCCCTTCGTGCGCAACGGACCGCGGGCGACCGCATAGGGCCGCCAGACCAAGGCGAATGCCGCGCCGAGGAGCAACCCGCCAGCACGGGTGATCGTCGACAGGTACAGGGTGTCGATCTTGGAGATCGGTCGGTCGCCGATCCACCAGTAGGCGTCCGGATTGACGTCGGGCTCGCCGAGCGGACCGCTGTAGAACAGCAGGGCGACCATCACGGTGACCGCAACGGCGGCGAGGAACAGCCAGCGAGCGACGCCAGCGACTCGCCGCGTACCGGACCGGGCGAGGAGCAGCGCCATGATCAGCGGCCAGACGAGGTAGAACTGCTCCTCGACGGCCAGGCTCCACAGGTGACGCAGGGGCGCGAAGTCGCCTGCTGCGGTGTACCCGAGGCCGGTCCAGATCTGGTACCAGTTCGTCACGTAGAAGGTGCTCGAAATGACGTCGCCGCGCAGCTGGCCGAGCGCGTCGCGTTCGAACAGCGCCGTCCACACGACGACGAGGGCCATCATCGCCATCACCGCCGGGAGCAGCCGACGGGCGCGGCGCACCCAGAACTCGCGTAGCGAGATGCGATAGGTGCGCTCGCGTTCCGCGACGAGCAAAAGGGTGATCAAGTAGCCCGAGATGACGAAGAACATCTCGACACCGAGGAACCCACCGGGGAGCCACGCCGTGTTGGCGTGATACACCATCACGGCCATCACCGCGAGGGCGCGCATGCCATCGAGACCAGGCAGATACGGGACGCGGCTGATTCCGGTATCGAGGCCGGGCGCGACCGGCTGACCTTGCGGCGGGGCGAGCGTCGCCATGGCGGGATCAAGTATCACCGACCGCAACGGCGAATCGGTGTCACGCTTTCGTCAAGTCGTGGCGGCCAAGTCAGCCAATTCCGAGAGCGTTGGCGATGAGATCGGCGTAGTACTGCTGGCCGTCAGGGCGGAGGTGGATCTGGTCGTCGTACAGACAGCTGCCGGGACAGGTGTTGACCAGGTCGTTCCAATAGAGCGCGGTGACGTTGGGGTTGGCCGCAGCGGCGTTGATGATCAACGCGTTGTTGTCGTCGGTGTAGTTGTAGCTGGCAGGCAGGCTGTTGAGCACGAGAATCACGTTCGGCACACCCGACAACGCACCCATCATGCGATCCATGTCGCCTTGCGAGATCGGTCCGTTGGTGCCCAAGTGGACCACGACCGTGTCGCCGAGGCGCCCCTGCTGTTCCAGCGTGAGTACGGCGTCGAGACCGTTGATGAACGCCCGGCTCTCGGTGGCGTCGACGGTGAAACCGAGCTCCTGTAGCGCTGGGGCGGCGCCGAGCATCACCGAGTCTCCGATCGCCAGTCGCGAGATGTTGGCCGGCGGCGCGGCGGTGGTCGCAGGCGGCGGCGCGGTGGTCGTTTCAGGGACGACCACGAGACTGCCGTCGGGGGTGGTCTCGTCGGGCGCCACGATCGACCCGGTGCCAGGCGTCTCGATCACCACGGTGCCGCTCGTCGGATCATCAACCGACGGTGCGCCGTCCTCGGTCGCCTCGGGGTCGACGACTGCACCGCAGGTCGGATCGTTGATCACGTCACAGGTCGCCGCATCGCCAGCGGTGAGCGACTCGGCGACGTCGTTCTGCTTCAGTTCGGCAGTTGCCAGGCTCGCGCCGGCGAACACCGCAAGGGCGGTGCCCACTGCCGCGCCGGTGACCACTGCGCCACGCCGTGACGGGTGCCGCGGATCGCGGACGCGCGCCCACATCGCACCGAGAGCACCCTTGCGAATCGGCGTTTCGACGTACCGGTACGACAGCTCGGTGATGATCGCCGTGGCCACCATCGCCAACGCGAACTCGTGGAACGCCAATGGCTTGCCAGCGATGTTGCGGATGAGCTGATAGATCGGCCAGTGGTACAGGTACAGCCCGTACGACCGGGTCCCGATCCACAGCAGCACGGGGATGCTCAACACCTTGCTGGTGAGCGCATGCTGATGGGTCACGGCGGCGATCATCATCAGCGTGAGCAGTGAGGCGACGAAGAAACCGCCACGGAAGAGCAACGGGTCGGCGCCATCGACGTCGACAAGGCCGACGTACACGCACATCGCCGCAAGACCGAGGAAGCCGATCAAGGCGAAGCCGTCGAGCATCCGACCCTTGGTGCGCAGTGGCCCGCGCATCACGGCGACGGGTCGCCAGACGAGGGCGAACGCAGCACCGAGCAGCAGGCCCCCAGCGCGCGAGATCGTGCCGAGGTACAACGTGTCGACCTTGGAGATCTCCCGCCCGAACACGGTCCAGTACTGATCCGGCGTGAGCTCGGGCGTACGGATCGGGCCAGGCTGGTACAGCACCGCCATCACCACGGTGATCGCAACAGCCAAGAGGAAGAACCAGCGCGCCATCGATGTGACGCCCCGGCTGCCGGCGCGCAGCACCAGCACCATCACCAAGGGCCACACCAAATAGAACTGCTCCTCCACGGCCAGGCTCCACAGGTGGCGCAGCGGGGCGAAGTCATTCGGCGAGGTGTATCCGGCCCCCGTGAAGATCTGGTAGTAGTTCGAGACGTAGAAGAACGCAGCGACCACGTCGCCGCGCAGTTTGCCGAGTGCATCACGTTCGAACAGCGCCGTCCAGACGGTCAGCAGCGTGATCATCAGGAACAGCGCAGGCAGCAGACGCCGGGCCCGCCTGATCCAGAACTGTTTCATGTCGACGCGGTCGGAGCGTTCTTTCTCGGCGACGAGCAGCAAGGTGATCAAGTACCCGGAGATGACGAAGAACACCTCGACGCCGAGGAACCCGCCCTTCAGCCAGCTCGAGTTGGCGTGGTACACCATCACCGCGACCACCGCGAGGGCGCGCATGCCATCGAGACCCGGCAGGTAGGGCACCCGGCTGATGTCGGGCCGCGTGGCCGCCGCCGGGCGGGGCATGCCGCCGACTTTTTCGCGAGTTGTCCAGGTGGCGGCCGCGGTGGTGTCGCCGGCGAACGTGTCGCTGGTTGTCGCGTCGGGGGGCATCAGTCGGGGCGGAGGTCGAGCGCAGCACACACCTTTTGTGCTGCGTCGGGACGATTGAGCGTATAGAGATGCACGCCAGGCGCACCCGCGTCGAGCACGTTGCCGGCGAGCTCGATGGCGATCTCGGTACCGACGTGGGCCACCTCGCGTGGGCCGTCCGCCGCCGCAATTCGATCGCGGACCCAACCGGGAATCTCCGTGCCATTCATCGCCGCCATCCGCTCGATCGGCGCGAGGTTGGCGATCGGCATGACTCCCGGAACGATGGGCTTCTCAACGCCGAGATCGGCCAGTTCGTCGACAAGGCGCACGTAGTGCTCGACGTCGAAGAAGAACTGGGTGATGGCAAAGTCGGCCGAGGCCAACTTGTCGGCGAGGTGGCGCCGGTCGGTTGCCCGATCGGGTGATCGCGGATGCACCTCTGGGTGTGCGGCGACACCAACCGAGAAACAGCCGGGCGCAGCGACGTCAGCGATCAGGTCGCTGGCGTAGCGATAATCGCCCGCGACGTCGCCGTCTTTGGGTGGATCGCCGCCGAGCGCCAAGATGTTCTCGACGCCCATACGCCGGTACTCGACGAGCAGTGACGCCACCTCGTCGCGGTGATGGCCGACGCAGGTGAGGTGGGCCATCGGTTCCAGACCGGTCTCACGACGCATCCAGGTAACGACGTCACCCGTGCGATGCCGGTCGGAACCACCTGCGCCGTAGGTGACGCTCACGAAGTCGGGTTTCAACGGCTCCAGCGCGGCAACAGTCCGACCCAGTGTGAGCTGCGCACCCGCGGTCTTCGGGGGGAAGAACTCGAACGAGATCGTCGGCCCACCGGCCAGCCGTTCTGCAATTCGAGCCATACCGGCGCAACGCTATCCGCCCGACACGCTCAGGCTCGGACGCCCTCATGTCCGGGCTCGGTCTGCCTAGCGGCCTCTGCCTCGCCTCCCGTGCTCCCGCCCATCTTGTGCGGGCTCGGTCGGCCTAGCGGCCTCTGCCTCGCCTCCCGTGCTCCCGCCCATCTTGTGCGG
>JBCCVW010000046.1:0-26070 GCA_039194665.1 Actinomycetota bacterium
CTGACGTCGCCAACCCCGGTGAGCGAAACCCACGTATCAGGTGGTCTCGCTCACCGGTAGGGCGCCGCGCCCCGTCGGCCGACTCGGTGGCCACGGGGCGGCATCTTCAGAAGCTCTCCAGGACCTCTCCAAGCTCGCTGCGACCCGCGGTGGTTGGGTGGTTCGCATGCCCACCATCACGAGCAGCCCAATCATCAACATCAGCAACGTCGGCGCCGGTGGCGTCGATGCGCTGACTCTCGACGCCAGCTTCGACGCCGGCATCGGTACCGCCCGAGGCGGCCCCGCCGACGTGCCCGCGTGGCGGACGGCCGGGCTCGCATGGGGCCACGCAGCCCCTGACTGGGCCTATGGCTTCGAGCCGTACGCCCGCGATGCCATCGAGGCGATCTTCAGCCGGCTCCACGTCGGGACGACGACGCACCTGTGCGACATCGCCTGTGGCGCCGGCTATGCGTTGGGACGCGCCGAACGACTCGGTGCCATGGTGGCCGGGCTCGACGCATCGGTCGGCCTGCTCGACATCGCCAGCCGTCGTGCGCCGACAGCAGAGCTGATCGCCGGTGACATGTTCGACCTGCCGTGGGCCGATGCAACGTTCGACGTCGTCACGTCGTTCAATGGCGTCTGGGGTGGCTGCGACGACGCCCTCGTCGAGGCGCGACGAGTCCTCAGGCCGGGTGGTGCGATTGGTCTCACGTTCTGGGGGCCCGGTGATCGACTGGACCTGCGCGACTTCTTCATTGCGCTCGGCACGTCGACGCCAACGGTCGGCGAGGAGATGGTGTCGCTCGCGAACATCGGCGCGCCGGGTGTCGTCGAATCGATGCTCGAGCGAGCAGGCTTCCACCAGATCGAACGGTTCGCTGCGCCTGCGATCCTCGAGTTCACCGACGACGATCACGCGTGGCGCGTTCTGCGCTCGCCCGGTCTGGTCGTGCCAGCCCTCGATGCCGTCGGCGACCGGCAGCTGCGGACGACGTTGCTGGCCGGTTTGGAGAAGTTTCGGGCGAGTGATGGCTCGTACCGCCTGGTCAACGAGCTCACCTGTGTGACGGCGCAGACTCGGTGACCTGTCGCTCGGCAAGCGCCGTCAATGCCCGCTCGGCGATCGCGGCTCGGGGGACGCGCACCGAGGAACGTTCGTCGCGCAGCGGCAGCAGCCGGGCGATGAGCTCGTCGAGTCGTTGGCGGGTCTCCTCGTCGACCGCCGGACTGTTGGCATCGTCGTCGGCGGCGATCAGGATCTCCCACGACGTTGCGGGGTGTGAGTCGGCGATGAGCTCGGCGACGTTGCGCAGTGTCGTCCACAGTTGCGTCCAGCTGCCTGACCGCAGCCAGTGCCGGATGAGCTCTTCGTATGTTGCGTTCGCACGATCGATGTCGCCGTCGGCGACGTACACCGACGCCAGCGTGACCATGGCGACGCCCGCCACGAACGACGACTCCACCGACCGAGCCTGGGCGATCGCCCGCCGCAGCTGCTCGACGTCGGCGGCACCGATCGTGTTGGCCACCTCGGCCTCGACATAGTCGAGCCAGGCGTCTTCGCTCGTCGATCGCGAGTGCCCGCGTGCATCGGCCACGATCTGACGCGCTCGGTCGAGTTGCCCGCTGTAACCCGCAACGAGAGCGATCGCCGCTCGTCCCGTGGCGGTGCGCGACTCGGAGGCTTCCTCCTCCCACGCTGCAGATGCGCCGTCGAAGTCGCCGATCAGTAGCAGGGCCGAGCCGAGTTCACTCCAGGCCTGCTCGCGCGCCCAGCCGGCGTCGGCCATGGCGAGGGCTTGACGGGCCTCGTCGATGGCCACGGTGTTGTCGCCTCGCCGCCATGCCGACTGGGCGTGGATCGCCAACACGGCGGCACGTTGCGGATGGTCCTCGGCGACTCGATCGAGCAAGTCGTCGGACCACGCCCAGATCTCGTTCGAGTCGCGCAAACGCGAGTACCGGATCATCGACTTCGACAGCGTCACCAAGTCGACGATGTGGTCGTGCTCGTCGAGCCAACGGCGAGTCGCACGAATGTTGGGGAACTCCGCACGCACGAGTCGGACCCAGCGGGCTTCGTCGCGGCTGCGCAGTCCGTCGGTCAGTCCGTCGAGAAGGTCAAGGGTGGCATGCGCGGCCAACGACTGTGCACGCTGTCGTTCGCCGTGAGCATCGAGCTGCTCGAGTCCGAAGGTGCGCAGTGTTTCGAGCTGGTTGTAGCGCGATCCCTCCGTTGTCTTGGAGCGAATCAACAGCGACGCGTCGACCAATCGCGCCGCCGACTCGAGGACATCACGGTCGAGCGCAAGGTGGGCGTCGAGCCGCTCGAGACCCGCGACGGTGACCCCAGCTGGAAAGACCGCCAACGTGCGTAGCAGGCGTTGCTCGTCGTCGGTCAGCAGCTGATACGACCAGTCCACAGTGGCCCGCAGCGTTCGATGCCGATGGTCGCGCGTGCTCGATCGGTCGGCGATCACGTCGAGGCGGCGGTCGAGCACAGCGAGCAGATCGGGCAAGTCGAACGCTGCGACGCGGCCGGCAGCCAACTCGATGGCGAGCGGCAGACCATCGAGGCGGGCACACAACTCACCGAGCAAGCGAGCATGGTCGTCGGTGCTGAGCACGCCGGCGTCGATCAGCCGGGCGCGGTCCAGAAACAGTGCCGCGGCCGGGCTGTCCTCAATCGAGGCGAGGTCGAGCGCATCTGCCGCCGTCGGCAACACGCCGAGTCGGTAGACGCGCTCGTTCGCTACCCCGAGCGGTTCTCGACTGGTGGTGACGATTCGCACATGGTCGTCTGCCGCCACCACGCAGGCGATCGTCGCGGCAACACCATCGAGCACGTGCTCACAGTTGTCGAGCACCACGAGATGCGGGACCGCAGCGAGATACTCGGCCGCTGCATCGAGCGAGTTCTGTCGTTGGCCGGTTTCAATGCCGAGCGCGAGGACCAGCGCCGCGGGCACCGCGTCGGCATCGTGGATCGTCGCCAGGTCGACGAACGCGGCGGGGAGCGAGATCGACCCGGCGGCCGTGCGCGCCACCTCGACCGCGAGATGTGTCTTCCCCATGCCGCCCGGGCCCACGATCGACACCAGCTGGTTGGCGCCGATCAGCTCGACCAGCTCGTTTGCCTCGGCGTCGCGGCCGCGCAGCGGCTGGGCGAACGAGGGCAGCACCGTGCGGCTGACTGCTCGTGCATCGCGCCCACGGCTGTCGGCCAGCTCATCGACCTCGTGGACGAACTGGTAGCCGAAGCCGTGGACGGTGCGGATGACATCTTGGCGACGGCCATCGTCGCCCAACGCGGCGCGGGCGCTCTTGATCCGTGAGGTCAGCGCCGACTCGGACACGAACTGATCACCCCACACCTCGTCGAGCAGCTCGGACTTGGCGACGGCGCGATCGCGCGCCTCGATGAGGTAGCAGAGCACATCGAACACTTGCGGCTCGACGTGAACATCGCCGTCCGCCCCGGAGAGGAAGCGCGCGTCGCGATCCAGCGTGTAGGAGCCGATGCGGTAGCGCATCAGGACAAGAAGTCGATGATTCGTTCGTTGACCACGGCGGGTTGCTCGAGGTGCAGGAAGTGCCCCACGCCGTCGATGATCTCAACGTGCACCCATGGGCTGAGTGTGCGTGCCAGTTCCGCGACGTCGGCGCCGATACATCCGTCGGTGGCGCCATGGAGGTGCAGTGTCGGCTGTGGCAGCGGGTCGGCCGCGGTCGCCTCGATGGCGTCGTACGCGTCGACGCGCAGGCCATCGCCGAAGGCCGCGCGGTAGAAGCCGAGTGCCGCCGCAAGACGGTCTTCACCGGCCAGAGAGCGCTTGGCCGCGGCGACGTCGTCGGTCGCAGTGAATCCGGGCGACCAGTCGGCCCAGAGCATGTCGATGAACGCCAGCTCCTCGGCGGCGACCACCATGTCGGCCAGCGGCTGCTGGAAGAAGAACATGTACCAACTGCGCTTCACCTGTGCGAGATCGCTCGTCAGTGCGGTAACGAATGCCGGACCTGGCGGCACGGCCATGGTGACAACCTTCGACCAGCGCTCCGGCGCGCTCGCCGCCGCGCAATTGGCCACTGCGGCCCCGATGTCGTGACCGATCACCACGGCATCGCCGTGGCCGCCGAGAACGTCGTGCAGCGCGTTGAGGTCGGCCGTCTGGGCGCCGACTTGGTACGCGCCATCGGCGGGGATCGCCGTGGGTGCGTATCCGCGCGTGAAGGGCGCAACGGCTCGGTAGCCCGCATTCGCCAACGCAGGGAGCAGGTGACGCCACGTGTGCGCCGAGTCAGGAAAGCCGTGTGCACACACGGCCAGCGGGCCCTCGCCGCACTCGAACACCTCAATGTCCAGCCCGTTCGCAGTCACCGTGCGGGCCTCGATGCCGGTCATGGCCTCGACCGTACAAGGGGGCGTCCATTCGTCTGCGCCCCGGATCGGTTGCGAGCATCCGGCCGACGGGCCAATATCGGGCGCGTCGA
Organism: Actinomycetota bacterium; assembly: GCA_039194665.1. Classification (GTDB taxonomy): domain Bacteria; phylum Actinomycetota; class Acidimicrobiia; order Acidimicrobiales; family Ilumatobacteraceae; genus JABSQH01. Next base: position 4,480 of record JBCCVW010000046.1, read on the forward strand.
GCCGCCAGCCGTTGTCGAGCGTCTGTCGATACCCGCCCCTACCGTGAAGCGTCGCCAAGGAGTTCGCTATGCGCACCATCTTGATCGTGGCTCACCAAACCATCGGTGGGGCCGCCCTTGAACAGGCGGTGGCCGAGCGGATGGCAGCGGGGGAGTGCGGGTTCCATCTGGTGGTTCCGGTGAAGGGCGGCGACCACGACCCCAACCTGGCGACGATGGTGGTGCCCGGATTCGAGGACGACGGCATGCCGCAGCAGTCGTCGATGGAGCCGAGTCCGCGGGTGTACGCCGCGCAACGTGTGGCCTTCGGCATCGAGTGGCTCGAGCAGCTCGGTGCGGCAGCCACCGGCGAGGTCGGTCCCGCCGACGACGTCGACGCCGTGCTCGAGTCGATCGCGCGGCATCCAGCCGACGAGATCATCGTGTCGACGCTGGAACGAAGCCTGTCGCGTTGGTTACGCCTCGATCTCCCCAGCCGGCTCGGTCGCAAGACGGATGTCCCGATCACCGTCGTCTCAGCGAGCGGCTCGGAAGGATGACCCGATCGCCCACCAGGTGGCGGTCTACGCTGCGCCGGTGCTCGAACCCATTCCCGACGCCCCCGACGGTGTCGTGGCGATGCGTGCGGTCGGGCAATTCACAATCGACGACTACCTCGCCGTGGTCGAACCGCGTGTTGCTGAGCTCGATGGCGGACACAGCAACCTGCGTCTGGTGTTGGAGCTCGGCACCGACTTCACCGGCTTCGGTGAAGGAGCGTGGGGTGACCTCACCGACGAGATACGGCACACCCACTTCCACCGGGGCGCGGTTGTTACCGACGACCGGTTCATCCGAACCGGCATCGAGGTGTTGAAGTGGACGCTGCGTGGCCACGTGCGCACGTTCGGTACCGACGAACTCGACCACGCGTTGCACTGGGTCGCCGACTGACTCGCTCAGCGGCGACGCACCGCTGATTTCTGACCATCCGGGGAATGCCGGATGGCACCCGGTGGTTCCCCGTTCATGGCCTCATCACGCAGCAAAGCCCGTCAACGTGCGGCCGCGCGAGCCTCGACCGACCCGAAGGGTGCGCCCACGAAGTCTCAACGCACGACGCCGGACGGCCCCAGCGCACGATCGGTGAACCTGCAGTGGGTCATCGTCGGTGCGGTGGTGATCTCGCTCGTCGTGTTGGCGATCATCTTCGCCGAACCCGGCAACTCGTTGCACGGCGGCTGAGCGCCGCACTGCGCGCGATGTCGTTCCACCAGGTCCCCCTCACCGTCCAGTGCTCGCCATGATGCCTCGCCTAGGGTCCTTCGTTGGTGACCGACCAACGGACTTCCGATGCTGCGTTCGAACGGTACGTGGTGCCCGAGTTGGAGGTGATGCTGCGCGTGGCTCGGTCGCTGACGCGCAATGCCGCCGACGCCGAGGACCTGGTGCAGGACACATTGGTCAGGGCGTACCGGGCGATCGATCGTTTCGATGGGCAATACCCGCGGGCGTGGTTGCTGACGATCATGCGCAACACGCACATCAACTCGGCGCGGCGGCGCCGTCCCGAGTTGTTACGCGATCCGGACAATTCGCCCGAGCAGGCGTCCGAGGAGCGCACCGATGATGTCATCGAACAGCAGATCGACGGCCGAATACTGGAAACACTCGACGAGCTCGACGAGCCGTTCCGCACGATCATCGAACTCGTCGACATCGACGGGCTGTCGTACGCCGAGGCCGCTGATGTCCTCGATGTTCCCGTGGGCACGGTCATGAGTCGCCTCCACCGTGCGCGTCGGCGGATCCGCGACCGACTGGTCGAAGCCGGGTTCGGTGGAGGGCGGGCCTGATGGCCACCGGATGGTTCGCACGGCTCTGGCAACCCGTGGCCGACCGCCCGATGACGTGTCATCAGGTTGGCGCTGTGCTGCAGCGGTACCTCGATGGGGAGATCGACGACGTCACGGCAATACGTATCGCAGCGCACCTTGATGTGTGCCGCGACTGCGGGATGGAAGCCGAGACCTACGAACGGATCAAGTCAACGCTGGCCACTCGTCGCGCCGAGCTTCCCGCAGACGCCGTCGCTCGATTGCGTGACTTCGCTACCTCGTTGAGCACCGGCAACGCATAGACCGTCAGCGAAGGTCGCCAACTCAGCCGATCGAGGTGACCAGTGCCAGCAGATCGCCGCCGGGTCCGAGCTGGCGGTAGTCGTCCGGTGACGCAGCCGCCGACATGTAAGCGGCAACCGACTGTCCGGTGTCTGTCAGCAGGCCGCTGTCGTCCGCGGTGTACAGCACCCAAGTGGTCACACCGGTGCTGCGGGCGCGATCGATCGCGTCGTCGATGTCGTCGCTGGTGCTGACGTCGTCCAAGTCCAGCAGCGTCACGCGCCGGCTGATTGCGGGATCGGCGGCGACCATCGCGATGTACTGTCCCGCCGCTTCCCCTCGACCGAAGACGACGACCTCATCGTTCGGCCGTGTCGTACCTGACACGTTGATGCCTGAGTACCACTCCCAGCCCTCGATGCCGGCGTAGGTCTCGTCTTCTGCGGGGCTTGGCGGGCCCGCTGCTGCGAGCGGACCGTCTGCCGTTACGACGGGCGGAGGTGGGGGAGCGGCAGTAGACGTGCCCGCGGTGTCGGTGCACGGCGAATCAACCGCAGGCGTCAGGGTGTACCCATCGGCGTCGCCGGCCACGTCGTAGCGCTGCGACTCGCTGCCGAGCAGACCGGCAGCGACGAGAGTTGGCGTGTCGGCATACGTACCAAACAGGACGGCGTGCGACTCTTGGGCCTTGACCAACACTTCGAGGTCGGCACTGCAACTCGCATCCTCGCTGCGGTCGGTGATGCCGCGTACGGCAAACACGCTGATCGACGACAGCACTCCGAGCACCACGATGACGATCAGCAGCTCCACGAGCGTGAATCCACGATCCGTCCGTTCCATGTTTGTTGTATCGGCCTCGGGAAGTGGCGACACGAGTCAAGGATTCGGCAGGGTTGTCGCGCTGTTCTTGCGCTCCTCGGCAGACGCTCGCTACTGCGGGAGCGCCGTGGTGTGCACGGCAACGCCCCGTGCGCGCCCCCGGCCGCCTGCATTCCACGGCCGGACGCGCACGCGGTATCGCGTGTCTGCGTCAAGGTCGGCGATGTCGATCTGTTCGACGCCGGTGCCGCTTGAATCGACCCAGATCGACTGGCCAACGCGCTCACCTCGCCGAGTCACCGTCACTTCGTACGCATCGGCAGCGCCATGGCGCTCCGACGTCGCCGGAGCGTCCCAGGTGACCGAGACGCCGGTGTCGGTTGCAGTGGTGGTGATCGCTGAGATGCGCGCCGGACGGCGGGGGATGGCGGTTGCGTCCTGGCGCCATCCGCCGTGTCCGAGATCGGTCGGTCGCAGATTGGAGGCCGGGATCACGTGAACGTCGCCGCCGTTGATGCTCCAGCCGACTTCGAGGTGGCTGAGTCCCGCGGCGTGGACGGCGATCGCCTCGATGTAGTACGACCGACCGGCGCGCAGCCGGAACGTGCGGCTCTCCTGGCTGACATATCGATCCCACTGGTACTGCTCGGTCCAGCCCGCCACTGAGGCAATCGTGCGTGCTCGGTCGGCGCGACCGTTTCTGCTGAACAGCAGGCGGCCGTCGTCGTCACTCGACAGGTAGAAGCGGTAGTCGCCGTCGACCGGTGGGGTGACCAACGCACGCAGTCGTGTCGCGCTGTTGGCGGGTTCGTCCGGGTCGCTTTCCATCCCCCACGTGAGCGTGCTGATTTCGTCGGCCGGGGTGCCGTCGGGGATCGATGAGAGGGTCCACCCGCCTTGGGACCACCGATCCACGGTCACGGTTTCCGATGTTCCCTCTTCGGGTCGCACCGGTGTCGTGTAGTCGCCCTCCGCAGTGACGGCGACGAGTGCGGCCGGTGCGGTGCGGCCACCGCGGCTCTTCGCGGCGACGTGCACGAGATAACGCGTCTCTGGAACGAGGCCCTCGAAGCGCACCGCCGTTCGTCCGTCAGGTCCAGGAACAAGGCGGCGTATGCGTTGCCGCTCCCCGTGGCCTTCGAGGCGAACATCGAACCAGCGCACCCCCTCGGGGTTGTCCCACTCGACGACCAACGCCGTCGGCTCGCGTTCGATCGTCCATTGCGGGTCGTCGAACTCCTTCGGCTTGCCCTCCAACCCGAAGGGCGTGGCCGTGCGCCAGCCGCCGCCCCCGAGGTCCGTCGCCTCGAGGACGTCGGCGGGCAGCACCTCGATCCCGGGTTCGCCACGGCGCTGCCAACCGACCATCAGGTGGTCGTCGCCGGTGCCCTCCTTGGCGATCGCTTCGATGTAGTACTGCTGGTCGGCTTCGAGGTCGAACCACCGCGACCGTTGGCTGCGGTATCGATCCCATTGCCCGGGCGTGGTCCAACCTGCGACGTAGGCCACCTGGCGGGCGTCGACGGCGTCAGCGCCACGGCGATTGAAGAACAGTCGGGCGTCGTCGTCGGCTGAGAGATACAGGCGGTAGCGCCCCGACTCTGAGGGTGTCACCAGCGCACGCATTCGTGTCGCATGCTCGTCGCCGTTGTTGCGCGCCGACTCGAAGGAGCCCTGGGTGGTCTCGACCAACGATGGCGCCGTGTCGTACGGGATGTCGCCCAGCGACTGTCCGGGAAACCCGACCCAGCGTTCGATCGCCATGTCGGCAGGGGGCTGATCGTCCGGCTGGGCAACGACTGGCTGCACCTCCGGGGTCTCAGTAGCACCCTGATCGATGGGCGCTGCGTTCGCCGGACCCGTCGCCATCACGTCGACCGCGGCCAGGCAGAGCACCGCGGCAATGACGGGCAGATGTCGCCTCATACCGAGTCGATCGGCACGTCACCGATCAATCTTGATTAACGCCCGCGCCGAGCGGCTCCAGGCCGACCGGGTCCTCGCTGCGCGGCGTGACGCGCCAGCTGCGCTCACCCAGCGCCTCTTTGATGTGCGCGACACGCGAGATCACGTTCTTGAACTCCGTGTAGAAGAACGTCGAGAAGAACAGGTACCCGACGAACCATCGGCGGTGCTGCCTGATCTCGGGATCGGCGAGGGCATAGGCGAACGCCGTCTGCGCTGGTCCGATGTGCAACACGAACAGCGTCGCCAGCACGAAGATCGGCTGGAGCAGCACCAGTTCGTCGCCTCGCAGGAGCCAGTACGTGATGAGCGGGAACACCTGTAGGGAGAGCCACGGGTACAGCTCGCGCCAGCCGAGGAGGTAGGTCATGCCCACCCGCTGCCGGAAGTGCAGGTGTGGGCTCTGCCACACGCGACGGCTGTGTTGCAACGTCACTTGGAACCAGCCCTGGGCCCATCGCAGCCGTTGATTCCACACTTGTCGGAACGTCGTCGTGCCGAGCTCGCGCGACACGATGTTGCGGTCGGAGCGAATCTGGAAACCGCGTTCGATGACGCGCATCGACGAATCGATGTCTTCGGTGAGCATCGAGCCGCGCATGCGCGTCTCGTGCAGCAACTCGGTCCGCCAGTAGCCGTTCGAGCCGCCGAACACTCCGAATCCGTGAAGGCGGGCGCGTCCGGGGTGGGAGACCGCGTAGATCGACTCGAACTCGACGGCGACCATGCGAGCGAGGCGGGACGCGTCGCCATTGCGTGTCAGGCAGTGCCCTTGGACCACGTCGTACCCGTTCGACAGCCATGCCCAGGCGCGTTCGAAACTGCCCGGTCGCGGCTCGTGGTCGGCGTCGAACATCGCCGTGAACGTTCCCGTGGCCAGGTGGAGCACGGCGTTGACGTTCTGCGCTTTGGAGTTCGAGCCATCCACCTCAACGACGTGCAACCGGTCGTGCATCCGTTCGAGCTCGCGCAACTCGCGTTCGACCGGGAGCGGGCGCGGCGTGTTGTAGGCGACGATGATCTGCAACCCTCCGGGGTACGGGTCGGCAAGGAATGCGTCGACGGTGTCGAGAATCGTTCCGGCCTCGTTCGGCAAGTAGGCGCAGATGATTGCCGAGGCCCGCGGATACGGCGTGGCGGGTGGTGGAGGGCGCGACTGGCGACTGGCCATGGTCGATTCGACGAGGATCATCACTCCGGTGACCACCAGCGCAACACACACCGCCACGTAGACGGCCCCGGTGATGTCGACACCGACGGCATCGAGTCCGGCGTAGAGCGCGATGGGCAGCAGCAACCCAAGGGCATAGGTCGCCGCGATCTGCGCCGGCAACCGGAGCCGGTCGCGCAGGGGACGTTCGGGCTGCTCGTCGGTCGGCCGGGCCGGGCTCATCTCGGGCGTCCACCGGTAGGGGCGCAGGTCGAGATGGAGCGCTCCGGCTTGCCGGGCGGTGATCGCATTCGCCAGCACCTCGCCGGGTTGCTCGCCGTCGTCCAACGTGGCGTATCCGGTCGATGGGGTGAGCAAGATGTGTTCGGCTCCGGCCTCGAAGCGTTGTGCTGAAATCGCCGATGCCACGACGTCGAGCTGTTCCGCAGCGTCGTCCGCGGCGGTTTCGCGAGCGAGGATGAGAATCTCGCCGTCCTCGGAGATGTTCACCAGATCGAGCGCACCGAGCTTCAGCTGGACGAGGGCGGTGAGCTCGGAGATGAGGTCGAATACGTAGCTGGCGCCCAGACGATGGCGCACGCTGGCGATCTCGAACAGCGAGACCGCGGCGACCACACCGTTGCGCCCGCCCCGTCGCCGTCGGTCGTGTTCGGTGGCCAAAGCATCGGCGAACTCGTCCGGGGCAACGATGCCGCACCGTGGCCGTGGGCGCTGTCGCTGCAAGTCGCGATCCACCGCCGAGCGCAGCAGCCCGGGTGCCAGCACGACGCGCTGCGCCCTGTTGTCGGCCCGGTCGAAGCTCGGCAGCGGATCAAAGGAGAAGTTGGAGTTGGCCATGGCGGACGTTCACGCTCCGTGACATCTTCGGCATGGCTTGACGTCGGCTTGAGGTCTGAACGACACCGGATGTCGGAGACACGGTGTCCCGGCGCTACGCCTCGGTGCTACTCAGGTGGCGGAGCACGGGTTCGAGCTCGTTGGGCGATGCACCGTGCATGATCACCCGGTCGGCGCCCAGCTCCATCTGGCGCTCGATCGCTGCTGCACATTGCTTCGGCGACCCGGTCGCCGAAGGTGCCAGCCATTCGTCGGGCAACAGTGTGGCCACGTGTTCGAGTTCGGCAGTCGTTGCGTGGGTGTCGATCGCGCGGCGATAGCCGGCCACCCACTCATCGGCGCGAAACCGGGCGAGCACGGCCGGATCCCAGTCGTTCGTCGCCACCATGAGGTCGCCGTAGCCCTGGAGGTATGACGCCAAACGGCCGACCGTGCGCTGCAGCCGAACCTCCTCGGGAAGGTGGTCGCCGATGGTGGCGTAGCACGACCACACCACGACGTCGTCGGGATCGCGGCCAGCCCGCTCGGCCGCCTGCTTCACCGTGCGCACACACCGCTGCAGCGTCTCGTCGGTGAAGAACGTGTGCAGGATCACGTGGTCGAACACTCGGCCACCGAGCTCGAGTGAGTTCGGACCAAAAGCCACCAGCGCGAGCGGAATCTCTTCGCGAATCTCGGGATCGAGAACGAGCACCGGCCACGAACCGGCGGGGCCGTCGTGGCCGATCACCACCTCACCCCGCCACAACCGTCTCATGAGGTGAGCAATGTCCTCGAGCTCGGCTGTGGTGATCGCAGGGATCCCGAACGCGTTGAACAGCACCGGAACCCCGCGTCCCAACCCGAGCATGAAACGCCCGGCGCTCAACTTCTGCAGGGTGAGCGCCCACGACGCCGTGACGACCGGGTGGCGCGTGTTGTGATTGGTGGCAGCCGTGCCGATCGTCACCTGCGACGAAGCGGCGACGGCGGCGCCGGTCAGCGACGCCGCTTCCTTCACGTTGAACCGCTCGGAGATGAAGGCCGTCGACAGGCCCAGACGATCGGCGTCGCGTACCTCGTCGATGAGCACTCGCGGATCCTGTGCCCCGCCCGCCAGCAGATAGCAGCCGAGCGTGGGGTGGGTGATGGTCATCGATGAGTGCGCGCTCGAAGCGCTTCCTAGACCGCGACCGGATCGATCGCTGGCGCGACCTGGCGGATGAAGACGGCCGCACGAACGAGCGCTTCGTCGGCCTCGGGCATCAGTCCGGCCAACGCCTGATACACGTGCCACATACCGGCGCGTACGTCCAGGCGGGCATCCACGCCGGCCTCGTGGGCTCGATCGGCGAGACGCGTCGAGTCCGACAGCAGCACTTCGTCGTCGCCAGTCTGGATCAGCATCGGCGGCAGCCCAGCGAGGTCGGCGAACAGCGGCGACAAGCCGGGATCGTCGAGGGCAACGTCGCCCGCGTACAGCTTGGCCATCTCCCGGATGAGGTGGGCGCGCAGCATCGGGTCGACGTCGGCCTTGGTCGTGACGGTCTCGCCCGACGCGCTGAGGTCGGTCCACGGCGAGAGCAGGTAGGCGCCCGCCGGTAGGGGGTCGCCCGCATCGCGCAGCCGAATCAGCGTGCACAACGCGGCCCCACCACCTGCTGAGTCGCCGGCGACGATGAGTCGACCCGGGTCGACGCCGTCGTCGAGGAGGGCGCGGTAGGCGGCGACGCAGTCGTCGATTGCGGCGGGGAAAGGGTGTTCGGGGGCCAGCCGGTAGTCGATCACCGTGATCCGCGCTGCGGCTCGTCGCGCCAGACGGGCGGCGAGCCCGGTGTGGCTGCGTGGCGAACCGAGGACATACCCGCCCCCATGGAGATACAAGATGTCGCGCTCCGGCGGCTCGCCGGCGGGCGCCGCCACCACCGCCGGGACCGGGCCAGCGGGTCCGGGGAGGGTGCGGTCCTCGTACTGCATCCGGCGTGGCCTCGGCAGCGCGCCCAGGCGGTCCATGCGTTCTCGTCGTTGTTGGATCGGCACGTCGTCATCGGAGATCAACGCCGCCCCCATCGAGTTGCGAATGATCTGTGCTCGTCGTGAAACTCCCACGTCCGCGATCGTAGGACGAACGGGCCCGCGCTGGTTGGTCGCAGTTGTGAGCTGTCGTGATGCCCGGGCGGGTTACCCCGAGTTGCGTAGGCCAGTGGCGATCGCGTTCATCGTGAGTTCCAGGCCACGGCCCACCAGCGGATCGTCGTCGCCGCCGCGGAACCGGGCCAGGAGATCGACCTGCAGTGTGTGCAACGGATCGAGGTACGGGTATCGATTGCGCAACGAACGGGCGAGCAGCGGGTTGTCGGCGATCGGCTCGTCGAGTCGGGTGATGCGGCGATGCCACTCCAAGGTGCGGGCGTGCTCGTCGGCGATGCGCTGAAACGTGCGTGTTCGCAGTTCGTCGTCGTGTACCAGCACGTCGGCGTAGCGGCGACCGATCTCCACGTCGCTCTTGGCCAGCACCATGCCCATGTTGTTCAGCACCGAGCGGAAGAACGACCAGTCGCGATACATCTCGCTCAGCAATTCGGCGCCGCCCGGTTCGGCCTCGGCGAACCAGTCGAACGCGGTGCCCGCGCCGTACCACGCCGGGATCATCAACCGGCACTGGGCCCAGCCGAACACCCAGGGGATGGCGCGCAGGTCTTCGATTGCGTTCGACTTCGTGCGCGACGCCGGACGGCTGCCGATGTTCAGCGATGAAATCTCGGCGGTTGGGGTGACCGAGCGGAAGAACTCGACGAACCGGTCGTCGCCGTACACCAGCTCGCGGTACTCGGTCAGCGCACGGTCGGCGATTGCTCCCATCGGTGCCGCTGCGCCGGGGTCGTCGTCGCCCAACTGCGCGGCATCGAGCAGCGAGGCCTCGATCGTCGCCGCCACCAGCGTTTCGAGATTGCGCCGACTGAGCGCAGGGTTCGCGTACTTGGCCGCCACCATCTCGCCCTGCTCTGTCACCCGAATCGAGCCATCGACCGAACCGGCGGGCTGCGCCAGGATCGCCTGGTAGGCCGGACCACCGCCGCGCCCGACGGTGCCGCCCCGGCCATGGAACAGTCGGAGGGTGACGTCGTGCTCGTGAGCGGTCTCCACCAGCGCCCGCTGGGCCCGATAGAGGTTCCATTGCGAGGCCAGGTAGCCACCGTCCTTGTTCGAGTCGGAGTAGCCGATCATCACCTCCTGGCGGTCGCCCCGCGAGGCGATCATTTGCCGGTACACCGGTGTGGACAACAGCGCATCGAGCGTGTCGGCAGCGGCGGCAAGGTCGTCGATCGTTTCGAACAGCGGCACGATGTCGACTTGCGACGTGGCCGTCGCTCCGGGGGCCCCCGGCCGGACCAAGCCGACGTCTTTGAGCAGGACCGCTACCTCGAGTACGTCGCTCACCGAGTCAGCCATCGAGATCACGTAGTGCGGCACGGCCCGTCGCCCTGCCGCCCGGTGCGCTTCGGCGGCTTCGTGAAGGATGGCCAACTCGTTGCGGGTCTGTCCGTCGTAGTCGCCGTCGATCACCTGCAGTGGGCGCGGTGACGCCAGCTCGGCCAAGAGCAGGTCGACGCGTTCGGCCTCGCTCCGCTCGGCGTAGTCGGCGCACACTCCCGCAGCGCGCAGCAGCTCATCCATCACGTGCTCGTGCACCGCGGAGTTCTGCCGCAGGTCGAGACCGCACAAGTGTGCGCCGAAGATCGTGACGGCGCGGCGCAACGGATCGACCTCGAACTCCGCGAGCGGCCCGGCGCCGTGACCGCGCAGCGACGTGGCCACCACGTGGAGCTCGTCGACCAGTTCGTCGAGCGATGTGTAGGCCGGTTGCACCGCATGTGGTGCAGGGCCGGGTACCTCATCATCGAGGACATCTCGGGCGAAGGCGTGGAGGCGCGCGTGCATGCCGCGCAGTGCTCGGCGATACGGCTCGTCCGCACGGAACGGCGAGTCGTCCTCGGCTCGATCGGCGAGCGCGCGGAGCGCGGCGGTGGGCTGGATGACCCGCTCGGTCATCGACAGCTCGCGGCTCAACCGATGGAGCTCACCGAGGTGATGGCTCAGGGCCACCTCGCGATGGCGCCGGGTGGCAAACCGAACGACCTCCGCAGTGACGAAGGGGTTGCCGTCGCGGTCGCCGCCGATCCACGAACCCATCGAGATCGTGTGATCGAGGCTCGCATCGGAGGAGTCGGCGTCAACTGAGTTGGCGGCCCGGTCGGTGCGGTGCCGCTCGAGGTCGGCAACGATCGCCGGGATCACCTCGAACAAGCTGGCGTCGTAGTACCCGAGGGCCTCGTTGATCTCGTCGCGCACACGCAGTTTGCTCAGCCGCACCAGCGCCGTCTGCCACAGGGTGACGACCCCGACATCGAGGCGAGCATCCAGGGCGGGAAGCTCGGCCTCGTCGGTCTGGCCGCGCTCGTCGAGCAACTCCGAGACGGTGCGCACCGCGTTCAACACCGTCTTGCGGCGGACCTCGGTGGGATGCGCCGTGATCACGGGCGACACCTGCAGGCGATCGATCAGGTCGGCGACGCGCGTCGGGTCGACTCCGGTTGCCGCCAGACGAGCAAACGACGCGTCGATACTGCCGGGTTGCGCCTCGCTGCCGACGCTGCGGTGATGTCGGCGTCGGCGTTCGACGTGTACGTCTTCGGCGGTGTTCGCCAGCAGCGACAGCCAGCCGAACGCGCGCACCACCACGATCTGTTCGCGGAGCGATCGCTCCGCCAGTAGATCGTGGAGCTGGGCGGCGCTACTCCCACCGCTGCGCCGCGCGTCGACAGCGACGCGCCGCACTTGTTCGACGAGGTCGAACATCTCATCGCCATCTGAGGCACGCAACGCGTTGCCGAGCATGGCTCCGAGCAGCCGGATGTCGGCGCGCAACGGGTCCTCGCTGGCGGCCGACGGGAGACCGGAAACGTTGCCCACATGATCCGACACCGGAGCCATCGCGGTCAGTCAAGCGCAGCCGACGGCGCCGGGCAAGCGGAACCGCCACCTGGGGTCGACTCCGCTCGTACCCGCCAGAATGGCCCGATGCGCGTCGCTTTCGTCACCGCTGAACTGGCCCCCGTGGCGGCAGTCGGCGGGCTGGCCGCAGCGGCCGCTGGTCTCGTCAAGGAACTGCGCGCGCTCGGGCTCGATGTCGACGTCGTGATGCCCGACTACGGAGGCATCGAGCTCGCCGACGAGCACATCGACGAGCTGGTTGTTCCAACGTGGGTCGGTCCCGCCCAGATCCGACGTGGTGTGCACGCCGACGTCGGTCCCTTGCATCTTGTGCGCGCCGACGGGCTCGCCCGCAGCCATCCCTACCTGCGGCCGAGTGGTGAAGGTTGGCCGGACAATGCCGAGCGGTTCTTTCGGTTTGCCAGATCGGTCGCCGCATGGCTCGATGCCGACCCGCCAGACGTGGTGCACCTCAACGATTGGCACACCGGGCCGGTGCTCGCCGCGCTCGATGGGGCGCAACCAACCGTGCTGTCGATCCACAACCTGGCGTACCAGGGCACCACAGACGCCCGGTGGCTCGGACGGATCGGACCGCGAGGTGAGCACTACGAGTGGTGGGGGGCGACCAATCCGTTGTCGGGGGCGATCGCGCTGGCCGATCGCATCGTTGCGGTGTCGCCGCACTACGCAACCGAGATCATGACCCCAGAGGGCGGGTTCGGGCTCGACGCGCCGCTGCGTCAGCGCTGGGACGCAGTGACGGGCATCTTGAACGGCATCGACACCGAGGTGTGGGACCCGAGTGCCGATCGACTCATCCCGGCGCGCTTCGATCGCCGTAGCCTCGACGATCGGGTCCGCAACCGGACGGCGCTGCTCGATCGCCTTGGATTCCCTCACGATCAGGTGCCGCTGGCGGCGATCGTCACCCGACTGACGGAACAGAAGGGGATCGACCTCATCGAGCCGCTCGTGCCGCTGCTAGCCGAGATCCCGGCGCGCCTCGGTGTGCTCGGGTCTGGCGACGCTGAACTCGGCGGTCGACTGCACCGACTAGCCGATGAGCACGGCGACCGCTTCGCATTCGTCGATGGGTACGACGAGGCGCTGTCGCACCTGATGTTCGCCGGCAGCGATCTGTATCTCATGCCAAGCCGGTTCGAGCCGTGCGGTCTCACCCAGATGCAGGCGATGCGCTACGGCTCGATCCCGGTGGTCACGGCTGTCGGCGGACTGGTCGACACCGTTCCCGACGCCGACGAGGACACGCGCCGCGGTCTCGGCTTCGTGGCACGGCGGGCGCGTAGCGAGGACGTGCTCGCCGCGCTCTTCCGGGCGAACCGTCGTATGCGCGATCCGCGGCGGCGCGCGGCGCTACAACGTCGGGGCATGGCGGTCGACTGGTCGTGGCGGACTCCATCAGAGCAGTACCGCACGCTGTACGCGTCGCTCGTTCGCTGATCAGCAGCGGGCGTGGGACCCGCGTGTGTACGGTTGGCGACGATGGTTGCAGAGCCCAATGTGTTCGTCATCGTGCTCGCCGGCGGCGAGGGAAAGCGGCTCCAGCCGCTGACCAACGACCGGGCCAAACCCGCCGTGCCGTTCGCCGGAACCTACCGGCTCATCGACTTCGCACTCTCGAACTTCGCCAACGCCGGATACCTGAAGATCGTCGTTCTGACGCAATACAAGAGCCACAGCCTCGACCGCCACATCTCGCAGACGTGGCGCTTCTCGGCGATGCTCGACCACTACGTCACGCCGGTGCCCGCCCAGATGCGGCGGGGGCCCTACTGGTTCCAGGGCAGCGCCGACGCGATCTACCAAAACCTCAACTTGATCTACGACGAGTCGCCCGACATCGTCTGCGTGTTCGGCGCCGATCACATCTATCGGATGGATCCGCGGCAGATGGTCGATGCCCATGTGAAGAGCGGCGCGGGTGTCACCGTCGCGGCGATCCCGGTGCCGAAGGCAGAAGCCACCGAGTTCGGCGTGATCGAGGTGGCCGACGACGGAACGATCCTCGAGTTCCACGAGAAGGTGCCCGATCCGCCGACCATGCCCGGCGACGACCGTCGTTGTCTTGCGAGCATGGGCAACTACGTCTTCGACACCGACACGCTGATCAACGTCGTGACGCCGCGCGAGAACCAGTACACCGACATCGGTAGCCATGTCATTCCGGCGTTGACCGAGTCAGGCGTGGCCAAGGTGTACGACTTCTCTACGAACGTGGTGCCGGGGCAGGAAGATCAAGAGAACGGTTACTGGCGCGACGTCGGCACGATCGACTCGTTCTTTCAGGCGAACATGGACCTCATCACCCCAGTGCCGGCGTTCAATCTGTACAACCAGCAGTGGCCGGTGTACACCAGCCGACGAGCGCTGCCACCGGCCAAGGTGTCACGCGGACGCGGTGGTGAGCCGGCCTTCGTCGACGGCAGCCTGCTCTGCCAGGGGTCGATCGTGTCGGGTGCCCACGTCGAGCGGTCGATCATCGGGCCGGGCACATACGTCGATCATGACGCGCACGTGACCGAGTCGATCATCTTCCCTGACGTGCGGATCGGCGCCGGCGCTCGTCTGCACCGATGCATCGTCGACAAGAACGTGGTGGTGCCCGACTGGGGCCGTCTCGGACTCGACCTTGACGCCGATCGTGAACGGTTCACCGTGAGCGACGGCGGCGTCCTGGTCGTCGAGAAGGGCCGCGACGTCAGCGTCGACTGACCGTTCTTCTGCTGAAATCCGGCGCGTGGCGCGGAGATCCGGCAGAAATTCGGTTTACGCGGAGACGGTTCTCCTGCTGAAATCCGGCGCGTAGCGCGGAGATTCGGCAGAAATTCGGCTCACGCGGAGACGGTGAGGCGGGCGAGGAAGGCGCCGTCGAGGAGCGGGCGGCGAGTGCGCAGGTCGGCGACGAAGCGACGCAGTAGCGGCGCCGTACCGAAGCGCACCGCAGGGTGCTCGTCCGGACGGGCGCTGGCGACGACGGTGCCGTTGTGTTCCACCCGAGTGTCCGGCAGCGCATCGAGCACGATGGCGTCGACGGGGCCGGCGGCCTGGGCGGCGAACGTCGCGGGCTCGGTCGCCGGGGTCGACGACGTGCGCGCCGTCCGATTCGACGAGTCGAACTGCAGCACGACATCGGTGCCGTCGTGTCGCGCGGCGCTCGCCTGGCCCCAACCCGCAGCGCGCGCCGCAAGGGTCATCAGGGCCAGGAGTTGCCAGCGCAACGGCCCTGCCGGTCCGTTCGCGGGCCCGGCCCGACCGGAGAGGTGTTCGATCGCCGACGCCTCGTCGATGCGGCTGAGCCATTGCCCGGTCGTTGGCGCAGCGATCAAGGGCGCCGCAACGGCCAGCATGGACGGCCCCGAACCGGGCGTGCTGAGCCTCGCCGCACCGGGCAAGTCGACATCGGGTACGAGCAGCACGTGAACACCGCGGTCGAGCAGCGCCTGCGCGTCGCCGATGCGCCGCTCGCGCGAGGTCGCCACGATGCCGATGTCGAGGGGCTGTTCGGCGACCGCGGCATCGAGATCGATGGCCGGCGCGGCGATGTTGTTGACGAGTTCGGCCGCCCCGCCAGCAAGCGCCACCGGGCGCCAGCCAACGAGGTCACACGCAGCAGCGAACGGCGCCAGGTGCGATCCGATGAGGCCGACGCGCGGGCCCGCCTCGCCCGCGCTCGCGGATGAGATGTTCCCCAAGCGAGGACCGGTCGCGTCGGCGCCGGTCATGTGCCGGCCAGCGCAGCGACGACCGGCGCAAACGCATCGATCACCTCGGGACCGATGATCACGTAGCTGAAGCCGTATTTCTCGCGGCGGGCGAGCAGCTGCTCGATGAGTTGCTCCGTCGAGCCGATCAACGCGAACGGCGAGTCCTCGAGGGTGCTGACGTGGACACCGATCGTTGGCGACATCGTCTCGATCGCCCCGGCGCGGTCGTCGGTGACGCGCACGAAGAAGGTGCGGATGTTCAGCTCGATGTCGTCCAGACGATGGGCGCCTGCATCGGCGACGATGGCGACCTTTTCGGCGACGGCGTCGGCGGTCATCGTCTTGATCACATCCGGGCCGATACGACCCGCGTGTAGTGACGCGTTGATCCCGACGATGTCGGCCTCCTGGGCGGCGATCGACAACACCCGACGGCCGCCACCGCCGATCAGCACCGGCGGGAGCGACTGCACCGGCTTGGGGGTGCCGTCGTAGTCGCTGATCGTGTAGTGCTCGCCGGCGAAGCTGAACGGTCCCGGACTCATTGCGCCGCGCAACACGGCCAAACCCTCCACCATCCGATCGATGCGCACGCCGGCGCGGTCGTACGGCATGCCGGTCTGCTCGTAGTCGGCGACCATCCATCCTGCGCCCAGGCCGATCTCGACCCGTCCCCCCGAGATCACGTCCATCGTTGCCAGCTCCTTGGCCAACACCGCCGGATGCTTGTAGTCGTTGTCGAACACCAGCGCGCCCGCACGCAGGGTCGTCGTGGCGTCGAGCACCGCCTGCAGCGCCGGCATCGGCGCGTATTGATCGGTGAAGTGGTCGGGCATCGTCGCCACGGCGTACCCGAGATCCTCGAGCCGGCGAGCCTGCTCGGACCAGCTGCTGCCCGCTGGAGGACCGGTCAGCTGAACACCGAAGCGGAACGGGCGAGGGGGGAGCGGCGACATCGGTGCATCGTGCCACGAACCGCCAGGGCACACGTGACGGGATACGGCCGCCAACCAGCGATAACGTGCCGTCTCGACCATGCGAGTGTTGGGCTGGCTTCCTCGATTGGCGCTGGTGATTGCTGCTGGCGCCCTCCTGATCACTGCGGTGGTCGTCGGTGTCGCGCCACGGATCTGGCAGATCGCCAACGCGCACGAGGAGCTCCCTGTCGAGCTGCCGGAGCTCGAACGGCTGGCGCAACGCACGTACGTCTACGACGCCAACGGCAACGAGATCGCGCTGTATGAGCTGGAGAACTCCCAGCCCATCACCTACGAAGACCTGTCACCGCAAGTGATCGAGGCGTTCCTCGTGGTGGAGGACAAGGAGTTCTTCGATCACGACGGGGTGAACATCCGCAGCCTCGTGCGGGCCACATTGTCGAACTTCTCGACCGACGCGCCGCAGCAGGGGGCATCGACCATCACGATGCAGGTCGTCAAGAACGACTTCCTCGCCGGCCTCGAGCGTGACGGTCGGTACAAGCTGCTCCAGATCCATTACGCACGGATGCTCGAAAAGGAGATGAGCAAGGAGGAGATCCTCGAGCGATATCTCAACACCGTGTTCTTCGGCAACAACGCCTACGGCATTCAGGCGGCGGCCGAGACCTACTTCGGGAAGACGGCGTTCGACCTCACCTTCATCGAAGCTGCATTCCTCGCCGGCCTTGTCCGCTCGCCCTCGGGCTTCGACCCGATCAACGAGCCCGAACGCAGCCGTGCCCGTTGGTTGCAGGTACTCGACCGCCTGGAGAGCGACGAGTACATCACCCCGCTCGAGGCCGAGCGTCTCGCCGAGGAGTTCGTGCTTCCCGAACGGGTCAAGTCGATCCCCACTCGCTCCACCGAGCGCAGCTACTACACCGAGGCCCTGCGCGATTTCCTGCTCAACCGCAGCGACATTCTCGGCGAGACCGCACAGGAGCGGTACAACCAGTTGTTCCGCGGTGGGTTGCGCATCCACACCACGCTCGACACCGGACTGCAGCAAGCCGCCGAGGAAGCGCGCAACGCGCTCCCCGACACGCTGCAGGGGTTCGACGCTGCGCTCGTATCGCTCGATTCGCGAACGGGGGCGATTCGCGCGATGGTCGGCGGCCGGGGGTTCCAACCCGGCGAGCGCGAGGTCAACATGGCGCTCGAGCCGCGGCAGACCGGGTCGAGCATTAAGTTCTTCATCCTCGCTGCAGCGGTGCAGGCTGGCGCTCAGGCCGGCGACATCATCGACGGCCGGCGTGGTTGCCGCCTGCCCAACGAGGGCGACCCCAACGACCCGGTGTTCGAGATCAACGGCGGCATCGCCGGCAGCGTCACCAACCTGGCGCAGCAGACGTGGAGTTCGGTGAACTGTGCGTTCGCTCGCCTGTCGCAGGTCGTCGGCCTGAACCGCGTGGTCGACACCACCTATCGCATGGCCGCCTCGCCGTATCTGCGGCCCGGACAAACCGACCGAGCACCGATCGAACCGTTTGCCAGCTACGCCACGGGGGCCAACGAGATGAGCCCGCTCGACATGGCCAGTGGGATCCAGACGCTGGCCAACGAAGGCATGCATCACGAGCCGTACTACGTCGAGTTCATCGACGATGCCGAGGGCAATCGCATTTACACCCACTTCGACCCCGGCACGCAGGTGCTCACTCCCGACGCCGCGCTGGAGACCGTCGACATCATGAAGGGGGTGCTCACCCGAGGCACGGCCCGCCGCCAGCTGACCAACTTCAGTCGGCCGGCGTTCGGCAAGACGGGAACCCAGCAGGACAACACCAACGCCTGGTTCGCTGGTGGCACGCGGCAGCTGTCAACCGCCGTGTGGGTCGGCGATCCTGATGCCTACACCGCCATGGTCAGCATTCCAGAGTTCAACGCGGTCGGGGTCAGCAGGGTGCAGGGCGGCACGTTCCCGGCCCAGATCTGGGGGGCCTACATGGAGCCCGCCCACGTACTGTTGCCGCCAGAGGATTGGCCGGCGCCGCCGCCGCCCGAACGACCGAACGCTCAGCTGGTGCTCCCCGGCAACCAATGCGCATTCCAGGTGGTCGGGTTCGACACGGTGCCGCCAGAAGAGCCGGTCGATGGCGCGCCGACCACGCCGCCGCCTCCACCTGATGCCGAGCCGGTCGAGACGGCCCCGCCGGTCACGGTGCCGGTCACCGCCCCAGTGGACATCGGCACCACGGTGCCGCCGGACATCGTCGATCCCACGTACCCCATCCCGACCATCCCTGCCGATCAGACCGTCGTTCCGTGTTGAGCGCCGCGGACACGCTGCTCGAGCTCTCCGCTGTCGACGCTGAGCTGACGCAGCGACGGATCGCACGGCGACGCCTCCCCGAGCGTGAGCATGCGGCGGCAGCGTCGCAGGCGGTCGCCGAGTGGGAAGGCGAGCGCAGTCGGCTGACGGCGCGCATCGACGAGCTGACCACGGTGATCGACCAAGCCGAAGCGCGCGGCGCCGAGCTGACCGCGACCAAGGAGCGGCTCGAAGCGCAGATGAAGACGGTGATCGCGCCGCGTGAAGCCGAAGCGCTGATGCACGAGATCGCGACGATCGACGGCCAGCGTGATGAACTCGACCTTGCCGAGCTCGGCGCGCTCGAGGAGCAGAGTGAACTCGACGACCGGTTGGCCGCCCACCTCGGACAACAGGACGGGCTGCGCACGGCGGCCGTCCAGGCCGATGAGCGGCTGGCGCTCGCCGTTGCCGACATCGACAACGAGATCGACACGCTCGATCCACGACGCGCCGAGTTGAGAGCCGCGCTCGATGAACGAACAGCGCGTCAGTACGACCGTCTGTTCGACTCGCTCGGCGGTGCGGTCGGCAAGCTCGACGGCGGCCGGTGCAACGGCTGCCACCTCGACCTCTCGGCAGCAGAGGTCGACACCGCACGTGACGAGGCGGCCGCCGACGGGTTCACCGACTGCCCGCAGTGCGGGCGACTGCTCGTCGTCTAGCCGGTGTTCTTCTGGTTCATCGCCACCGCGGTGTTCACCGTGGGCTGGGTGTTCCGCGACCCGCGGTTCGACTACCGCATGCTGATCGTCGGATCGGTGTTGCCGCTGATCGATGGACTCTTCGGCGGTGCCCGCGCGCTGTACAGCGTGGTCACCGCGATCGCCGTGTTGGTCGTGGTCATGCTGGCCACGATCGGCCGGCGCCAGCTGCGACGGTTCCTGCTCGGCCTGCCGATCGGCATGATCCTGCACCTCGTGTTCAGCGCCGCGTGGGACGACACCGACGTGTTTTGGTGGCCGCTGACCGGCCTCGGGTTCGACGGCGACCCGCCGCTGCCAGTGGTGGCCCACGGGTGGTGGAGCGTTCTACTTGAGCTGATCGGCATCGTCGGGTGCGTCATGTTGTGGCGTACCAACAACTTGGGATCGTCGCAGCGGCGTGCCGAGTTCATCAGAACCGGGCACCTCGACGTGGCTGTGCGACACTGACCTCGTGCTGATCCTGGTCCGTCACGGCCGCACCGAGGGCAACGCGCAGGGTCTCCTGCAGGGCCGTCTCGATCACCCCCTCGACGAGGTCGGTGAGCGGCAGGCGGCGGCGGTGGCTCGAGAGATCAGCGCACAGGTCGAGGTCGACGCCGTGATCGCCAGTCCGTTGCAACGGGCACAACAGACCGCCGCCGCATTTGGATTGCCGGTGGAAACCGACGACCGATGGGCGGAACTCGCCTATGGCCGTTACGAGGGGGTGCCCCACGCTGACGTGCCGTCTGAAGTGTGGCAGCGGTGGCGTGACGATCACGCGTTCATTCCGGCTGGCGGCGAGTCGCTCGTCACGCTCGACGAGCGAGTGCGCGCTGCTGCCGCCGACGTCGCCGAACGAGCGGCGCGCGGCAACGTCGTGGTCGTCAGCCACGTGTCGCCGATCAAGGCGGCGGTCGCCTGGGCACTCGACACCGGCATCGGATTGATGTGGAACAGCCACCTCGATCAAGCATCGATCTGTCGAATCGGCTTCCGCGGCGCGCGACCAATCCTCTACACGTTCAACGAAACCGTCCCGGCGTAACGGCGGTGTCTGACACCGCGTAACGGGCAAGCCGTTCCACGGTGTCAGACACCAATCGTCACAGCGAGCGGTGTCAGCCCGGTGGCGGGTAGTCGGGTGGGGTTTCGTCGGCAGGTGGCGGGTCGATGAAGGGCAGCGAGTTCGCCGCGTCGAACAGGGCCGACACCGCCGGCCACTCGCCCGGGAGGTAGCGGGCGCCACCATCGGCGTACTGGTACATCCCTTGGCCTTCTTTGCGGATCTCGTCGATCCCGGTTGCGTTCGGATCCCACCAGACCACCACGGCATCGTCGACACCGTTGTAGTCCAGGCTGTCCCAGATCCCGGCCTCGCCCCAGCTCAAGAATGGTTGGGTGATCGCTGGTTCGGACGCCAAGCCGAATACGCCGTCGCGGAAGGACTCGGGGGTGAGTTCCGGGCCGGTCTGCTGCAGCGCGGCGAACATTGTCGACAGTGACGGAATCAGCACTTCGATCGTGTCGTCGGCCGGCGGCGGTGAGCCGTTGAACCACTCGTAGAGCCGGTAGAACCCGGTCTGCTCGGGCGGAGTGCGCAACCAGTTGTGGCTGACGCCGAAGGCGTTGGCCCACTGTTCTTGGTCGTAGGTGCGAGCGAACGCCGTGGTGTCGACCAGGGCGCCCGATGCAATGACCCACTCGGGGAAGTACTCCTGAGCGGTTGGGGCACGCGTGAGATCGCGCGGTCCAACCGGATCGCCAGACAAGATCACCGTCGTCACTCCGGCGTTCTTCATTTGGGCGATGATCTGCGCGGCAGACGCCTGCAGCGACGCCGGGTCGAGAATGTACGACTGCACCTGCGCCATCTCCACGCCATCAGCAGCGAGCCCGTCGATCAACGCCTCGGCGTTGACCTGCGACTCGGCGCTCGACTCGAGGTAGATGTGCCCGAACGTGCGCGGTTGACTCTGGAAGTTCTCATCGCCGGCGAACTCGGCGTTGCCCCCGGC
>JBCCVW010000047.1:0-25891 GCA_039194665.1 Actinomycetota bacterium
GACCGGTCGCAGTGCGCGACCGACGAGCCACCAGGTGCCGAGCCCGAAGGCTATCACCAGAGCCGGGACGATCAGCACGAGTGCCCGGCGGAGGGCGTCGACCGACTCGTCGACCTCGTCGAGGCTGGCCAACCCGACCAACAATCGACTGCCTGATTCGTCGTTTACCTCGAAGACGTCGAACACCAGCGCCGAGAGTTCGTCGTACAACTGGCGATCATCGGTCGGCTCGTCCTCGCCGGCCACAAAAACTTCGACGATCTCTTCGGACTCGAGGTCGATCACAACGTCGGCGATGAACTCGTCGCCCTCGAACAGCTCGCCGAACGCTTCGCCTTCGTCGGCCTCGGTGAACAACCCGAGTCGGTACTCACGCCCGTCGAGTTCGATCTCAAAGGTCGACGCTGGGAGTCCGCTTTCTTCGAGCAACACCGCCTGCTCCTCCAACGCCTCGGCCAGGGTGTCCTCAGCAGCGTTGACCAGATCGGTCTCCACGAGACGCAGAATCAGCAGCGACGCACCGAACAACGTCACTGCGACCAGCGCGGTGGCGGCCAGTGTGATCCGCCCGCGGACGCTGCGCAGCCGATTCACCGCGGCGTCCTCATCGCGCCATCGCCAATCACCCGAGGTCGCTCACGGCCCGGTAACCCACGCCGCGCACAGTCGAAATGATCGGCTGATCAAACGGGTCGTCGACTTTGCGCCGCAGGTAGCGGATGTAGACGTCGACGACGTTCGACGCCGGTTCGTCGTCGATACCCCACACATGATCGATGATCGTCGATCGGGGCACCGCATTGCCATCGGCGCGCAGCAATACCTCGAGGAGGGCCATCTCGCGACGGGTGAGCTCGATCGGTTGGCCGTGCCGTGAGACCTCGGCGGTCGCCGGGTCGAGACGGAGCGACCCGCACTCCAACACCGCTGGTCGCTCACCGCTGCGACGTCGCGCCAAGGCCCGCAGTCGGGCCAACAGTACGACGAACGAGAATGGCTTGCGCAAGAAGTCGTCGGCGCCGGTGTCGAGCGCTTCGGCCTCGTCGTACTCGCCGTCCTTCGCGGTGAGCATCAACACCGGTGTCCACACCTCGTTGGCGCGCAGTTCGCGGCACACCACGTAGCCGTTCATCGAGGGCAACATGATGTCGAGGATGATCACGTCGTAGCTGCCCTCGGTGGCGCGCCACAGGCCATCGGCGCCGTCGTGCTCGATGTCGACGTCGATCCCCTCCGCGTGGAGACCCTCGCGGATCACCGCAGCCAATCGCGTCTCGTCTTCCACCAGCAGCACCCGCATCGCCACCAGTGTGGTCGCGGGCGGGTTGGAATTCGATGAGAGCCACCAACACGCGCCGGGCGTTCTCTCATGTGCACATCGCCACGGTGGCGCTCAGCGACACCACACGGGTGTCGCCCACAACCTGGAGGATCCCATGACCGAGAACCGCACCCCCGAGCCGCCGACCGCTCCCGACGACGATTCCGCCGACGGAACTGGCATCGACCGCCGCAAGATCGCCCTGTTCGCCGGCGCAGCGTTCGCTGTCGGCGCACTGGCCGTGGGCGGTATCGCTGCGGCAAGTCAGCCGTCGGAGAGTGACGGAACCGGCGAACCAGCCGAGGCGATGGTGATGTCAGACGCCGTGGCCGGGCCGAGCCGGGTGGCCGCACCGAGTGACACGACCGACTCCGGTCCCATGACCGACGACATCGACGACATCGACGACCTGGAAGAGATGGACGACGCCGGTATGGACGATGCGGACATCGATGACTCCATCGACGGTGATGACCCCGACGACGATGCGGAGGAGGGTCTCGACGACGAGGGTCGCGACGCGGAAGGGATCGAAGACGACATCGAGATCTCGGCCGCCGATGAAGAGGTGTTCAACCGCTTCGACACCTGTCTCGTCGACGCCGGATTCGATGACGCTGCCTTCGATCAGCTCGAACAAGCCGAGCTCGACGGATCACTCGACGAAGCCCAGCTCGACGAGCAATGGGCGGCGGTCGACGCCGCATTCGAGCAATGTGAGCCGATTCTCGCTGAGTTGAGCCCGGAGCTGCAGGCCGAGCTCGAGGCCGACGAGGGCGACCACGACGTGGTCGAGGACTGTGATCACGAGGTGGACGCTACGGACGAGGACGACTCCGACGACGATGCCGCCTCCGACGAGCCAGAGGCTGACGACTCGGACGCCGCCGACACGGACTCCAACGAGTCGGACGAGGAGTAGGCCTCAGGGCTGTCGAGCGGGCAGGCGGTGCCGGATACCGCCTGCCCGCTGTCCGTTCTCGGCGACTTCCTCAAGAAGTGGTCATGAACTGCCGATACGCAGTCGATGAGGTTGGTCCGACTCGCTGCACTGTTCGGCAGCGTCGTGCTGCTCGTCACGGTGTCGGTGTCGATGTTTGATCTGCGCAGCGAGCGGCGGAGCGAAATCGATGCGGCGATCGAAGTCGCCGCGGCCGCCACGAGCCAGGAGGTCGACGCCACGATGCGTCAGGCGACGGCGCTGATCGAGGCGGCGAACAGCGACACCGACCCGGCGGCAATCGCGGCAGCGTTTGTCGAACCGGTGTCGGTGTGTGTCGTTTCCGCCGACGGCCGGCGGTGCACCGGTCGCGATCTCGCTGCGGGGTCGGCGTTCGGTCAAGCAGCCGAACAGGCAGGTGCCACGGGTGGCGCGGTGCCGATCGCCCAGCCCGAGAACCGAACCGTGCTCGTCGTTGGCGACACCGCCGACGGGGCGACCACCGTGATCGAACTTGGCGCAGCGGCGCTGACCCCATCGGGCCTGTCGAGCGATGCGCGCATCGAGGTGCGCGTACTCACCGAGCCGGGCGCAGCGTCTGATGAACCACAGTCGGTCGATGGGCAGCGGGTGATGACGCTGACCACGCTGCTTGCGGCGGGCGGAGCAATCGAGGTCGCTGCCAGCGCCGACGGCGACGTTGGACTCGTTGGCGACGGGCTGATGTTGTACGGCCTGCTGTTCGTGCTCGGCACGATCCTCGTCGCTCTCGCCGGATGGACGTTCCTCGTCGATCGCCGTTCGCTCGAGCATCGCGCCAGTACCGACGAACTCACGGGGCTGGTGAACCGCCGGGAGTTCGAACGCCGCTCAGAGGAAGAGCTCGACACAGCCGTTCGGATCGGCACCGGCGTGTGCCTGATGCTCATCGACCTCAACGGGTTCAAGCAGATCAACGACACGCTCGGCCACCAGTTCGGCGACCTCGTGCTCACCGCCTGCGCTGAGCGCCTCACCGCAGCCGTGCGCGACACCGACCTCGTCGGTCGCTGGGGCGGCGACGAGTTCGTCATCCTGCTTCCCGGCCTGCAAGATGCGAGCGCCGTGCGCGCCAGCGCAGAACGCATCGCCGGGCGGCTCAGCGCCTCGCCAGTTGTCGGCGACGTCACCGTCACGGCGAGCATTGGCGCCGCGTTGTACCCCCGTCACGGAGCGACGCTCGACGACCTGATCCGCGGTGCCGACGTGGCGATGTACGGGGCGAAGTCCACCGGTGTGGTCCACCGCATGGCCGACCCGATCAATCTCGACACGATGTCACCACTCGACGTGGTGTCACGGGACTACGCCGGCCCGGACCGTCGGCGCCCGGCGCACCCGGTGGCCGACGACGACCTGATCGCCGGCCGCGATCTCAGTCGCGGCTGAGATCGTCGTACTCAGCGACGGAGTCGACCACGCAGCGCCAATGACGCGAAGTAGCTGACGGTGCCCGGCCGGGTGTTCCAGCCATCGACCAACTCCGTGGCGGTCATGAACTCGCAGCCGCGAGCGCTGTAGCGCAACGACCAGTCGAACGGCTGCGTGTTGGCGGCGGATGCGTCGGTTCTCCTGGTCGACGTGGGGAGCGAATACGGTCGAGTGCATGCCAGCTCGCAACGAGGTACTGACCACCAAGCTGCGTGGCTTCGGCACCACCATCTTCGCTGAGATGTCGGCCCTCGCTGCCGAGACGGGGGCGATCAATCTCGGTCAGGGATTCCCCGACACCGACGGTCCCCCCGCGGTCCTCGATGCAGCCGTCGCCGCGATCCGCGACGGGCACAACCAGTACCCGCCGGGCCCCGGCATCGCCGACCTCCGAGCAGCGGTCGCCGAGCACCAACGCCGCTTCTACGACCTGTCACTCGACCCCGACCACCAGATCGTCATCACCGCCGGCGCCACCGAGGCGATCGCCGGCGCCCTGCTCGGCATGCTCGATGCCGGCGACGAGGTGGTGGTGTTCGAGCCGATGTACGACAGTTATGCGGCATCGATCGCTCTCGCCGGAGCCGTGGCGGTGCCGGTGTTGCTCGCCCCCAACGCCGATGGGCGGTTCGTCTACGACTCGGCGGAGCTGCGCGCCGCAATCGGGCCGCGCACGAAGGTGCTGTTGCTGAACACCCCGCACAACCCGACGGGCAAGGTGTTCACCCCCGCCGAGCTCGACGACATCGCCGACGTGGCGATCGCCCACGACCTGATCGTCATCACCGACGAGGTCTACGAGCACCTCACCTTCGACGGTCGACAGCACATCCCGATCGCCACACTGCCCGGCATGTTCGAACGCACCCTGACGATCTCGTCGGGCGGCAAGACGTTCCACACCACCGGATGGAAGATCGGCTGGATGAGCGGACCCGAGGAACTCGTGGCGGCAGGGCGCACGGCCAAACAGTTCCTCACCTACGTCAACGGTGCGCCGTTCCAACCGGCGATCGCCGCCGGGCTACGACTGGGCGACGAGTACTACGACGAGTTGGCGCAGTCGCTGCAGGCCGCCCGCGATCACCTCGTCGCTGGACTGCAGGCGGTCGGGTTCACCACATACGTGCCCGAGGCGACGTACTTCATCACGGTCGACGTACGCGAGGTGGCCGCATCGGTCGGTGCGCCCGACACTGGGGTGCCGTTCTGCCGCGACCTGCCGATTCGCGCCGGCGTGGTGGCCGTCCCCGACGAGGTGTTCTACGCCCGGCCCGAGCACGGTCGGCATCTCGTGCGCTTCGCCTGCTGTAAACAGCTCGACGTGATCGACGACGCAGCGCGCCGGTTGCGTGACGCCTTCGGTACCGAGGTGCCGGCATGAGCGTGCGGGTGGCCGCCATCCAGCACGACATCGTGTGGCACGACCGCGAGGCCAACTTCGCCGCGCTCGCGCCGCGCATCGCTGCGGCTGCAGTCGGCGGGGCACGTGTCGTACTGGTGACGGAGACGTTCTCCACCGGATTCTCCTTCGACAGTCCCGGCATCGGCGAGCCCGAGGGCGGACCATCGGCGACGTTCCTCGCACGCATGGCCGCCGAGCACGGCGTGTGGGTCGGCGGCTCGTGTCCCGAGATCGGCAGCGATGCGACGCCGGACGATCAACGCCCGTCCAACGTGTTTGTCCTCGCCGACCCGGATGGTGAGGTCCACCGATACCGCAAGATCCACCCGTTCTCGCATGCCGACGAGCAGCGCTACGTGCGCCCGGGTACCGACTTCGTCACCGTCGACATCGACGGGCTGCGCGTCAGCTTGTTCGTGTGCTACGACCTGCGGTTCGCCGACGAGTTCTGGGCACTCGCCCGCACAACCGACGCCTACCTTGTCGTGGCCAACTGGCCGGCGAAGCGGCGGCTGCACTGGTCGACGCTGCTGCGGGCGCGGGCGATCGAAAACCAGGCCTACGTCGTTGGTGTCAACCGTGTCGGCAGCGGCGGTGGGCTCGACTACGTCGGCGACAGCGCGATCATCGACCCGTTGGGCGAGATTCTCGCCTCCGGTGCCGGCGGTGAGACGACGTTGTTCGCCGATCTCGATCCGACCCACGTCGTCTCGACCCGCAACCATTTCCGCTTCCTCCAAGACCGCCGCTGAACGTACGGTCACCCGTCAACACACTTTGATCTGCAACGACACCGTGGCGCCGTAGTTGGTGTCCTGCCGGCCGACCTCGGCGAACCCGCGGGCCGCATGGAACGCCATCGAGCGCGGATTGGGCGGCTCGACGTTGATCTCCAGGGCGAGCTCGTGGCTTCCGGGTCGGCTTGCGACCTGCGCCTCGACCTCGCCGTAGAGCGCCGAGCCGATGCCGCGTCGCCAAAATCGCTCGTCGACCGCCACCCGATCGAGGTACATCGCGTGCGGGTGATGCGCGGCGAACCATCGATAGTTCACCGACTCGTAGCTCGACCCGGGAGCAAGGACGATGCAGAACCCGGCGATCTCGTGGTCGTCCGTGGCGACCAGTGCAATCGCCGACTGATCGATCAGCCAGCTGAGCCGCTCGATCGGCACATCGCCGACCTCGGGAGTGTTGGCCTGATTGATGTCATGCACCCGTGGCAGATCGTCACGGGTGATCGTGCGCAGGTTGGGCATCGCCCGCGACCGTATCGAGCGCGTGTTGATCAATCGTTCAGGCTCGACGTCATCCGTTGCCCCACGCGGTCCGTATCCTGAAGACATGT
Source organism: Actinomycetota bacterium (assembly GCA_039194665.1). Lineage (GTDB taxonomy): Bacteria > Actinomycetota > Acidimicrobiia > Acidimicrobiales > Ilumatobacteraceae > JABSQH01. The sequence goes on from JBCCVW010000047.1 coordinate 6,482, forward strand.
TGTTCCGCAAGCACGCCACGATGGTCGAGTCCGAAAATGCTCTGGCGGGGCGCACCGATCAATCGATGCCGGTGCCCGACGCGCATCACGTCAACGGACACCCACTCGTCGGCCCATGGCCCGACGGGTACGAGGTCGCCGTATTCGGCATGGGCTGCTTCTGGGGCGCGGAGCGGATCTTCTGGCAGCTCCCAGGCGTCTACTCCACCTTCGTCGGCTATGCCGGCGGTTTCACGCCGAACCCGACGTACGACGAAGTGTGCTCGGGAATGACCGGCCAGACCGAAGTCGTCGGTGTCGTCTTCGATCCGGAACAGGTCAGCTACGAGCAACTGATCAAGGCGTTCTGGGAAGGGCACGACCCCACACAGGGGCTGCGCCAAGGCAACGACGTCGGCTCGCAGTACCGCAGCGCCGTGTACACCACCAGCCCCGAGCACCAGGCAGTCGCCGAGTCGACCAAGGCCTTGTTCGAAGCAGAACTGGCCGACGCCAGCTACGGCGCCGTCACCACCGAGATCAAGTCGATCGACTTCGCCAACGACTTCTACTACGCCGAGCCGTACCACCAGCAGTATCTGTCGAAGAACCCCAACGGCTACTGCGGTATCGGCGGCACCGGCGTGAGCTGCCCCATCGGCATCGCCAACTGACCTCGTCTGACAGCTGGGGCCGTACGCCGCTCGTCGGCCAAACTGCGAGACGTGAGTGCCCCGTCGATCACCGCAGCTGCACGTGCTGCGGCGGTGCCACCGTTTCACGCGATGGCCATGGCCCGTCGTGCGGCCGAGCTGGAAGCCGACGGCCGCACGGTGCTCCACCTCGAGATCGGTGAGCCGTCGGCGACACCACCGACGCCCGTTGTCGACGCGGTGCGCGATGCGCTCGAGCGTCCGCTCGGTTACACGCCGGCACTCGGCAATCGCCGCTTGCGGCTATCGATCGCCGAGCAATACGACGGCGTCGACGCGTCGCGCATCGCGGTGGTCGCCGGAGCATCTGCCGCGTTCACGTTGGCCTTTGTTGCCCTGTTCGAGCCAGGCGACCGGGTCGCGGTGATCGAGCCGGGATACCCCTGTTACCGGAACACCCTGCAAGCACTCGGCGTCGAGACCGTTCCGGTCGCCGTCGGGCCGGCCGATCGCTGGGCGCCGACCCCCGACGCGATCGACCGCGCCGCCGCGGGACGTGGACTCGATGGCCTCGTGTTGGCCTCACCATCGAACCCGACCGGCACCGTGATCGGCGATCCGGCGCTCGCCGATCTTGTCGGATGGGCCCGCGCCCGCGGCGTCCGCATCGTCGCTGACGAGATCTACGGCAAGTTGGTCGACGGTCCAGGCGCGCCCAGTGTCCTCAGCCACGATCCCGATGCCATCGTGATCAGCAGCTTCTCCAAGTACTGGTGTCTCACCGGCTGGCGCGTGGGCTGGATGGTGCTGCCCGAGTCGTTGGTCGACACCGTCGAACGCCTCCAACAGAACTTGCTGATCTGTGCACCGCACATCTCCCAGATCGCCGCGCTCGCTGCGCTCGGTGCCGGTGGCTCCCTCGACACGCACGTGGCGACGTATCGCGACAACCGCCAGCTGTTGCTCGACGGGTTGGCGGCGGCCGGGATCGCGGACGTCGCCCCTGCCGACGGCGCGTTCTACGTGTACGCCCACGTACCGCAGCTCACGTCCGGCTTTGCTCGTGGCTCGATGGATCTATGCGAGCGGTGGCTCGACGAGCTGTCGCTCGCGACGACGCCGGGCGTCGACTTCGATCCGCCGCGTGGCCACGAGTACGTCCGTTTCTCCGTGGCCGGCCGGGCTGCCGATCTGTCGGCCGCGTGCGACCGGATCGCGAGCTGGGCATCGTGACCGAACCATCGGCCCCACCGCATGGTCCGCTGGCCGGTCTGCGCGTCGTCGACATGTCGACGGTGCTCGCCGGTCCCAACTGTGCTCGCTATCTCGCCGACTTCGGGGCCGACGTGATCAAGGTCGAGCGTCCCGGTGGCGACAGCCTGCGCCGGATGGCCTGGCGCGATCCCGTCGACGGCGAGGGTCTGTGGTGGAAGCTTGTCAATCGCAACAAGCGCACGATCGTCCTCGATCTGAAGGACGACGACGACCGGGTGTTTCTGCTCGGTTTGCTCGACGACGCCCACGTGCTCGTCGAGAACCTTCGCCCGGGAGGCCTCGAACGGCTGGGGCTCGGGCCCGATGCGTTGCTCCAACGGAATCCGCAGCTCGTCATCACGCGGGTCACCGGGTTCGGACAGGACGGTCCATATGCCCATCGTGCGGGCTTCGCCACGATCGCCGAAGCGATGTCGGGGTTTGCGGCGCTGAATGGTGAACCCGACGGTCAGCCCTTGTTGCCGCCGATTGCGCTCACCGACGAGGTCACCGGCCTCGCTGCCGCCTTCGCCACGATGGTTGCCCTGCACTCCGGCGAGGGCCAGGTCGTCGACGCCAACCTGCTGGAGACGATGTTCCACGTCATGGGACCCCTCGCGTCCGTGTATGCGCAAACCGGCGAGCAGCAGCCGCGGCTCGGCTCCGGGCTGCCCTACACCGTGCCGCGCGGCACGTACCGATGCCGCGACGGTCGATGGGTAGCGATTTCCACGAGCAGTGACTCGGTTGCCAATCGAGTGATGGCCCTGCTCGGCCTCGACGACGACCGTTTCGTCGGCTTCGCCGGACGAACCGCACACCGCGACGAGATCGAGCAACGGGTGGTCGAGTGGTGCGCTGCTCGGGATTCGGCCGATGTGATCGAGGCGTTCGACCGTGCCGAAGCGGCAATCGGTCTGGTGATGGACATGGCCGACATCGCCGACGACCCGCACTACGCCGAACGGAACGCGGTGGTCAATGTGGGCAGCACCCCGATGCAGGGCCTGATCGCTCGCCTGTCGGCAACGCCCGGGGCGCTGCGCTGGCCGGGCCGTCCGCTCGACGCCGACGGCGACGAGGTGCGCACCACTCGCTGGCAGGCCCCGTAGTCGCGCTTCTCCTGCCGCAACCCCGCGCCTCGCGCCGGAAATCGGCAGAAAATCAGCACTCGCCCGGCCGTCCTCGGTTCTCCTGCCGAAATCCCGCGCCCCGCGCCCGGAATCGACAGTGTTTCTGGAGACTCTCAAGGTTCTGACACTTTGCATGACGCTGACCGAGGGGCGAGCGAGCGCTGACCGAGTCGGTCGTACCGTGCGATCTGCGTTGCGTGACCCGCGCAACGTTCAAGGCGGAACGGACAGGTGCCGATGGTGGAACGGATGGAGCAGGAACACATCGCCCCAGCTGTGCGCGACCGCGGCGTCAGCGCCGTCGAGGTGATCATCGCCATCGTGTTGATCGGCACGGTGGTGGTCGCAGCGCTCAACGCCATGTTCACCAGCATCAGCGCGTCGACGACGAGCCAGAACTCGGCCCAGGTCGAGACGGCAATCGTCAACGCCGCCGACCGCGTCAACCGAGCGCCAAAGTCCTGCGACTACACGCGATTCGCTCAGGCAGCGGTGCAGATCGAGGGCTGGCCAGAAACAGCGGCGTCTGTCACGCACGAGTACTACGTCCCGGGAGCGAGCGCTCTGCAGGGCGACGAAGGGGCGTGGGTGACCGGCGCAGCCCCCAGCTGCCCAGCGCAGCCCCCCGAAACGCTGATCGTGCAGCGGGTCACGATCCAAATCACACATCCAGACGGCTCGGTGAGCCGCAGTATCCAGGTGGTCAAATCCGATGTCTGAGTACGTAGTGCGACGAGCGCGCCGCAATCGAGATCGCGGGCTCACGCTTCCCGAGTTGTTGATCACCATTTCGCTCCTCGGGATCGTGGCGACGGTGTTGTCGAGTGCAGTGATCGTGAGTCTGCGCCAACAGGACAACACAGAGGGCCGGTTGAACGTGGCCCGGGACGAGCAGGCGATCGGATTCGTGATGCCGTCGGACCTTGCTTCGGCGAGCGATTGGTCGACCGCGCCGCAGGCCACCCCATGTGGAGCGACGGTGTGTGACGGCATCGACCTGTCGAACGGATCGAACGTGATCCTGCTCAGCTGGACGACCGAAGACAACGGTGTCATCACCGAGACCAACGTGTCGTATCACTTTGCGCCCAGCGGCGACGGGGTGACGTACCAACTCTCGCGCGTCGAGTGCAACCGCGTTGATGGCGGAGCGTGGTCGTGCAGCACGCGTGTGGTGATGCGCGACCTACCGGGGCCTCCTGGTGCGGCGGCATTCGTTCCTGGCGTGCTGAACGGTGATCTATGTGACAGCACGGTGGTGTGTTCCGAGCCAACGTGGGTGATCGAGGTCAGCCAGCCGCTGGCACCCGATGCGATCGAAGAGGACGACTTCGCCTCCGACGAAGAGCGCAAGGACGCCAACCGAGTTGTTGTGTCGATCGACGGCGGTGGCGACAGCGCCGGCGCCGGGGGTGGTCTCAATCAGGTCAACATCACGGCCGGGGGAACGATCCGCGATCAGATCGATGCGTCGAGCACGAGCGGGACCCCGGCGTTTGTGGCGGCGCGGAGCCGATGCGGCGGTCCGATTACCTTGGTGGTCGACGACTCGGGCTCGATCGGCAACACCGCGATGGGTCAGGTACGCACCGGAGTGCGGACCTTTGTTGAGACGCTGGCTGGTACGCCAACGCAGATTCAGGTGGTGCGCTTCGATACCCAGGCGGGCACGCTCGGCGTCACCGATGGTTGGCAGCGGTACTTCGACATGCGCGATGCGACCGAGGTCACTGCCTTGTTGGCCGAGATCAACAGCACCAATCTCAAGAGCAACGGGAACACGAACTGGGAAGACGCCCTGTACCGCACGTTCTACAACCAAGACGGCACATACGCCGACACGTTTCCGGACACGGTCGTGTTCTTCACCGACGGTGTGCCGACACGGAGCCGCCTCGACTTCCGGAGCTCGGGACTCCCGTTGCCCGCTGTTCCTGCACCCCCTGGACCGAACTGGGCGGAATCGAACGGAGGCGATTACAACCAGACCTCGTTCAATCGTGCGAACTACATCGCCCGTGACGTGGAGAGCCTCACCAATCTCATCGGTGTCGCCGTGGGGCCGAACATCGGTGGGAACGGCGACACGGATTCGGAGTGGGTGATCGATCCGGGTGGCACCATCATCCGCCGCTACTACGCCTACGAGCGCACCGAAACGACCTACTACGGGCAGTTCCAAATCCGCGACGGCGGGTGGCGATACGTCGACAAGGCGACGTACGAGGCATGGGACGAACGGCGCCGCTACCGCAAGGAGAGCGGCGGGTGGCAAACCATCGCACCCGGCAACGATTCGAATCACGACGAAGTGGAGCTCGGACGCAGGGAAATCACCCAAGAGCAGTACGACGACGCCAACACGACCTCCACCGACGACGCCGACGACGGACTCGAGTTCGAGGTCGAGGTCTTCCAGATCAGCGAGAGTGACTACAACGCCAACTCGAGTGATCCCGACTACCGACCGGTTCCCAAGACCTACATCGAGAATGGACCGGACTCGGAGGTCTGGACCGGCGACGTGATCCCGGGTGATCCCAGCTTCGAAGTCGACGGCACCGATGGCCGAAACGTCATCACCAAGTTGAACAAGGAGATCGTCGCCCAGCTCATCGCCGCCAGCGACGACGGCATCCCTGGGATCCCCGATGGAGCCGGGGGATACACGAACGTCGACATCGCCAACATGTACGTGCTACCCGACTGGGACGATTTCCCGAACACGATGCAAGAGATCGCCCTCGGCGAGTGCGGCGGCACGCTCACGATTTCCACCGAATTCAACGGCTCGCCTGCGCCCGATCCATTCAAGTACGTCGCCAACAAGTACTTCGACTCCAACGGCGATCAGTTGACGATCGACGGCGACCTCGAGTTCGTGCAGACCACACAGCAATTCACGACCGGAACGTTCGACCTCTCCATTGCAGATGGCAGCTTCCTCACCATGGAGATCGCAGTGAGCCAGGAAGGCGTCGGCAACTACCGGTCCGACGGGTGGTCGTGTCGGGCAGGCGTCGCCGACCGCAGCTTCGAACTGGTCGACGACCCCGACAGCGATTGGGACCTGCTTCGTGTCGATGTCGCGGCCAACGAAGCCGTGTCGTGTACGCAGACGGTGACGCGATGACCACCGCTGGCAGCGGCCGATCCGCCGCCGATCGCGATCGCGGGGCAGCGCTCCCGTTGGTGCTCGTGATGATGGTGATTCTGTCGCTGGTGATCATCCCGACGCTCAACTACGCCGTCGCGGTGGTCAGCGCAAACAACGTCCTCAGCGACAAGAACGAACGCATCGAAGCCGTAAAGGCCGGGCTGCGGATCTCGCTCGCTGACCCGCAGGGGCTGTACCAGACGTGCACGCCGGGGACGAGCGGCAAGCTGACGCCCCTTGCGCTGGCCGACGTCGACATCAACGGGCACACGGTGCGCACCAATTGCTTGCTGCAGGACTCCGCACAAGCGCTGTCGGGCGACGAACTGCGAGTCGGCGTGACCGCAACGCGCCTCAACGCCGCACCACCGGTCGAGTTGCTCGGGACGTCCTTCTCTTCGACGACCTCGGCCTCAGAATGGTTGGGTCTCACGAGCGAGAGCACCGAGACCGACAGGATTTGGCTCCCCCGACTCGCTGTCGCCTCTACCAAGACGCAGTCGCGCACCGGAACGCAGATGCAGGACGGGTTCCCGACGTGCACGGTGTACTTCCCCGGTACCTACCGCAACGCGGTCGTCCTCGACGGTCCGACCTTCTTCACGTCCGGGATCTATTACTTCGAAGAAGAGGTGCGCGTGGCGAGTGGCGCCGACGTCGTTGTGGGTGGCGGCGCTGTCGAGGGCTGCACGACCGACCTCGACGCGATCTTCTACAGCGTGAGCCCGCCATCGGCGATCAGTATGAGCGGCCTCGGGGCCACCTGGATCTTCGGCGACGATGGTCGACTGGTGGTCGACAACTCCGATGGCAGCGACGTGTCGTTGACGTTCAATCGGCGCTACGCACCCGACGACGACGACCTGATCTCGCCGTCGCAGGACGTATCGATCATGTCGGTGAACGGTCTCGCCGACGGAGCCACGAACACGATCGACCTCGCCGTGCCCGGTGAGCTACAGGTACCCGCGTCGACGGTCGGCGCTGGCGACACACCCGACACTGCGTCGTCGCAGGGGTTCACGGCATCTCGATTGACGCCTGATCCGAAGGCGCCTGAGCCGCCGACGGCGGTAGCCGCGACGGCGTTCGACGAAGCCGCCGTGGTCACGTGGGACGCGCCGTACGATTACGACGATCCGGTGATCGGCTATCGGGTGACCGCGACACCAGGAGGTCAGTCGTGTGAAACGGCGGGCGCCACAAGCTGCGTGGTGAGCGGTCTCCCCGATGACGAGGCGGTGTCGTTCTCCGTTGTTGCGACCAACTCGATCGGCACGTCAGCAGCCTCCGATCTCTCCAGCGCGATCACGGCCGACGGGTCCGCCCTGGGACTGCCCGCCGCGCCGGACGCGCCAACCGCACAGGGCTCCGACGGCGTGGTCCGGGTCACGTGGACGGACTCGTCGACGAGTGGCGCACCTGTCGAGTCGTACACGGTGACCGGTACGAGCGTGACGTTGGCAACGGTAGGCGGTACCTGCGACGTCGACATGACGACGGTTCCGTCGCCCGATCTCGTGTGTGACGTGAGCGGGTTGGACCCTGCAGATCTGCCGGGCTACCAGTTCACGGTCGTCGCCAACAGCGCAGTCGGATCCTCTCCGTCGTCGGCGGCCTCGACGGTCGTCGCTGCGGTTGGCGATGCGCTCGACCCGCTCGTGTCACCTTCGCCGGGTGCCACCACTGGTCCACCGCCGATCATCGATCTGCAGGTCGGCGACGCTGCATCAGTAATGATCGACGTTCCCGGATATGTCGCCGTTCCACAGGGGCGCGTCCGTATCGACAATCCGCTCGGCCACGACGTGACGGTCGGCGGCGGGATCTTGGCTGCGGACTACGACCTCGTCGATGCTCGCATGACGCCAGGCGACCCGGGTTCGTTGTCGCAGATCGGCTTCCTCAACGAAGAGCTGCAGCGGCGCTATTTGCTCGTTTCAACGCTGAGCAACGGGCACGAAGAGTCGCGGGCGATCGTGCAGGTGAACGAGAACGGCGGCTACGCCGTGAACTCCTGGGAAGTACAAGGCGGCTAGTCGTAGCCTGCCGTGGTGAGTTCGCCTGCGCGTAGCTGGTCGGCGTAGCGGCCGCCGGCGGCGACGAGTTCGTCGTGGGTGCCGAGTTCCACCACGCGGCCATCCTCGATGAACGCGATTCGGTCGGCCTCACGGACGGTTGAGAGCCGGTGGGCGATGACAATGACGGTGCGATTGCGCATCGCTTCGTCGAGCGCCGCCTGAATCAGTGCTTCGTTTTCGTTGTCGAGATGGCTGGTTGCCTCATCGAGCACCATGATGGCTGGGTCCTTCAGTAGTAGCCGGGCGATCGCCAGCCGCTGCTTCTCGCCGCCGCTGAGGCGGTAACCGCGCTCGCCGACCACGGTGTCGTATCCATCGGGCAGGGCGGCAATCGTGTCGTGGATGCGGGCGGCGATCGTCGCCTGCACCAGCTCGATCGGTGACGCATCGGGCTTGGCATACCGCAGGTTGTCGCCGATCGACTCGTGGAAGAGATGCGGGTCTTGCGACACCACACCGATCGATCGGCGCAACGAGTCGAGGGTGAGGTCGCGTACGTCGTGTCCGTCAACTCGTACGGCGCCGTCGGTGACGTCGTACAGCCGAGGGATCAGCGAGATCGTCGTCGACTTGCCTGCGCCCGAGGAGCCGACGAGGGCGACGGTCTCTCCCGGCCCGACCCGCAAGTTCAACTCGCGCAGCACATCGACGTCGGGGTCGGTGTCGCTCGGCAGGCCGGCGTTCTGTTCCATCGAGTCGATCGCCGTTTCGCTCGCCGGGGGGTAGCGGAATGTGACGTGATCGAACTCGACTGCGCCACGTGGGGTCACGAGTTCGCACGCGCCCGGCCGCTCGCGGATCGCTTCCGGCGCGTCAAGCACCTCGAAGACGCGCTCGAAGCTCACCATCGACGTCATCAGGTCGACCCGTGCGTTCGTCAGTCCAGTGAGCGGTTGGTACACGCGCGTCACCAACGCGGCAAGGGCGACGAGGGTGCCAGTGCTGATCGAACCGTCGACCACCATGACCGCGCCGATGCCGTAGATCGCGGCAGTACCGAGGGCGCCAACCAACCCGAGGGCCACGAAGAACACGCGGCCGAGCATCGCCGAGCGGATCCCGGTGTCACGCACACCGGCGGCGTGCGTCTCGAATGCGTCCGATTCGCGGCGGCCGGAGCCGAAGAGCTTCACGAGCGTTGCGCCGGACACGTTGAACCGCTCCGTCATCTGGGTGTTCATCGCTGCGTTGTGGCCCATCTGCTCGCGCGAGATGTCCTGCAGTCGGCGACCGACGCGCCGTGCCGGGATGATGAACAGGGGGAGGACGACCAGTGTCAGCAGCGTTAATCGCCACTCGAGGGCGATCATCGCGGCCACTGTGGTGACGAGCACGATCACGTTGCTCACGACGCTCCCGAGCGTGCTGGTCACGGCGTTTTGCGCGCCGATCACGTCGTTGTTCAGACGACTCGTGATCGAACCCGTGGGAGTGCGCGTGAAGAAGGCAATCGGCATCCGCTGGACCTTGGCGAACAGGGCTCGGCGTAGATCGAAGATCAGCCCCTCGCCGACGCGCGAACTCGCCCAACGCTGCACGATCGCGAGCGCAGCGTCACCGACCGCCGCAGCCACGGCGAGGCCGGCGAGCACAGCGATCTGACCCTTGTTGCCGTCGGGGATCGCCGTGTCGATGATCGCCCGAAACACGAATGGCGGCACCAGTGCGAGCAGTGCGGCGGCGATGATCGATGCGAGGAACACCACGATCCATCGTTTAAAGGGCTTGGCGAACTGCCACACCCGAGCGACGGTCCCCTGTTGCAGGTGAACGTCGCGCACGGCGTCGGCGTCGCCGCGCATCATCGAAGTCGGAGGCATCCGCATGTGGCCACGCTACGGGTAATCACGTAATCAACCACCGGGCCGCGGTTGTCGCGCGGGTGCTCGCGACGCCAGGATGCGCCGGAACGACCGTAGGGTTGAGGGTGAATGGCGGCGATTTCCCCTCGACTCGCGCTGCTCCTCGCCGGGCCGTTGCTGCTTGCCGCGTGCTCGATCGGGTCGAGCGACGCCGGCCCGCCTCCGCCAGCGACCCGGGCGATTCCCTCGACGGCCGTCGCGCCGGCCACGACCACCGACGCCGCTGCCGACACTCCGGCGACCGCGCCGCCGACGACTGCAATGCCACTCGATTACGTCATCGAATGGGAATCGGCCGGCGACCGGGTCGACCGCGGTCGCCTGACGGTGCCGCTCGAGTACGCCGATTCAGGCGGAGCCACCATCGAGCTCGAAGTCGCTCGGCATCGCGCTCCAGACGGAAGTCGAGTGGGCGCAATGCTGGTGAACCGCGGCGGTCCTGGCGCCGCGTCGAGCGACATGGCGTACTCCGCGACGAGCTGGTTCCCCAGCGAGATCACCGACCGCTTCGACATCGTCGCGTGGGATCCGCGGGGAACCGGACAAAGCGGAGCCGCAGTCGACTGCATCGACGACGCCGAGCACGACCGCCACTTTGCCGAGATCGACATCACCCCCGACGATGACGCGGCACGAGACGAGCTCGTTGCGCTTGCCGAGGAATTCGCTGCCGGATGCGTCGAGCGCACCGAGGGATTGACGCACATCGGCACCACCAACTCCGCACGCGACATGGATGCCATCCGTCAAGCGCTCGGCGAGCCGCAGGTGTCGTATTTTGGCTTCAGTTACGGCAGCGCCCTCGGTGCGGCGTGGGCCACTCTGTTCCCCACCACGGTCCGTGCCGCAGTCCTCGATGGTGCGACCGATCCGTTGGTCGAGCCACTCGAACGGAGCCGCCAGCAGCTGGTCGCCTTCGAGGAGTCGCTCTCGACGTTTCTCAACGAGTGTGCCGAGGGTCCATGCGAGTTCGCCGACGGCGCCGACCCGGAGAATGCGCTCGACGAGCTGCTCCTCGCGCTCGATGCCGAACCAGTGCCGACGGTCGGCGGTCGCGCCGCACTCAATCGGGGAGTGGCCACCACCGGCATCGTGCAAGCGATGTACTCCGACGCCTACTGGCCGACCCTCGAGCGCGCGCTCGAGGACGCGGCGGCCGGCGACGGCGCCGGCCTGCTCGCCCTCCACGACACCTACCACCAACGCGCCGACGACGGCAGCTACCCGAGCCTGATCGAGTCGTTCCAGGCGATCACCTGCATGGATCGGGCCGAGCGCCTGAGTGTGGAGCAAGCAGACGCCAACGCGGCAGTGCTCACCGAGGCCGCACCCCGGCTCTCGCCGGGTGAGGTCGGGTCGTACTTCTGCACGTTCTTCCCCGAGTCGGCCGAACCGATGATCGAGATCACCGGTGTCGGCGCCGGCCCGATCGTGGTGATCGGTACCACCGGCGATCCGGCGACGCCGCTCGGGAGCAGTCGGGCGATGGCCGATGCGCTCGAGGACGGCCGCTTTCTCGTCGTCGACGCCAACCGGCACACGGGGTATGGCGTCGACGACTGCGTCGACGGCGCCGTCAACGACTACCTCGTGCAGCTCACCGCGCCCGACGACAGCACTTGCCAATAGCGGCCCGACGCCGACGGATGGAACGTCGAACGCGGAGCGCTAGCCTCGATCGGCGGAAGGCTGCCAGAGCGGACGAATGGGACGGCCTCGAAAGCCGTTGAGGTCCTCGTGGCCTCCGTGGGTTCGAATCCCACGCCTTCCGCCACTGGGCCGCGTGGGCGGCGCGGGCCCGCACATCCGACCGGCATACGGCACTCAGAGTGATGGTACCGCCACGTTCCGCTACGGTGGAGCCGATTCCTCTCAAGTCGCCGTTCGCTGCGACCGATACCCGAACGTATGGAATTGGTCAAGACCGCCGTGGACCCGCAGCGTGCTCCTCTCGCCGCGCCGGCTGCACCCGCTGAGCCGAGCGCTCACCTGGTGCTCGCCGACATCGTGCGCGGCGCGCCTGGAGCGCGAGCCGCGGTGCTCGTGTCGGCCGACGGATTCGCCGTGGCCAGCACCGGGTCCGCTGATCCGACGGCCAACGCAGCCATGGCCGCAGCAGCGCTCGGCCTTGGCCGGCAGCTGGCGACGTCGGCGGGTGGCCAGGATCTACGCCAGTTGGTGATCGACCACGACGGTGGTCTGATTTTCGTCTGGCCCGTCGGCGACCGGCGTGCGGTGTGCGTGTTCGCCGACAACGACGTCGACCAGCGCGGCCTGCGACGATTGGTACGCGTCCACGGCGCACGCCTGATGGAGTCGGCGTGACCCAGACCTTCAAGATCCTCGTCACCGGTCCGTTCGCAGCGGGCAAGACGTCATTGATCCAATCGGTGTCGCAGACCCGAGTGATCTCCACCGACGTGGCCACCACGAGCGACGAGGCAGCGGTCAAGTCGCACACCACCGTGGCGATGGACTTCGGCACCTTCGTGCTCGACGACCCGGGCCCAGCAGAATCCGTCGATGAGTCGGATGGGCACTCCGAGCCGGTCCGCCTGCTCTTGTTCGGCACACCGGGCCAGCAGCGGTTTCGGTTCATGACCGACATATTGAAAGCGGATGCTGACGTGGTCGCGTTCGTGATCGACGCTACGGCCGAGCACACGCATGCCGACGCCGGCGTGGAGCTACGCGCGCTGCTGAGCGATCTTCACGTGCCGTGTGTCGTCGCCGTGAACCGCTGTGACGACCTCGAGACCGCCCGTCGGCTTGCCCGCGCCCTTGGCGCGCTCGATGGCGAAGCCGCGGTGCCCTGTCAACTGATCGACCCCGAGAGCGGCCGCGAGGTCGTGATCGAGATTCTCCTGACGTTGTTGGCGTCGATGGAGGCCCAACCCGAACCCGGTGTGCCCGGGTTCGATCGAGCGGAGGTTGCGTGATGCAGCATCGAACCCAAGTGACCGTGGCGGACCCACCGCTCGGTGGCGCCCTGGCTACCAACTACCGGCCCGTGTGGCAGATCCTCGACGAGGCCCGCGCCCGCGGGTTCACCGGCGAGATCGTGATGCTCCTCGATCCGCAGGTGTTTGCCTACTTCGACAACGGCGTGATCTACGTGGCCGAGCGGGCCGACGAGGCGCCGATCGGCGAGCGTCTGATCGCCGCCGGCGTGATCGACCGCAGCGACCTCGAAGACGGCGCCGTGCGCATCGGCGATGTAGAGCACCTCGGACGGCTCTTCGAGCGCCGTCCCGAGTTGGATCGCGATCGAGCCCTCGTCGCCACCGAGCTGGCAACCGAGACCCTGGTGACCGAGTTGGCAGCGACCGAGAACTGCTCGATTCGGTTCACCGCCTATCGCCATCACCCCGCCGGTCTACACCGCTGGTTCGCTGCGCCGTTTGCCGCGCGCACGGAGTTCACCCCGTCGGCAGCCGCCGACCGAGGCACGATCGACGACTTGTCGGCGCTACCGCTCACCCCCGATGGGTCCGGTGGGCAGCTCTACATCGAGTGGGACGAGCCGATCCTCGGACTCGACGGAGATGCTGGTGGTACGTCGATCGAGATCGCCGACGCCGAACTCGCAGACGACCTACGCAGTGAGGTCGACGACAGCGGTGTCACTCCCGTGTCGGAGCTCGACGATCAGGTCGCCGACCTGGACGGGTACCGCGTGCTCTACGACGACGTCGATGAGGAGCCGGGCGGTGGCTTCGAGGTCGACGTCGATGAGCCAGTGCCCAGTGCCGTCGAGATCATCCCGCTGCTCCCCGACGACCTCGACGAGGCGAGCGATGATGTGATCCCGGCGAGTGAGCCGATCGTCGACGACGCACCTACCGAGCCCGCGGCGACTCATCACATCGACGAGGCCGACGACTGGGTGACGATTCCGGTCGACGTGGCCGGTGATGACGCACTGGTGACTCCGACTGTTGAGACCGACGGCGCCGACTTCCGCGTGTCCGTCCCGAGTGATGCCGACGATGTGGAGAGCAACGGCGCACCGGCCGATACCGTCAACGATGATGACGCAGTCGCCGATGCCGTTCGCCGGGCGATCACGGCGATCGAAGACGCCACCGTCGAGTGGGACACCGACACCGTGTCGGACGGCGCGATCCTGGCCGATGCACCGATCACCACCGAGGTGCCCGTGCAAGCACCAGCGGCGCCCGTGACCGGCTCGCCGTTTGCCCCACCGACACCCGAAATGAGTGCCGAGGCGATGTATGCCCGCGTGGAGGCAGCCGAGCCCGATGCCGAACGCACTTCGGCGCTGCGCCGCCTGATCGGCGGCATCCGTCGCAAGTAACGGGTGGGGTTACACCCGCCGGGCGCGGAAGAAGCTGCGGAGCAACTCGCCCGACTCTTCGGCGAGCTCGCCGCGGGTCACTTCGACGCGGTGGTTGAGCACTGTTCCGTCGAGAAGTGAGAACACGCTCCCTGCGGCGCCAGCCTTCGGGTCGGCAGCGGCAAACACCAGATGTCCGAGGCGGGCGTTGACCATCGCGCCAGCACACATCGCGCAGGGCTCGAGTGTGACGTACATCGTGCACTCGTCGAGTCGCCAGTTGCCGATCACTGCAGCGGCGTCGCGCAGGGCGAGGATCTCGGCATGCGCCGTTGGATCGCCGGTGAGCTCGCGCTCGTTGTGTCGGGCGGCCAGCACCCGATTGTTGCGCACGACGACGGCACCGACGGGCACGTCGTGGTGGGCGGGCGCGGCAACCGCTTCGTCGAGCGCATGATGCATCGGCGTCGACGGGTGCGGGTTCATGATCGTGCTCTGTCGAGTGGCGGAGGGAGTGGGATTCGAACCCACGGAAGCTCTCACTTCACACGCTTTCCAAGCGTGCCGATTCGGCCGCTCTCGCATCCCTCCCGGGGATCGCAGGCTAGCTCGGCTTCGCCCGCTTCGATCCGACGGTTCGAACGTGTCGGCTGTGTTCGTCCGCAGCGTTCGATAGTGTGCAGGAGGCGGTGGGCGTGCCCGCCGAGTGAGGTGGCGACCGGGTCCTGTGCAACAGGCGCCCGTGAACCAGGTCAGGACCGGGAGGTAGCAGCCTTCAACGGCATCGTCCGTGTGCCGCAGACCGCCTGGTCGTCACCTCAGTCGGCGGGCCACCCGCTCGGCCTGCTCCACCAGGCCCGGAGCGCCGATTCGGTCGGCCACGGCGCTGAGTTCATCGGTCGGCCCCGACCAGCGCCACCTGTCGACGTCGCCGACATCGATGTTCGTCTCCACGGTGGCAATCCGTCGGAAGAGCAACGCGTCGTCGAGATGTGCCTGGAGCGTCGCCGACAACTTTGCTGCACCACGCAGGCCTGGCACGTCCCACTGGCCTGCTGCCGGAGGAATCCGCTCGAGATGTTCGTAGACGGCAAGCACCGCTGCACTGCTCTTGGCGCCCCAGCCCGGGAGCCCGGGGAATCCGTCGGCGGTGTCGCCCACCAACCCGAGATAGTCGGGAATCGAGTCGGGTCCGATGCCGAACTTGGCGCGCACCCCATCCTCGTCGATGATCTCCCGCTTTCGGCGGTCGTACTGCACCACGCGCTCGCCGCGGACACACTGACCGAGGTCTTTGTCGGGGGTCACGATGAACACTCGCTCGACCCGTTCGTCGGCATCGGCCACTGCGGCGGCGGCACCGAGGGCATCGTCGGCCTCGTACTCGACCATCGGCCAGACGGTGAAGCCTGCGGCGGTGAGCGCCTCTTCCATCACGGGAATCTGGTCGAGGATCTCGGGCTCCATCCCCTCGCTCGTCTTGTAGCCCGCCCACATCTCGTTGCGGAAGCTCTCGATCACGTGGTCCGACGCAACACCGACGTGGGTTGCGCCATCGGTGATCAACGAGAGGGTGGACGACACCACGCCGGCCGCCGCGTCGAACGGCCCGCGATCGGCGTGACGCGCGGCCGCGCCGAAGTGTTGGCGAAACAGCTCGTAGGTCCCGTCGACGAGATGGACGTGCATCGTCCCCACAGTAGGGCGGCGAGCGGCGGTGCTGGTCGGCCGTGTGCCGGGACGGTCAGGTGCCGGTGCCGGGCGTGTCAAGTGCGTCTCACCAATCCCTCAAGAAGTTGACGCAACGGTCCGATATCTCCTCTGCGGGCGAGGACTCTCGTACCGCACCGCTTGACGTAGGACCAAGGACCGCTCATGACCGATCAGCTCGAGGAGATTCGCGCCGGCATCGTGTCGGCCGTCCAGACCGAGCTCGACCGGTTCAGCACCCAGGTCGCCGACCAGCTGCGCACACTGCACGACCAGCTCAGTGCCGAGCGTGCCGCGCGCGTCGAACTCGAGGCCAAGCTGGCCGAAGTCGAACGCAGTGACGGCGGCGCCGTCGACGTCGAATTGATCGAACAGCGTGTGCGTCGCGAGATCGACGATGTCGGCGCGTCCGTCGCCGCCATCGAGCGGCGCCAAGACGATGTCGATGAACGAATCGATCGCGTGGTCGATGAGGCCAACGCTGGACTCGCCAGTTCCGTCGAGGCGGTCGCCCAGCCGATGGTGAAACAGATCGAGCACCGCCACGACGAGCTGCGCAACGAGGTCGAGGGGCTGACCACCAACCTGCGAAAATTCGACGACCAGGCGGCGCGCATGGTGGCCCACGTCAACGACGTCGTGCGCGCCACCGAAACCAAGCTCAACGAGGTGTCGGTGGCGGTTTCGGCCGACATCGATACGCGCACGTCGGCGCTGGCGACCCGCCTGGACGAGGTATCGGCGCAGGCGGCGCGTCACCAGTCCGAGGTGTCGAACATCGTCGGTAGCCGGGTCGAGGCCGCCGAAGATCGCATCACCGACCGGCTCGTGACCACCGAGACGCGCATGAAAGAAGAGGTCGGTCAACGCGTCGCCGACATCGATGCATACGTCGGCCGGGTCAGCGCCGGTCTCGACGACTCGGTGACCACGTTGAACGACCGTATCAACGCCAGCGAGGCACGGTTCGACGACGTCGACGAGGCCATTCGCAGCGTCCGGGCGGCGATCGAACAGGTCGACGCGGAGTCGATCGACGAGTTGAAGGACCGCATCGCCAGCGCTGCCGGCGAAGTCGAGCTGGTGCGCATTGAGGTCGATCGGTTCAAGGGCACCGTCGAGGAATCGATCGACCACACCACCGTGCGCCTCACCGAGTTGGAAACGCAGGTACAAGAGCACTACCTCGACGTGGAAACCGCCGTTCAGCTCGAACGACTCGAAGAGGTCGAACGGGCGATGATCGCACTCAATCCAGACCAGTTCGTCCGCAAATCCGAGATCAACGGTGGCGTCGCGCCAGCGAATGGGTTCGCGTCGCCGCCGCCCCCGCCACCGACCACTGCAACGAACGGCTCAGCGCCCACCGCGGCGCCAACCGCGAGCTGATCGACCCAGGAGACGTACGCAATGGGACTCCGCAAGTCAGCCCCCGATGCCGCAATGGCGCCGCCGCCGCCGAATCCGGGCACCGGTAGCGCGACCGCCCTTGCCGATCCTCCGATCGCTGCTAGTGGCGACGCCGCCGTCGCCGATGCCGGGCCCGCCGCGGCCGAGTGCGCATCGGTCGGCGACACGCTGGTCGCCGGGGGGTCGATTACTACCGACCGATTTGCCGAAGCCTTGGCCGAGGCGGGAGGCGACCTACTCACGCTGGGCCAGCTGCTGCTGAACCGCTACGGGGTCGGCCGTGCCGATCTCGCTCAGGCGGTGGCCACGGCCTGCAGCGTGGACGTTGCCGAGAGCAACATCGGCGAACTCGACGCTGAGATCGTCGGCCGCTTTCCCGAGGAGGTGGCCCGTCAGCACAAAGCGATCCCCGTCGATGATCGCGACGGCACACTCGTCCTGTACGCCGCTGACCCCTCGCCTGCGCGGCGTGCCCAGGTCGAGTCGGCGACCAGCGCTTCGTTCGTATGGAAAGCCTCCGACGACAAGACCGTCACCTCGTTCATCGAGCAGATGTACCGCTCGGCGGCCGACGTCGGCGCACTGGTCGAAGCCTTCGCCGAAGAAGACGAACAGAAGAACACCGCCGACACCATCGCAGCGGTCGACCTCAGCAACGACAAAGCGCCGGTGGTTCAGCTCGTGCAGCGCGTGGTCGGCCAGGCCCTGCGCGATCGCAGTTCCGACATTCACATCGAGCCGCTCGATGATCGCTTGCGTATCCGGTTCCGCGTCGACGGTCATCTGATCGAGGCGTTCACGCTGCCGTTGTCGGCGCACAATCCGCTCGTCAGCCGGCTGAAGATCATGTCGCAGATGAACATCGTCGAGAAGCGGGCTCCACAGGACGGCCAGTTCTCGACCACGGTCGACGGTCGCGACATCGACGTGCGCGTTGCATCGGTGGCGACGGTGTTCGGCGAGAAGATCGTGATGCGAATCCTCGACAAGTCGAAGTCGATGGTCGGTCTCTCCGAGCTCGGCATGCCCGCGGAGACGTACAAGACGTACTCCAAGCTCGTCCATGCGCCGTTCGGCATGGTGATCTGCGCCGGCCCGACCGGCGCCGGCAAGACCACCACGTTGTACGCCACGCTGCTCGAGATCAACTCCACCGGGAAGAACGTCACCACCGTGGAAGACCCGGTGGAGTACGTGTTCCCCGGCATCAACCAGGTGCAAACCAACGCCAAGGCCGGCTTGACGTTCGCTACCGGCCTGAAGGCTCTCCTGCGCCAGGATCCCGACACGATCCTCGTTGGCGAGGTGCGCGACGCCGACACCGCACGCATCGCCATCCAGTCAGCGCTCACCGGTCACTTCGTGCTCTCGTCACTGCACGGCACCGACGCCGTCGCCGCTCTCCACCGTTTGCTCGACATGGGCATCGAAGCCTTCCTGGTGGCCTCGGCGATCGTCGGCGTGGTCTCCCAGCGTCTGCTGCGCAAGATGTGCGACAACTGCCGCGAGCCATACACGCCAGGCGCTGAGGAGTTGGCGGTGTTCCGTCAGCACTCCGGTGGCAGCGAGAAGAGCGTGTTCTACCGCGGCGTCGGTTGCAGCTACTGCTCGAACACCGGCTACCGCGACCGGATCGGCGTGTATGAACTGCTGAAGATCACCCCGGAGATTCGCCGATTGATCGTCGGCTGGGCGACCACTGAGGAACTTCGCCGCCTGGCGGTTGCTCAAGGAATGCGCACGATGCTCCGAGAAGCAATGCAGATGGTTGAAGACGACGTCACGACCATCCCCGAAGTCGTTCGCACCCTGTTCGCCCACTGATCAGACACCACGGAGCATCCGATGCCAAAGTTCGCATACGCAGCCATCGA
>JBCCVW010000048.1:0-25711 GCA_039194665.1 Actinomycetota bacterium
CGGCGATCGACACGCTCGCCACGGTCGGCCCCGAGACCTGCCGAGTCGAAGACATCACCCACGCCGCCGGTACGGCGAAGGGCAACTTCTACCGCCACTTCCCAACCTTCGACGACCTCCTGGTCGGCATTCGCGACCACGTGCTCAGTGACTACCGGACGCAAGTAGAACAACGAATGGCTGCGCGCGATCCCATCGACTGGTGGCAGGTCGTCGACGAGGAGATCGACGCCTTCCTCGAGTTTCAGGTTGACCTCGGACAGCTACACGCCGTCGTCTTCCACGGACCCGCCGCCCAGGCGACGCCGATCGGTGGGGACGAGGGCGCCGCGACCCTCGTCGCCTCACTGGTACGCGCCGGCATCGAGGCCGGCGCATTCGCACCCGTCGACGTCGAGGCAACTGCCACGTTGATCTTCCATCTGCTGCACGGTGCGGCCGATCAGATCACTGCGGGCGATGATGCTCAGCGCATCCGCAACGCGGTGCACGCCATGATCATCAACTCGTTGCGGCCCGTCGGGTAGTCGGTCGTAACGTCCAACGGGATCGACGATGTCTCTTCCGAGCGCCCACACCCACTTCGCACGCGAGCTGTGGCGGCGCGTCGAGTCGATCCATGCAGTGACGTACTTCGCCGAGGAGTCCACCGAGACCACTGCCGAGCTCGGCGTCCGCGGATTCTGGCGGACCTACTTCGGCTACCGAGCCGCACCACTCGGGGTGTGCTCGGCTGCGACCGTCACCGCTGCGTTCTTCGGGTTCTCGCCCACCATGGTGTCCCGCGCCGTTCCGTCGATATGGGAGTTGGCGTCACCAACCGAGTTGATCGAGGCGCGCCACACAGCGGCCGCGGCGGCGCTCCGGCGCATTGCTGGCGAGGAGATCGATGCCCTGACGCGCGACGGCTGGGCGCTGGGGGTTCTCCGCAACGCCGTCGAAGCAGCGATCGGCGGCAGTCGACCCCTCTTCCTGGCCAACCGCAATCTCCCGACCGCCGACGATCCCGTCGCTGCGCTGTGGCAGGTCGCCACGACGGTGCGCGAGCACCGGGGCGATGGGCACGTGGCGGCGTGGACAGCGCAAGGATTTGCTCCGGTCGACGTCGCCTTGCTGTTCGTCGCCACCGGGGGCACATCTCGCGAGGCGCTGCAGCCCAACCGCGGTTGGACCGACGATGAATGGGACGACGCGGCCGAGCGCCTCGGCAGCCGGCAGCTGCTCGCTGCGGGGAAGCCAACCAGCGCTGGCCGCGACGTCGTCGCCCGTGTCGAATCGGTCACCGACACGCTCGCCGCATCGCCGTTCGAAACGCTCGACGACGGCGAACGGCAACGGCTCCTCGACGCTCTGACGCCGGCAGCCCGGGCGATGGCCGCCAGCGCGGCGATCCCGGCCGTCAACCCGATGGGGTTGCCGCTGGTCGACGGTTGAACCCGCATCGGCGGCCGACCACATACTCGCCACTCACGCGCTGTTGAGAGCACGCCACCACGCCGACGCGCAGCGGATCAACGGTGCCAGACTCGAAGCATGCGGCTTGGTTCGCTGATCGCAGCAACTGCGACCGTTATCGCGGTCACTGCCTGTGAGTCCAACGACGGACCGTCGAACGAGGCGTCGAACGCGGCCGTCACCAGCGCAACGGCCATCGTCGACGACGCCAGGGGGGCCGCCTCACGCCGGGTGTCGCCCGCCGACGCCGCCGCGCTGATCGACGATCCGCCCGATGATCTCGTGGTGCTCGACGTGCGTACCCCCGAGGAGTTCGCCGAGGGACATCTCGCCGACGCCGCACTGCTCGACTTCTACCGCGCCGACTTCGCCGAGCAGGTTGCCGAGCTCGATCGCGACGTGCCCTACGTGGTGTATTGCCGGTCGGGAAACCGGAGCGGACGGACGGCTGCGTTGATGGAGGATCTCGGCTTCACCGACGTGACCGATGTCGACGGCGGCATCCTCGCCTGGTCGAAGGCCCAACTCCCCGTCGTGGTCCCCTAGAACTGCGCAGCTGTAACGATGGTGTCAGACACCCCGTCACGCCTCGGCGTTGCACGGTGTCTGACACCATCGTTACAGGGTCAGGCGGTACGCAGGTCGTACGACCCGGCCGGGCCGGTGAGCGAGGCGGTGAGCACCACCCGTTCACCGTCGATCACGTCGACCGGAAAGTCGCCGAGGTCGGCCAGCGTCTGGCGGCACGTGGCAGCATCCGGGTGCTCGATCGTGAACCCGTCGATGCGTAGACCAGTCGGCGTGCTGGCCGAGGGGTGCGCACTGTCGAGCCAATCGATGACGAACGGCGTCGCCCCATCGAAGACGACGGGAAACGCCAGCTCCCATCGCAGCAGACCCTCGGGCGCCTGGCGCTCCATCGGCATCGGCTCGGTGTACGACTCGCCGAGGGTGGCGAGATCGGTTGCGCGCCCACACCACCACGCGAACGACGGTCGATCCAGGTCATCGAGGCCGAACGGCAGCGGAACGCCAGGATCGGGCTGCTCGGGGTCGGGCCCGATGATTTCGAGGTAGCTGCGATCGTCGGGATCGCCAGTGTCGAGCGCAGCCAACCAGTTGCGCGAGCCCATGCCGGGGTGCGGGCCGCCAGCCGCCGCAGTCACCCCGGTTGCCGCCGCCAGGTCGGCGATGGTCGACGCCGGGTCGGGCGCCGCCAGCACGATGTGGTCGAGCCGCATCACGGGCGTTGGGTGAACGTCGCCGAGCGTTTCTCGAGAAAGGACCGAAAGCCTTCTTGCGCATCGTCGGTCATGGCAGCCGACGCCATCAGCTCGATGGCGTAGTCGTAGGCCTTCCCCTGCTCGAGGTCGACCTGGGCATAGAACCCGCGCTTGCCGAGCGACTTCGACAACGCACTGCCGCGTGTCGCTCGGCCGAGCAGATCGAGAACGGCTTCGTCGAGGCGCTCATCGGGCGCCACCCGGTTGATCAAGCCCCACTCGGCTGCGGTGATCGCGTCGATCGAGTCACCGGTGAGGGCCATCTCCAGGGCCCGCTTGCGGCCAATGTTGCGGGCCAAGGCCACCAGCGGCGTGTGGCAGAACAGTCCGCCCTTGCCGCCCGGGATGGCGAATGCGGCTGACTCGCCGGCCACGGCCAAGTCGCAGCTGGCGACGAGCTGGCAACCCGCAGCGGTGGCGAGCGCGTGCACTCGGGCGACCACGGGCTGGGGGATCGCTTGGATCGTGTTCATCATCGCCGTGCACACCTCGAACAGGCGGCGTGCCGCTGCGAGGTCGGCGTCCACCATGTCGCCGAAGTTGTGCCCGGCGCTGAAGACCGGCCCGTTCGCCGCCAGAACCACGCCGAGCACGTCGGATGCGCCCACGGTTTGCAATGCCACGGTCAGCTCGGCCATCACATCGAGGGCCAGCGCGTTGCGTTTCTCCGGACGATCGAGCGTGATCGTGGCGAACGGACCGGCGACGTCTACTTGGAGATGTGTGAACTCCATTGCAACAGTGTCGCACCTGGCCTGTGTGCGGCCACAGCCGCGGGCGGTACCGTCGCCTCCATGTCGGCCCCGATCCCCGCCCAACGCGAACGAACGGCGCTCTGCGACCTCTTCGAACAGGTCGGACCCGACGCGCCGACCTTGTCCGGCGAGTGGACCACCCGCGACCTCGCGGCGCATCTGATCGTGCGCGAGCGGCGGCCCGACGCCGCCGGCGGCATCGTGATCAGTGCGCTCGCCGGCCGCACCGAACGCGTCCAGGCAGAGGTCGCCGAGCGGCCATGGGACGAGCTCGTGAAGGTGGTCCGCGAGGGGCCACCGCGCTGGTCACCGATGCGCCTCGAACCCGCCGATCGGGCGATGAACACGATCGAGTTCTTCGTGCACCACGAAGACGTTCGCCGCGCCGTAGACGAGTGGACGGCACGCGAACTCGATGCCGACACGCGCAACGACCTTCACCGTGCGCTGAAACGGTTCGCGAAGACCCTCGCCCGGGGTGCTGATGTGGGGGTCGTGCTCGACGCCACCGATGCCGGCGGATCCACGCCGATCGTCGCCAGACGCGCCGAACCGACAGGCACCATCCGGGGTCGGATCGGCGAGATCGTGCTGTACATCTACGGGCGCAGAGCACAGGCCGAAGTCGAGCTCGACCGGGACGACGATGTGCGTGCGGCGCTCGAGTCCGCACCGTTCGGAGTCTGATCGTGGCCGGCCCTCGATCATTGGACGGCGCCGTCGTCGCCGTCGTTGGCGTACATGGTGGACTCGGTCGACAGATCGCCGCCGAACTCGAGCGACACAATGCACGCGTGCTCGGTGTGGCCCGCCGCGACGCCGACGTCGTCGCCGATCTCCGTGACTCACGTGCGGGTACAGCGATCGTCGAGGCCGCCACCGCAACACACGGACGCCTCGACGGCGTCGTCAACGCGGCAGGCATCGTCAGCTTCGGCAACGTCGCCGACACCGACGACGTGGTGATCGAAGAGCTCTTCCTCACGAACGCCCTGGGACCGCTGTGGTTGGCAAAGGCGGTGCTCCCCGCGCTCGCCGACACCCGCGGCTTCTTCGTCAACATCTCCGGGGTGATCGCCGATCAGCCCATGCCCGGCATGGCCGCGTACGGCGCATCGAAGTCCGCAGCGGCGTCGGCGCTCACTGCGCTGCGCCGCGAGGTTCGCCGCGATCGGATCGACGTGATCGATGCGCGGCCGCCGCACACCGAGACCGGGCTGGCGACTCGGCCACTCGCAGGTACCGCGCCGTCGCTCCCCGTCGGCGTAGATCCGCAGGACGTGGCTCGACGGATCGTCAACGCAGTCGTCGAACGAGAGCCGATCGTGACTGCCGACATGTTCACCTGAACCACTGGCTCACCGACCCCGCGCGCCCGACTAACGTCGATTGAGGAACTGACGTCACACGGGAGGGTGATCGATGACTGCGCCGCTCGCTGATCTGTTCGAGCCGTTGCTCACGAAGGTGTTCGGCGGTTCGCCGCCGCTGAAGTTCGAGTTCTGGGACGACAGCTCCTTCGGCAACGACGGGCCCGGCCGGCTCCGGTTCAACGGTCCCGATGCCATCCGTCGCGTGATGTGGTCGCCCGATGAGCTCGGCCTGGCACGGGCCTACGTCAGCGGAGACATCAATATCGACGGCAATGTCGCCGTGACGCTGCGCACCCTGCAGCGCTCGGTCGGGCGCGACGTGAGAATCGCTCGCGAGGCAATTCCCGACGTGATCGCCGTCAACCGGACACTCGGCACCTTCGGCCGACCACTGACGCCGCCCGCCGAAGAAGTGGTACCGCGTGGGGTGCTCCACTCGCTCTCGCGCGACCGGCAAGCGGTATCGCACCACTACGACGTCGGCAACGACTTCTACCGGCTGGTGCTCGGCCCGTCGATGACCTACTCGTGCGCACGTTTTGTCGATGCCGACACCACCCTCGACGACGCCCAATCCGCCAAGCACGATCTGATCTGCCGCAAACTCGGCCTGCACGACTGGGCCGATCGTCACGCTCCTGCGGGCGAGCGGCCGCGGCTCCTCGACGTCGGATGCGGGTGGGGATCGATGGCCATTCACGCCGCGACACATTTCGACGTCGATGCGGTCGGCATCACCATCAGCGAGGCCCAAGCCGAGCTCGCCCGCCAGCGCGTCAAGGAGGCGGGCGTCGACGACCGCGTCGAGATCCGGCTACAGGACTACCGCGAGATCGACGACGGGCCGTACGACGCAATCTCGTCCGTGGGCATGGCGGAACACGTGGGCAGCAAGCGCATGAGCGAGTACTTCTCCGGGCTCTACGGCCTGCTCCCCCCGGGCGGCCGCTTGCTGAACCACGCCATCGCCTCAGTCGGAGGATCGAAGTTGGGGCGGCGCAGCTTCGTCAATCGATACGTGTTCCCCGATGGCGAGCTGCTCGATATCGCCGACACGATCCGCGACATGGAAGCGGTTGGTTTCGAGGTGCGCGACGTGGAGAACCTGCGCGAGCACTACGCCAAGACACTGCAGGGATGGGTCACCAACCTGGAGGAGCGCTGGGACGAGGCGGTCGAACTCGTCGGCCAGCCACGGGCGCGGGTGTGGCTGCTGTACATGTCGGGCTCGATCAACGGCTTCGACGACTTCGGCCTGCAGCTGTATCAGACGCTCGGCGTCAAGCTGCACGACGACGGAGCCAGCGACATTCCGCTCACTCGGGCCGACTGGATCTAAACCCAGATCCGGCGGCGGCGTTCGGTCGTGGTCGACGTCAGATCTGAAACAACGAGTGGACGTGCTCGTGGACGTCGACGGGGTGGGTGGCGATCGCACCGACTGCCGCGGAGACGCCGCGCACTGCGGTGTCGAGCGACATGCTCGGATGCCCGAGGTTGTCGTCGAGCGCGGCCACCTCGGGGAGATGCGGGAGATGGATCCATCCGGCGCGCACATCGAGCTTCTCGACCGCGATGTGATGCAGCACCCCGTACATCAAGTGGTTGCACATCAACGTGCCCCCGGTGTCGGAGATGTCGGCAGGCACGCCTGCGGCGCGTATCGCCAGCACCATCGCTCGGATCGGCAGCGTCGAGTAGTACCCCACCGGACCACCGGGCACCGTCTCGGTGTCTTCCAGGACGAGCCCGTCGTTGTCGGCGATGCCGTACCGCGCCGAGTCGTTGACGTTCTGCGCGATCCGCTCGGTGGTGATCATCGAGCGCCCCCCATACTCACCGCACATCACGACATGTGTCGGCGAGCACTCGGCGATCGCCGACATGACCGCGTCGATGCACTTGAACCACCGAGCCGGTACCACCCGCCCAACCACCTCGGCGCCCTCGACGGTGGCCCCATCGAGCGCCTCCGCTGTCGCCTGCGCAGGATTGGTCGGTGTTGTGCCGAAGGGCTCGAACCCCGTGATCAGTACGCGTGCCTGCTCCATCGGTTCACTCCAGATCGCTCGGTTGTCGCCAGCGTGCCTCCCCAGGGGCTCGAACCCTGAACCAATGGATTAAAAGTCCACTGCTCTACCATTGAGCTAGAGAGGCAAGACCGGTGGGAGCGTAGGGCGTCGAGCGGGTTGCGCCTCACTCGCCGATCAGCGAGTCGTTCCGTGGCACCGGCGGCGTCGACGGACCGCGCACCGTCGGTGGATCCCCGGGCTCGAACCAAACGAGCTCGCCGGGTGACGCCACCGGAATCGTGGTCGGGTAGCGGAACGACCAGTCGTGATCATCGTCCTGCTCATGTTCGAGTACCAGCAGTGCCATCGTCGGGTCGAGCAGGCTCGGATCGGCGGTGACCATCTTGGATCCGATGCGCGCCACCTGGCTGATCGCCCAGCGGTGTTCGTAGAAGCCGGCGAGAGCGTCCGCGGCGTCCGCATCGAATCCGGCGTCGCCATCGAAGTCACCATTGATCGCCCTGGCACACATGGCGGCGATCCCGGCGAAGAGGTGGCGCGCCGGGCCATCGGCAGCGTTGGTCAGCACCACGATCGTGAGGCCGTGTTGTTGTTCCAGCCCCGAGTAGGTGATGAATCCCGGATAGCCGCCACCGTGCGACACGAACTGCATCTCAGCGACCCTGTCGATCGAGAAGCCGAGACCCCAGCGCATGTCCCCACCCTCGAACTGCAGCCGTTGCATTTCGCGCTTGCTGCGATCGTGGAGCAATTCCCCACTCCCGAAGCGGTGCGCCTGATACCAACGCAGCAGGTCGTCGACGGTCGACGAGAAGCCGGTCGCGCTGTTCATCACGTTGGCCCGTACATGGTCGTACGGTGGCCGCGCGCGGTCGGGCAACCAACGTGGATATCCCATGGCGTGCTCGCTGAGGTCGCCGGGCAAGTCCGGTGTGGTCGACGACAGGCCGAGCGGCGAGAGGATCGCGTCGGTGACGTGGTCTTCGTACGACCGGCCGGTTGCCGCTTCGATCACCTGGCCGGCAATGGTGAAGCCGACGTTGGAGTACTTGAGATGCTCGGCCGTGCCGTAGACCGGCATGGTCCCGACCTGGGCGACGACGTCGTCGAGCGACGGAAATTCGTCGTCGAACCAATGTGTTGTGCGACCGTCTCGGGTGAGACCCGAGGAGTGCGACAACAGCTGCCGCACGGTGACATGCGCGAGCTCGCTTGCGGGGTTGTCGACGGCGAACCACTCGAGGTGTTCGGCGACCCGGTCATCGAGACGGATCTGCCCGTCTTCGACGAGCTGCATAATCGCCGTTGCGGTGAACAGCTTCGAGTGCGACGCGACACGAAAGCGTGTGGAGGAGGTCGCCGGCGTCTGCCTCTCGAAATCGGTCACACCGTGCGCAGTGCGGAACACCACCTCATCGCCGACCGAGATCCCGATTGCCAGCGCCGGCACCTGGCGGTACCAGCGTTGAAACGCCAACCAGTTGTCGAAGAACCCGCTCAGCGAGCGAACGGCGCTGCGAGCATCGGTCGTCGACATCGGCAGCGTCGCCTCAGACCGTGGCGCGCAGCTCGTGGTCGAACATCGCCCGCACGCGTTCGTACGACCGATCGGCTGCCGCCTCGTGGTAACCGCCGCCGTACACGCCGAAGCCGTGATTGGCACCGTCGTGGATCTCGGCCTCGCCTTTGTCGAGTGCGTTGGTGAACTCGATGAGCGGGCCATTGGCTGATGCGGGCTGCATCTCGTCTTCCGAGCCGAAGCCGATGTACAGCGAACCCGTGTAGTTCGGGACGACCAGGTGCGGCGAGTCCGGTTCCTCGGTGGTGCAGAACGAAGGGTGCAGGCCGACGCCGACACGAAAGCGGTCGCCGCGGTCGCCGATGGTGACGAGCGCCGATCGGGCACCGATGCAGTAACCGATACATCCCATCGGGCCGCTGTCGGCCGCCGAGTCGGTGGCCAACCAGTCGAGCAGCACGCCCACGTCGTCACTGACAAGATCCTCTCCGGTCTTGGTGATGAGGCCGAACATCTTCTGGACTTCCTCGTCGGTTCGAGCGCCCATCACGTACCACTCGGCGTCGCGGTGGTACCGATCGTGACTGACGACGTAGTACCCCCACTCCGCAATCCGGGCCATCGTGTCCTTCGCTCCCTGATCGAGGCCCGGCCCATGGTGGAACGACACCACCACGGGGAATGGGCCGTCGCCGTCGGGCCGAACGAGGTAGATGCCCATCGGTCCGCTCGGTGTGTCGATCGTTTCGGTCTGGGTGTGCACGGTCCCTCCACTCACATCTCGGTGTCCGGAGACTAAATGGTCCGAGAAACCCTCCGGCAAGCGATCGGCCAGTGCGTAGCGTGTCGAGTGAGCCCGAGTCGGGCCCAAATTGAGGAGAAGCAATGAGCGACCGACGAACACACGCCCTCGAGTGCCTCACGGCGGACCGCATCATGGCGGTGCTCCGTCAGATCCCGGCCGAGCACCTCGTGCCGCTCGCGGATCGTCTCGTGGAAGGCGGCGTGCGGTCACTCGAGATCACCCACGACTACGACCGTGCGGTCGACGACGTCGCCACGCTGGTCGACCGCTTCGGCGATGACGCCTCGGTTGGCGTGGGGACAACATGGACGGTTGCGCAGGCCGAATCAGCCGCCGCTGCCGGGGCGACGTTCTGTGTGCTCCCCGGAATCGACGTCGAAACGGCCGAGCGCAGCGCCGAACTGGGGATGCTCACGTTGCCCGGCGTGCAGACACCGGCGGAGATCCAGCTCGCCCTCCGGTCGGGCGCCGACGTGTTGAAGTTCTTCCCCGCCGATCCGCCCGGTGCGAGCTGGCTGGCCCAAGTGGCCCCCGCCTACCAGCAGCGCCCGTTCATGGCGACCGGTGGGGTCACGCTCGACAACATGGCCGCCTTCTTCGCGGCAGGAGCCATCGCCGTCGGCATGGGCGACACCCTGTTCGGCGACTACGCCGACCCCGACGGCGCGGCGCAACACATCGCCGCGGCGGTCGCCATCGCACGGGAACCTTCGTAGCGGCGCCCGCCTGCGCGAGCTCAACGCACGGGCAACGCCCCGCGTACGTCGGCGGGCAGGATCCGACCGCGTGCGATGAGCCGACGCGACGCCTCGACGACCGACGTCTGTGCGGCGAGCAAGCCGATCAACACCAGCAGCTGTGCCGCCGCCGCATCGCCCGCCGAACCGCCACCAAGCAACACACCGACGAACGCCCCAGGCAGCGTGACCAACCCAACGGTGCGCGTCTGGTCGAGCGCCGGGTGGAGCGCTTCTGACGAACGCCGGGAGATGACGAGCGAGATGGCGTCGGTGCGATCCATACCGAGAGCCAGTGCCGCCTCGATCTGGCCGTGATCGGCCCGCAGCGCGTCGAACGCTCGCCGCGCCATGAGGGTGTGCGCGGTCATCGAACCGCCGATGATGATCCCGGCGATCGGGACGATGGCGGGACCGGTGAACTCGGTCGCTCGCAATCCGAAGATCACGAGCAACACCGGCACGACGCCGGCGGCGAGCGCAACGGCAATCCAGCCGGCGTTGCGTCGCGCGGCGACTCGCCCGGCGGCGGTCAGCGTCGCCACCGAGAACATCGCTGCGGTCAAGAGCAGCGCCGACCACACGTGGTCGAGCACCGCGGCGATCACCAGCGCCACCACCGCCAGCTGAATCGCCGCTCTCACTGCGGCCGTCACCAGCGAGGTACCGACCGGCAGCCGACCGATCCGGGCGACCGCGACGGCGATCGCCAACAGCACGACCAACGTCACGATGAGTTCTGGGCCAAGTGTCGGCGCAACAGACATGAGCCGACCCTACGGAACAGACGGTGCCACGACCGCCTGCGCATCGGCTACTCGTCGTGACGGGGGCGCTTGCGGTCCGACTTCACTTGCGAACGTCGTCGCTTCGAGTCCAAACGCCGCTCCTTGGAACCGCGGGTGGGCTTCGTGGGGCGTCGAGCCCGTTGTACCCGGAGGGCATCGCGCAGACGGTCGGCGAGACGTTGCTCGGCGATGGCCAGGTTGCGGGTTCGGCTGCGCTCATCGCCGGCGGCCACCCGCAGCTCAGCACCGACGCGGTTCAGCACGCGTTGGCGCTGAGCGTCCGAGAGCGCGTTCGTCGTCGTGATGTCGAGGCGCAGTTCGACCTTCGTGGCCGATCGATTGGCGTGTTGCCCACCAGGACCACCCGACGTCGTGGTCGACACCTCGATCTCAGCGCGCGGCACGCGCACCGCGTCGGTGACGATAATCGCGTCGTCGGCCACGTCGGCGATGGTGCCACGTCGCGCGCCGTCGTGAGATGATCGGCCGCTAGTCATCGAGCCACGAGCGACCAATGCCACCTCCACCCCCAGCTGCCACCCCAACACCCAACAACCAATCGACCGGCGACCAATCGACCGGCGACGAGGCCTGCACGATCGTCGTACGCGGACTACGCGTCGACGCGTACATCGGGGTGCTCGACAGCGAACACGGCGTTCGCCAGCGAGTGCAGTTCGACGTCGAGGTCGACACGGTGCCCGGGTATCTCCACACCGTGCGCGCCTCCGGCGACTACGTGTCGTATGCAGACGTGGTCGAGTACATCGAGGGACGGGCAGCCACCGACGAGCACGTCGAGCTGGTCGAGACATGGGCTGACGACATCGCCGGCTTCGTGTTGTCCCACCCGCTCGCCACCGCAGTACGGGTAACCGTCCAGAAGCTGGACATCTTCGAGCGCGCCGCAGGGGTCGGCATCGTCCTCGACCGCCGACACACCACCGACGATCAGCGATGAGGACGTCGCCGGCGCTGATCGCCCTCGGATCGAACATCGGCGATCGACTGGCGCACCTCCGTGCGGCGGCTGACGCGATCGACGAACTCGATGGTGTCGAGGTCAACCAGGTGTCATCGCTCTATGAGTCGGCGCCGGTCGGCGGCCCCGGTGGACAGGACGCCTTCTACAACGCTGCGCTCACCGTGACGTCAGTGCTGCCACCCGATGAACTGCTCGCTGCACTGCATCGCATCGAGCACACCCGCGGCCGTGAACGAACGGTGCACTGGGGACCGCGCACGCTCGACCTCGACCTACTCGACTTCGATGGACAGGTCAGCGACGATCCGGCGCTCCTCCTCCCCCATCCCCGCCTTCACGAGCGGCGCTTCGTGCTGGTACCGGTGTGCGATGTCGCCGCCGACTGGACCCACGCCGGGCTGGGTACCTCGATGCGCCAGCTACTCGCAGCGATCCCGCCCGAGCCGGGCGACCTCGCCAGGCTCGAGGGCGACTGGCGCGAACACGACTGGCACCCGCC
The DNA here is from genome assembly GCA_039194665.1 of Actinomycetota bacterium. Taxonomy (GTDB): domain Bacteria; phylum Actinomycetota; class Acidimicrobiia; order Acidimicrobiales; family Ilumatobacteraceae; genus JABSQH01. The sequence goes on from JBCCVW010000048.1 coordinate 12,233, forward strand.
GACCGAACGCGGCGAGCATCCACTCTCGTGAACGAGCCCACCCCGCCATGGCTCCCGAACTGGGTGCGTGACCAGTGGACCAAGTACGAGCACGCCTTCGACCATCCGATCCGCTCGTTCTCGTTTCCGCAGACCGGCCAGGTCTTCGATGACAGGCCGTTCCAGCTCGGCATCGTCAACCTGTCGTCGGACTCGGCGTACCAGTCCAGCGTGGTCGAGGACGTCGACGGGGTGCGCCAACTCGCGCAGGAGCTTCTGCTCGCCGGCGCGTCGATCATCGACGTCGGGGCAGAGTCGACCGTACGCGGCACCGCCGAGGTCGACTCGCAGACCCAGGCCAGGGCCCTCGTTCCAGCGGTCGAGGCGCTGGTCGACGACGGCGTTTTGGTGTCGATCGAGACGTATCACCGCAACGTCGCAACGGCGGTGCTCGACGCCGGCGCAGCGGTGATCAACCTCACCGGACGGATCGACGACCCCGACTTCTATGCGGAGCTGGCCGCCCACGACGCCGGCGTGATCATCTGCTACACGCCGGGGGACAACGCCCGCTCGCAGTTCGAGGGACCACCACTCGACGAACTGTTCGAACGCCAGATGGACTTCTTCGCCGAGCGCATCGAGCTGGCGACATCAGCGGGGGTCGAGCGGATCTGGATCGACCCGGGCATCGGGTTCGACATCATCCTGCCCGAAGGTGAGACGCGCATCCGGATGCAGAACGCGATCATGCTCGGCGGGTTCCGCTTCCGCGAGCTCGGTTGGCCGGTGTGCATCTCACTGCCGACGATGACCTACTTGTTCGGCGACGAGTTCCGCGTTGCCGAAACTGGCGTCGCCGGCGTGGCCCTCATGGGCAAGGCGACGCTGCTGCGCACCCACGAAGTCGCCCGCGTCCAACCGATGATCGATCTCTTCAACATCGGCGCCCACCTCTAGCCGCACCCCGAAATCCTGCCGAATCGCCGCGCCACGCGCCGGATCTCGCGACAATTTCGGGGGCATGCGGGTCGAGTGCGGCGGCGCCGAGAACGGCCGACGGATGTGCGCCTACGATCAGTGGGTGGCCGACGACCGCCCACCACACATCGAGGTACTGCCGCACGGGCCCTACGAGGTCACCGGCGACGTACCGCTCCGGCCCCGCCGTGCGGTGAACTCACCCACCGGTCGGCCGATCACGTGGCAGACCGACGAGGCCATCGACCACGAGGCGACGTACTACCTCTGTCGATGCGGGGCGTCGGAGAACAAGCCGTTCTGCGATGGCAGCCACGGCTTCGAGCTGTTCGACGGCACCGAAGACGCGCCGACCGACACCCACGCCGAACGGGCCGTCTACCACGAGGGACCCGGCACGACGGTCGTCCAGGACTCGGTGCTGTGCCACCACGCCAAATTCTGTTTCAGCGAAGTGCACGGCTGGATCGACATGGTTGCCGACACCGACGATCCGAGCATCCAACGTGAGCTGATCGCGATGATCGAGCACTGCCCGTCGGGAGCGCTCGCCCAGATGTTCGCCGGCGAACTCGTCGAACCCGACCTGCCCGCTGGCATCTCGCCGATCGAGGACGGACCGCTTGCGGTCACCGGTGGAATCGCTGTTGAGCGCGCCGATGGGGCACCGTTCGAGACGCGCAATCGAGTGTCACTGTGCCGCTGTGGCGCATCGGAGCGAAAGCCCCTGTGCGACGGGTCGCACATCACCACCAACTTCCGTGCGTCACCATGACCGGCGTACCCGCCGCGCCCGCGATCGCAACGATCGACGGGCTACGCCTTCACCTGCAAGCGGCGATCAACGTGGAGCTCTCGACGATTCCGCCGTATCTCTACGCGCTGTACTCCATCGTCGATCCGGCGTCGGATGCAGCCAAGCTCATTCGCAGCGTGGTCGTCGAGGAAATGCTGCATGCCACCCTCATGGCCAACGTCTTGCTCGGCGTCGGCGGCACACCGCGGTTCTACGACCGCGCGACGGTTCCCACCTATCCAGGTCCATGGCCACACCGCGTTCCCGAGCTGATGCTCCGCCTACGGCGCTGCTCGACCGAACATGCAACACAGACCTTCTTGGAGATCGAGCGCCCGATCGACGTTCCGCCGACCGATCCCGCAGTGCAGCGCGGCGATGTGTTCGATTCGCAGGGACACTTCTATCGAGCACTCGAGTCCGCCCTGGTGTCGCTCGACGAACAAGGTGGGCTGTTCGCCGCGCCGCAACTCGATCGCCAGCTGACCGATCCGGACGGCTACCACACGGTGAAGTTCGACAGCGACGCAACCGGTGGGCTGATCGGCGTGCACAACCTCGACACCGCGCTGGCCGCCATCGACATCCCGATTCACCAGGGCGAAGGAGCCGTCGACCACGAGTTCGCCGACACCGAACACATCGAGTTGACGCACTACGCGAAATTCCGCCGTCTCGTCGACGGCACCGCACCGATCGGCACGGTGTTCCCAGCCGTCGACGACCCGACTCGTGGCAACATGCCGACCGAGGTCCGGCCAGTCGGCGAGTTCGCCGATGCGTTGTACTGCTACACGATGGTGCTGCTCGACCGTCTCTTCACCACCGAACGCGCCGACGACCAGCGCCGCTCCACGATCGCAGCGATGTACGGCGTGATGTCGGGGATGCTCGCCCCGGTGTGCCGTTACATGATGACACTGCCGGCCGACGACCACACCGTGTGGGGCCCGGCGTTCGAGTTCTTCGAATACACCGACCCGGACGCTCCGGAGACTGAGCTGCGCGCCCGTGCCTCAGCACTCGGAACCACCCACCCACGCCTCGTTCCGCATCTCCGTCATGCCGACCGACTCTGACCACCGTGCGGTGAGTTCGCTCCACCACCGGAGTCGCTGGGCGCGGCCAATGCGCTCGGCAACGCGACGTATCCGGTGTTTCCGAGCTCTGCGCACGTCATGACGCTGACAAGTCCCTGCGCCGACTCGATCCGAGTCGCATTGCTCGACGATCCAGCCGCGCCAGTCGACGCTGCCTGCGTCGACGAGCTACCGCCGATCTCGTTCGTCGGCGCCAGCTGAACTGCAACCTCCCGCTGGTCGGACGCGCTATGCGAGTATCGGACGCGTGAGTCAGGCGTCGTCTGCCGACAACCTCGCCGACGTCCCGGCCACCGATCGGGTGATGCGTCGCACGCTGGCATTACTCCGGCCCCACCCGGGACTGTCGAGCGCCGTGCTGGCCACCACCCTCATACTCACCATTGCGACGCTGCTGACACCCCTGCTGTTCGGCCGCGCGGTCGACGCTGTCGAGGCCTTGGACGAGGACCGCATCATCGTGCTCGGCGCGGCCACGATCGCCGCCGGTGTTGCCGTGGCGCTGTTGACCGCGTTGTCCAGTCTCTTGTCGGGCCGCCTGGCATTGCGCATCGAGGTGCGGTTGCGCAACGACGTGTTTGCGCACTATCTCGAGCTCGACCGCACATTCTTCGAACGGCGCAAGGTCGGCCAGTTGGTCTCGCTGATCATCGTGACGAGCACACCAATTCGCAACTTCGTCGCAATCGCGCTGCCCAAGCTGTTCGGAGATGCAGCAACGTTCGTGTTCGCCGGCATCGCAATGGCGATCATCGACTGGCGTCTCGCAGCGGTCAGCCTGTGGCCGCTGCTCATCGTCGTCTACCTCGTGTGGCGGATGAACCGCGTCGTCGCTCCGATGATGATCAAGCGCCAGGAGTACACCGCCGACGCGACAGAGACCGCCGACGAGACCTTGCGCTCGATGCTCCCGGTGGAGGTGCTCAACGCGGAGCAGCCGCGTATCGATCGTTTCGACGAACAAGTCGGAAACTGGCAACACGCCGCAGTGTTCTTGGCCAAGCGCGGCTCGCTCTACGACTCGGCGATCCAAACGATTCCGTTTTTCGCCTGGGCCCCGCTGTTTGTCATCGGCGCAAACCGAGTGATCGATGGCGCGCTCACGCTCGGCACGTTCGTCACCTTCACCGGGTACGTCACGATCATGCTCGTGCCACTTACCAAGCTCGGGTATCGCTTGTGGACGACCGAACGGGCAACCGCCAGCGCACAACGCGCGTTCGGCGTGCTCGATCGCTCGCCGCTGATCACCGACGCCGCAGATGCTTCCGACTTGGCGATCCGTGCGGGGGACATCGATCTTCGGGGAGTCTCGTCGAGCTTCGGCGGCCTACTGAAGGCGCTTGATGATGTCGAACTCGACATCGCCGCTGGACGCAACGTGGCGATCGTTGGTCCCACCGGGTCTGGCAAGACATCCCTGCTGAACCTGATCTCGCGCGTCAATGATCCTGACGCCGGCGAGATCCGTGTCGCCGGCGCCCCGATCAGCGCACTCACACTGAGATCGTTGCGTGCGGCGGTGCGCAGGGTGGGCAGCGCCCCACACCTCTTCCCAGCGTCGGTGCGGGACAACCTGCGCTACGGCAGCGACGACGCACACGACGGCAACGTGGTAGCGGTGTGCCAAACACTCGGTATCCACGACGAGATCACGGCGCTACCGGACGGATACGACACGATGGTCGGGTCGACAGGCGTCGAGGTGTCACAGGCAGTGGCTCAGGGAATCTCCATCGCTCGCGCCTTCACTGGTCAGTCCGATGTGCTCCTTCTCGACGACGTGACGGCACCGTTCTCGCCCGTCGACGAGCAGCGCATCGCGCGCGGTATCGCGGAGCTGTCGGCCGGGCTCACGGTCGTGGTCGTCGCGGCACGACCCGCGCTGCTCTCGCTCGCCGACGACATCGTCGTGCTCGACCGCGGCGCGTTGGTTGGGCACGGCACGTTCGATGACCTGGCGAGACGCTCGCCGCACTTCCGCGACCTCCTCGAGCAGTGGCGACTCGACCGGGCCATCACACCCCCCGGGGGCGAACCGAAATGACCACGTCGCGCAGCGATCATCATCACCTCCCCCGACACCGGCGAGTACGCAAGAGCGGCGAACTGCGCGAGATTCGTACGCTCGCCCACCTCCTCGGCCCTTACCGCCGAGTGGCAGTGGGGGGCATCGTGGCAACGCTCGCAGTGTCACTCTTGCTGTTGGTGCCGTCGTACCTCATGAAGGTGCTGGTCGACGACGGAATCAGTGAGAACGATCGAGGCGTCGTCTGGCTCGTGGCCGGAGCGTCGTTCGCGTTGGTGCTCGCGACCTGGACTGCGGTGTGGGTCCAACAACGAAACCTCTATTTGGTTGGCGCCCGGTCGACCCGATCGCTCCAGCAGTTGGCGTTCGAGCACACGATGCGTCTCCCGCCGGAGTACCACGAGCGGACGCCGGTCGGTGACACGGTGTCGCGTCTCACCAACGATGCGCTGCAAACACGGCAGTTGGTCAACCGCGGGCTGCCGTCACTGATCGACAGCGTGGCGACGGTGCTCGGTGCGCTCATCGTGATGCTCGCACTCGACTGGCTCCTTGCGCTGGTCACGCTGTCGGTGATCCCGCTCCTGTTCATCGTGAGCGCGGTGTACCGCCGATTCGTAACACCGCTCTACCGCGAGTGGCGCCGAACCGTCGGCGTCGTCACCGATACTGCAACCGAGTCGTTGTCTGCGGTGGACCTCGTACAGGGCTACAACCAGCAGCAACACCATCGCGAGCAGTTCGAGCAGGCCACCGTTGCCAGTCGCGATGCCGAGTACCGCACCATCCTCGCCTCAGCGGTGTACTCGCCGACCATTGCGATCATCGCTGCGGCGGCGTACGGGATTCTCGTGATCTTCGGAGGCACGCAGGTGGTGCGCGGCAACTCCGAGGTCGGCACGATGGTGGCGTTCTTCGGCTACGTCACGATGTTTCTTGCTCCGCTCTCGACCCTCACCGGAACGTTCCGCACGTACGAACAGGGCATCGCCGCGCTCGACCGAGTGTTCGAGCTCATTGATCACGTCGACGCCGAGGCGGTGGATGGCCCCGACGTTGTCGCCCCGCAGGGCGCAGGCGCAGTCGAGGTCGCCGGGCTGCAATTCGCGCTCGCTGACGGATCGATCAGCGAGTCGATCGACCTCGAGATTCCGGGCGGCGCCACATACGCAATCGTGGGCGACGGTGACGCGGGTCAGTCACAACTCGCTCGCCTGCTCGTCGGCCTCGACCGACCAGAGCGCGGAACGGTGCGGTACGACGGAACTGACGTCACCACGCTGTCAGTGCATCAGCTGTTCGACGTTGTCGGTTACGTATCACCACGGACGGGGCTGTTCGACGGCACGGTCCGCGACAACCTCACGATGGGCCTGCCGTCGGCGCTGACGGACGACGATCTCCTCGCCGCACTCGATGATCTCTACGGGGACGACTTCGCCGCGCGACTCACACACGGGCTCGACACCTCCGTCGGTCGCGACGGCGCAGATCTGCCAGCCGGCACGCGGCAGGCGTTGATCATCGCTCGCGCTGCGTTGCGCCGGCCGCGCATCGTCGTGCTCGATGCGGCAACCGACTCACTCGATGCCGGCGACTTGTCGCATCTGGCAGTTGCTCGTCGACGAACACTGGCGGGCATGACACTGATCGCCGCGACCAGCCAGCCGTTGATCGCCGACTACGCCGACCAGGTGATCGTGCTCGATCGAGGCCGCGTCGTGGAACGGGGCCCGCCCGACGAGCTCCTTGCCGCCGGTGGCCGATTCGCCGAGGTCACCAGCGACTGGCGCGCCGGACTCCGGGCGTAGTGGCACCGCCACCGGTGAGCGAAAACCCGCGATGTGGCGGTTTCGCTCACCGGTGGCGCGGCCCTGGCCTCACGGGTGAGGCAAACCCCGCGATGCGTGGGTTTCGCTCACCGCTGGTGCTACGCGCCGCTGACGAGCACGGTGTTGAAGATCTCGTCGGCGGCGATCAGGTCGGCCTCGGTGACGACGATGATCTGGACAAGCATCGTGAACGACCCGTCGGCGGGTTGCGCACCGACCACGATGAACCCGCTGCCCTCGTCGCCACAGCCCGTCCAGAAGTCGAACGCCCCGGTGTACACCCCGTCGTCGTACGGGAACCGCTCGACCCCGGTGCAGTCGCCGGAGAAGTCGTTGAGGGCGAGCATTCCGTCGACGTCGACGCCCAACGTGGAGCTGGCGCCGACGAATACGCCAGGCGTTGCCCAGCCGGTCTGCCACGCCTCGAGGTCGGGCGCAGCGCTCAACCCGGGTCCGATCTCGCTGCCTTCGAAGACCCACGGCTCGCCGAAGACGTCGGCCCACTCGACGGGCACCACCACCTCGATCGCTCCAGTGTCGTCGGTGATGAACGTGTAGTCGGTGTAGCCACTGACCGGCTCGGTGCCCGGATCCGACTCGGCCACTTCCTCGCCCAGATCGGCGGCAAACGAGGTGATCGGCTCGAGCGCCCGCCCGTTGATCTGACCGGAGTAGGCCTGGCCCTCGGCCGGACGGAACAGCTCGATGTTCAGCGTGTCGTCGGGGTTGTTCGACCGCAGCACGTCGCAGTAGTCCTTCATTACGCCGTCGACACCCATGATCAGACCCTCGAGCGAGGTGATCCGGTCGCCGGGCTGCACGCCGGCCTCGTCGGCGGGCGATCCCGAGTCGACCGAATACACGAAGATCCCAGAGTTGACGCCGTCGGTGAAGGCCTCGCCGTTGATGCCGATCGAGTCGACGTCGTTGCCGCCCTGCAGCTCGGCGATCACATCGCTCGCCACATCGAGACCGATGGCGAACGACTGACCCGAATCATTGCCGGCATAGTTCACTGCGACCACGGCACCGTCTGGATCAACGATCGGGCCGCCCGAGTTCCCCGGCAACGTGTCGGCGCTGTGCTCGATGACCGCGTCGACCGACGCCCATGAGCTCTCGCCGCCCGCGTCTTCTTTGGATACCACGCCATCGAGGACGGTGTACTCAGGATCGCCGAGCGGATACCCGAGGGCGAAGATCTCCTGACCGGCGGCGAGCGGCTCGTCGTTGAACTCAAGGTATGGGTATTCGTCTCCGTCGAGCTCGATCACGGCCAGGTCGGAACACTCCGACACGCCCAGCACACGGGCGTTGACCGAATCGTCTTCACCCTCGATGAACACTTCGAGCGTGGCGGCGCCGGTGACAACGTGGTTGTTCGTCACCGCGATACCGCTCGGGTCGATGATGAAGCCAGACCCGGAGCCCGGCACGTTGGACTGCGTGCCTTCGACCGGGTCCTCAAACGTGCCCGTGGCAACGATCTGGACAATCGCCCCGCGTGCCTCCTCGAGGCTGGTGGCAGCCCCTCCGGCCTCCGGTTCGGTCGTCTCCGGCGCAGTGGTTTCGGCTGCAGCGGTGGTCGGCGCCGCGGTGTCGCTCGGAGCCGAGGTTGCCGCAGGAGCCGCCGTGGTGGGGTCGGATGAGTCGCCACCACCGCCGCCGCAACTCGCAGCGACGAGGGCGGCAACAACGCCCGTCACCGCGACGCGGAACGGGGAACGATGGGATCTGAGAGCTGACACGGGCACAGTGTCGCGCTGTCGCGTCAACGGTGCGTCAACTCGATCGCCGGGGCGATCTCCGGGCGATCTCGAGTGGTGACGGCAAACCATTGGAGCGGCCTCATAGCATCGATTTGTGCCTCTTCGCCGCTCGATCGCGCTCACCGCGGTCGCTGCCGCACTCCCCGTGGCGCTCGTTGGCGCGACGGCGGGCATCGGGCCCTCGTTCGCGGGTGAGCCGTCCACGCTCGACGAACTCAACACGAGCGTCGAGGTCGAGGAACTCGCCGATCGTCGTATCACCAGCCCCACCCCGCCCTCCACCGGCGCGCACGCATTCCTCTACACCAACGGCCCGGGGTATGCGCGCTGGGATCCCTGCACACCGATCAAGTACCAGATCAACTCCGAGCGGGCGACACCGGCCCAAGAGCAGGTGGTGTTCGACGCCATCGAGGAAATCGAGCTGGAAACCGGGCTCGACTTCGCCTTCCTCGGCCGCACAACCGCTGGCCTCGACCAGATCGTGCCGCCAGAGATCGACGCGTTGATCGTGTTCGGCGATCCGGCGTCGATGCCGATCCTTGCCGGCAACGTGTTGGGGATCGGCGGTGGCAGCTTCGACCCGGCGACGGGCCGGGTGACCACCGGCTACGTCGCCGTGAACACGCCGAGCCTGTTCACCTCACAGATCGCCACCACCACGGTGCAACATGAGATCGGGCACCTTGTCGGACTGGCCCACGTTTCCGATCCCCGCGAGTTGATGTTCCCCGAAGAGATCGGCACCACAGAATTCGGACCCGGCGATCGCGAGGGCCTGTGGCGCCTCGGGGCCGCTCAGGGGTGCTTCCCGTCGACCGCGCTCTCTGCGCTGCTCACCGACCAGTCAGCGGCCGACGACGCGATCACGGTGTTGGCCACGACGACCGTTGACGATCTCGGCGAGCACGGACATCACCACCACCACCACCACCACCACCACGACCACCACGATGCGCATCACCACGAGCATCATCACCATCGCCATCACTCGCAAGATCACTCGCACGTCGAAAGCTTCCGCGATCGGGACAACGTCGGCGGCCTGCCCGCGGCACTCGCGACGACGGGGGAGCGATCGCCGCAAGTGCCGGGATCCGTACGGTGATCGGGGGGAACCACCGTGGGCGGGCAATCGATGTTGTACGCCCAGCAGATGAACGCCAGGTAGCGGCCGGGCTGCGCCGCGGTGGCCACGAGCGGAAGACCGGGCGACAGTAGGGCGACGCGGGCTACACCCGGCTCCGGCGACCCAACGAGCGCCGGTCTTCGCTTTCGATGCGACAGGTGCGCGGCACACCGATCACGGTGCCCGACGACGACGCCAACCACAGGTCGAGCCCACCGTTGCCTGCGCTGTTGACCTGATCGATCGCTGCAACCACATCGCGGTCGAGACCGCGCACGGCAACGCGTCGTCCTTCGGAAGCGCCTGGACCGCGGACCGTCACGGTGACCGTGTCGTCGGCCCCTGACTTTGCTGGAGGCGCAGCGGTGTCCTCGACGGCCAACACCACCCGCGCCCGAGCGGCGAGCACCGAACGCGCGGCCGGAGCCATCAACTCGACGACGCCCGGCGTGATCGCACACAACGCGATGACGAGGTCGACGCGCCGCAGGTCAACCGCGGCCTGGTCGTGGATGTCGTTGTCGCTGATCGTCGACACGGACGCGCCGGTCAGCGAGTGCACGACCTCGCCCCACACGGGCGAATCGGCCAGCACCGCGACTCGTGTGGTCTCGTCGGCCAACGCCAACGCGGGGACGAGCGCGGGCGGTGCAGTCGCCGCACCATCGCGCGGCAGCGGGAAGGCGCGACCAGGTCGTGCAAGGGCGCCGAGCAGTGTGGTGAAGACACTAAAAGATGACGCAGCAGTCAATCGTCCCGGGCTCACGGTCATGCCGATGTCCCGAGTGACCGGTTCGTCAGCACCTCGACCGCATCCCCAACAAGGGTCGATGTGTTCATGTGCCGCCACGATGACAGCGCAAGGTTGTATCCACCTGAGGCTCCGGTGAACACGAACTGAGCGCGCGATGAAGTCCCGATGAAACGTCGGCTATGCAGGGCGGTAGGTGCCGTCGAGGCGCGGACGTTCGTCGTCGGTCACGACGCGACCCTCGTCGACGAGAGCGACCAGGTGGGCAAGCACACTGGCCGCCGCAGGCTTGTGCAACCGCGGATGCACATCGCGGTACAGGTCGACGACGATGTCGGGAATCGTCGCCTCACCCGCCTCGACCGCATTGAGCACCTGCGCGTGGCGATCGCGTCGATGCGCGAGCAACTGGGCGGCGAACGAGGCCGGATTGCGAACCGGTGGCCCGTGCGTGGGATACGCCACCGCGTCGTTGCGCTCGACCACCACATCGAGCGACCGCAAGTAGGTGATGATGTCGCCGTCGGGCGGCCCGATCACGGTGGTACTCCACCCCATCAGGTGGTCGCCAGAGAAGAGGCTCGTCTCGGTGCCATCATCGAGCGCGAAGCAACAGTGGTTCGACGTATGCCCCGGCGTCGGCACGGCACGCATCGTCCATCCGTCTGCGGCGGCGACGACATCGCCGGCGCGCACTTCCACGTCGGGGACGAAGGCACGATCGATCGATTCCTCGACCGTCGGCGGGTCGGCTGACTCCGAACCTGCCGTGTCGGGCGACTCGGGTTCGCGGTACTCGAGCGCACCGTCCGGCAACGCGCCGATGTCCCACGGATCGCTCGGATGCGGACCCACGGCTTTCAAGGGGGCGCCGGTCTCCGCCGCCAGCCACGCGGCGAGCGGTGAGTGATCGCTGTGGCAGTGAGTCACAAGAATCGACTGCACGCGCTCACCGTCGAGGGCGCGTGCGAGTGCCTCGCGATGCTCGTCGAGGCGGGGTCCGGGATCGATCACCGCGACGTCGCCATGCCCGACGATGTACGTACCGGTGCCGTGGTAGGTGAACTTCGATGGGTTGTGCGCGGTGACCCGTCGAATGGTCGCCGTGGTCACCTCGACCTTGCCATACGGCGGAACGTCTTGGGTGAGGAAGTCGATGCTCATCGTGTCGCCGTCCAGGGGACAGCTCGAACGGTACCGACCGGTGCACCGTGGCCACGCACCGGGACGGTGGCGATCGACGTCACCGTCGACGCATCAACCCCGAGCTGGCGCATCGCCTCGCCGCCGACGGCCTGGCGCGCCGCCTCGGAACCGTCGGCGATCTTGAAGGCGAAGGCCGCGCCGTCGGGTCGCGCCCCGATCATCAGGCCGGCCGCACCGTCTTTGGTCGCCACACCATCGACCGTGCGCATCCAGCGGGTCACGTCGCGGTCGGGGCCCCCGACGAGCTCGGGGTGCGCCGTCATCGCCACGATCGGCGCCGCGCCATTGGACCGCAACGAGCCGAAGGCGATCGCCAGTGACCGGAGTCCGACCACGTGATTCGGAGCACCGCACCCATCAACGCCAACGTGCTGCGATGGGCACCCCAAGGCGTCGAGATAGTCGACGATCGCCCGCTGCACCGGATGCCGCTGATCGAGGTAGTCGTCGATCGACCACCCGTTGATGCGACACGCGGCAAGCATCCCCGCGTGCTTCCCCGAACAGTTCTGCTGTAGCGACGAGGGTGGCTCGCCGCCACGGATCGCCGAGGCCCGGGCATCGTCGCCGTACGGCAACGTCGGCGTGTTCTGAAGATCGTCCACCGACAGATCGAAACGCTCCAAGATCCTCACGACGACCGCCTGGTGCATCGTCGAGCCGTCGTGGCTGGCACACACCACGGCGAGTTCGTCAGGCGGCAGGCTCAGCCCCGTGGCGAGTAGGGCCGCAGCCTGCAACGGTTTGAGCGCTGAGCGGGCGTACATCGGCAGATCTGGATCGCCGACCGACGCCGTGACCACCCCGTGCAGATCGACGGCGACGGCCGCACCCTGGTGCCAGCATTCGTCGAAGCCGCTGCGCTCAGCGACGGCGAGCAAACCGACGGCTGGGGTCACGACGACGCAGGCGCGGTGCCGTCGTCGGATCCGTCGGAGTCGGGGTCTCCGCGCCGCCGCTTCGGGGACGACATCGTGGTGAGGTGGTTGTCGACGACGTCATAGCGCTTGCCCCACTCGCTGGCGAGCGCCTGCGCCATGGCCGCGGCCGGTAATGCCAACACGGCGCCGACGGCACCCAAGAGCGATGCGCCGCCCAACGCAGCACCAAAGGCCACCGCAGGGTGTAACTCCATTGTGCGGGCCGTGATGCGTGGGGCGAAGAAGTAGTTCTCGATCTGCTGATAGATCACGATGAACCCGACGACGATCGCCGCCTGGAGCGGTGACTCGAGGAAGGTCAGCAGCGCGGGCAGGATGCCTGCGAGATACGTCCCGACAACGGGTAGGAACTGACTGACCAGACCGACCCAGAGGGCGAGGGCGATTGGCGCCGGCGTGCCGATCGCCTGGAACACGATCCAGTGGAAGAACGCTGAGATCGCCGCCAACAACGCCCGGGAGTACAGGTAGCCGCCGGTCTTGGTGATCGCCAGCTCCCAGGCGTGCAGCACTCGCTCCTGGCGGTCCGGCGTGAGACGAGCACAGATCACACGGCGCAACCGCGGCCCGTCGGCGACGAGGTAGTAGGTGAACAGCACCACCGACAGCGCCTGAAAAATCACGTTGACCGCGGTGAGCGACAGACGCACGGCTTCGTCGCTCTGGCTCTGAATGAACTGCTGCACCCGGCCATCCGGATCGTTGAACTCGTCGATCACGTCTTGTGGGTCGATCTGCGTGCCGAAGGTGTCGTTGATGAAGTTCACCGTGTCGGTGATGTACAGGTCGGACTCCGACAACAACTCGGCGACCTGCGTCCCCACGAGGGTGCCCACGGCGACGGCGAACACCAAGAACCCAAGCACGACGGAGAAGACGATCAGCAGTGTTGCCCGGCTGCGCTTCCACCCGCGCGCGGCGAGACGATTGACCCCCGGCTCGATGGCCAACGCCAGGAACAGCGAC
>JBCCVW010000049.1:0-25692 GCA_039194665.1 Actinomycetota bacterium
CCGACATGGCCGAACGCGAGGCGGCGTTCGCGGCGGTCGAGAACATCCCGTCGATCCGTGCCAAGGCAGAGTTCTGTTTCCGGTGGATGGACTCGATCGAGCGGCTCGATCGCATCGAGACCGGCGATGACCGCAAGAAGTTCTTGCTCAACCTGATCTGCTTCGCCAGCTGCATCGAGGGCCTGTTCTTCTTCGCTGCCTTTGCCTACGTGTACTTCCTTCGCTCCAAGGGTCTGCTCAACGGTCTGGCAGACGGGACGAACTGGGTGTTCCGTGACGAGTCGTGTCACATGAACTTCGCCTTCGAAGTCGTCAGCACGGTGCGCAACGAGGAGCCCGAGCTGTTCGACGACGAGCTCGAGGCCGACATTCGTCAGATGCTGCGCGAAGCCGTCGACTGCGAGTATCAGTTCGCTGAAGACGTTCTCGGTGAGGGTGTGCCGGGCATGAGCCGCGCCGACACTCGCGACTACCTGCAGTACGTCGCCGACCAGCGCCTCGGACAGCTTGGGTATGCGCCGGAGTTCGGTTCGAAGAACCCGTTCAGCTTCATGGAACTGCAAGACGTGCAGGGCCTGTCGAACTTCTTCGAGCGCACGGTGTCGAGTTATCAGGTCGGCGTCGAAGGCGACGTCGCGTTCGACGAAGAGTTCTGACCCGGAACCCGCATGTGCGGGTGCCATCGTCAGCCCTGGTGAACCCTGGCGCGCTCGGCCAGTTCCTCGACTTCATCGATGCAGCGGCTCAGGTCGCCCCACACTGCTGCGGCGCGTGCGGGAGGAGACTCGCCGACCAGGTCGGCGAGGTCGACAGCTTCGGCGAGATCGCTGGTGGTGGGAAGCGCTGAGCGCCACGGTTCAGCAATTCGAGGGTGGTCCAGCGCGTGACGTGTCGGCGACAGCAGCGCCAGCACCGACCACTCCGTGGCTGGCAACGTGGTGATCCGTGGCCACCGCTCGGCGAGGAACGATGTGGCGTCGCGAATCTGCTCCACCCCGATCCACAGTGGATCGGGGGTTAACACGACGACCCGGCTGATCGGCGCGAGGCGAATCGCGCCGAGGCACTGCACACACGGTTGCAACGTCGTGTGCAGTTCGAGCTCGTCTGACTCGTGAGCTCGGAACCTGAGCTTGGCAAGGGCGTTGATTTCCGCATGGGCGAGCGACGTTCCAGCGACGTGGTCGTCGCCGACCTCGATCTCGTGCAGTCGGTTGCGGCCGGTGGCAACCATGCGGTCGTCGGCTGCGATGCATGCGCCGATCGCCAAGCTGCCGGCGTCGGCGGCGTCGAACGCCCGGACGAGGGCCTGGCGCATTGCGTCTGGGAGCTGCGCATACGACGCGTCGATCGAAGCGATCGCGTCGGTCATCGCCGCAGGCTAGTCATCTGTTCTGATGGAGCGAGACGGCGATCACCCGCCGCAACGATCACTCGCCGAGCGGCGGGCCGGCTGACCTGATCGAGCCCGGGGTGCGTGACCACTTGGGCACCACACCGAGCGTCGGCAGCTCCACGCCATGCTGGGTCGTCAGGCGTTGGATCATCTCGCGTGCGGCGAAGTGTGGATCGTGAAGCATGTCCGGCGCGGTGTACACCCGCCCGACCGGCACCTCGAACTCGACCATCCGTGCGAGCAGATCGTCAGCGGTCAAAGTGGCTGTCCATTCGGCAACGATTGCGTCGAGCGTTCGCTCGTTCGCACCGCGAGCGACATGTGTCGAAAATCGAGGGTCGTCAGCGAGCTCGGGTCGCCCCATCGAGGCACACAACCGTGTGAACACGGCGTCGGCGTTGGCGGCGATCAGCACCTCTGAACCGTCGCTCGTCGGGTAGGCATTCGATGGCGCAACGCCGCGCAGGGCGCCGCCGTTGCGGGCGCGCACGACACCGCTGACTTCGTAGTCGGCGAGCGTCGACTCCATCAGCGCTGCGACCGCCTCATAAATGGCCACATCGACCTCTTGGCCGTGCCCGCTGCGGTCCCGCTCGTAGAGCGCGCCCATCGTGCCGATCACCGCAAACATCGCGGCGAGCGAGTCGCCCAGGCTCACACCCGTACGCGCTGCCGGTCGGTCCGGGTCGCCGGTGGTGTTGCGTACGCCACCCATCGCCTCACCGATCGCCCCGAAGCCCGGTTCGTGGGCGCGCGGTCCGGTCTGCCCGAACCCCGACACGTGAGTGACGATGATGCCGGGGTTGACCGAGCGGAGTGTGGCGTAGTCGAGCCCGAACTTGACGAGCGTGCCCGGTCGGGCGTTTTCGAGCAATACGTCACACTCCGCGGCGAGGGCGCGCACTCGGGCGAGGTCGACGTCGTCTTTCAGGTCGGCCACGATCGAACGCTTGTTGCGTGCCAGTGTGGGCCACCACAGGCTCTCGTCGTCGACGGTCACGCCCCACCGGCGCATCGGGTCACCGGCGGGCGGCTCCACTTTGATCACGTCGGCGCCGTAGTCGCCGAGCAGCTGGCCGGCGAACGGGCCAGCGATGAAGCTGCCGACCTCGAGCACCGTGACGCCGTGGAGCGGACCGTGCACCGATTCGTCGCTGGCATTCATCAGGCGTTGTCTACCAGGGTGGGAGCGGCGCAAGACGCTGCGAGACTGGAGTCGTGCGCCCGCTTCCTCCCGAGATCACCGTGCGCGATGTCACGCTGCGCGACGGGCTCCAAGACGAGCGCCCGGTCGATCTGGCCGACAAGTTGGCGGTGTTCGATGCACTCGTCGGTGCCGGCGTCCGTGAGCTCGAGCTGACGTCGTTCGTTCGGCCCGACCGCGTGCCGGCAATGGCCGACGCTGCGGAGATTGCCGCGGCTACGCAGCAGGCAGCCGACGACGCCGGTGTGACCCGCTGGGGCCTCGTTCTCAACCGACGCGGTGCGCAACGGGCGCTCGGTGCGGGGATCCGCCACCTGCAGTACGTCGTATCGGTGAGCGACGAGCACTCGGTGCGCAACGCCGGAGGAACCGCCCCTGAACGGCTCAGCGAGCTCGCCGACGTCGTTGCCGACGCGACACAGGTTCAGGCGGTCGTCGAGGTCACGTTGGCGACGGCGTTCGGTTGCCCGTACGCCGGCCCAGTGGCGCCGCACACGGTGATCGATGCAGCGACCGTCGCCATCGACCATGGCGTACGTGGCGTCGGGCTCGCCGACACCATCGGCACAGGAGTACCCACCGAGGTTGCTGATCTGGTGTCGCGCGTCGACCGGCTGGCGCGTCCCGCCGGGGTCGCGGTGGGGGCGCACCTGCACGACACACGAGGCCTGGGCGTCGCCAATGCGCTGGCGGCGGTCGAGGCGGGAGCGACGCGCGTCGACGCCAGCTTGGGTGGCCTTGGCGGGTGCCCGTTTGCGCCTGGTGCGAGCGGAAACGTGTCGATCGAAGACCTGGTGCACGGGTTCGAGGCGATGGGCTGTCGAACCGGCATCGACCTGCGGCAGCTGATCGACGCAGCGTCGCTCGCTGTATCGGCAGTCGGACGTTCCCTCGATGGGCACGTTGCGGTTGCCGGCCCGCGCTTCGCTGGAAACGTGATGACACCGTGATCCTCGATCAGGTTGGCGAGGTCGGCGTCGCAGTCGTCGCCGGAAAGGGTGGTGTTGGCTCGTCGACCGTGGCTGCGGCACTTGCGCTGGCGGCAGCTCGCAACGGCGCCGATGTGTTGTTCGTCTCGGTCGACGGCAAACCCGGCATCGGGCCGCTGCTCGGTGGCCGAGAGCTCGACGAAAACGAGCACATCCTGCGCAAGATCCGTGGCGCCGGGCGCGTTCGTGGTCGGACGATTCCTGCCGAGCAAGCTTTTGGCGACTACCTGGAGCTACGCGGCGTTGGTGGCCTACTGCGACGCGCCGCAGCTGCTTCGTCGCTCGGGATGATCGCCGCCGCGACGCCCGGGCTCGAGCACCTGTTGGTGCTGGGCAAGATCAAAGAGCTCGAACGCGACGGTGCCGCCGACCTGATCGTGGTCGACGCCCCGCCGGCGGGCAACGCCGTACCGTTCCTGCGATCGGCCACGGGGCTCGTCGACGTGGTCAACTCCGGCGCCGTGCGCGATCAGGCCGACGAGGTCGACGAGCTGCTGCGCGACCCACAGCGGTGCGCTGCGATGGTCGTGACGCTCGCGGAAGAGACGCCGGTGAACGAGTCGATCGAGCTGGCCGACGAGTTGGTCACCGACGTCGGGATCGCCATGTTGCCGGTCGTGGCGAACGGTTGCTGGCCCGACCGTCCGGGGCTGGCGCGTACACCGCTCGGTGCGGCGCGGGTGCAGAAGCACTCCCTGTCGGCCGATGCGCGTCAGGTGCTCGAGTCCTCGTCGAGTTTCGGTGGGGCGCTGCTCCAGCGCCAGGAGCGTCAGCTCAGCCGACTGCACAAACACTTCGACCACGTCGTCACGTTGCCCCGATTGCCGACCGCGCGGCTGGCGTTGCACCACCTCACGGTGCTTGCGGATGCGCTCGACGACGGAGAGGAGCAGTCGTGACCGATGAGGCCGACGCCGCAGAGGACTCGGTGACGCTGACCAACACGATCGAGGCGGCGACCCTGCTGCTCACGTGCGGGCCAGGGGGAGTGGGCAAGACAACGACCGCGGCGGCGGTCGGCGTCGCCGCGGCCGAGCGCGGCCGGCGCGTCGTCGTGGTCACGGTCGATCCCGCACGGCGACTCGCCGATGCGCTCGGGCTCGATGACGGCGAGGCGACCGACGAGCCCCATCGGGTCGACGATGTCGGCTCGGACGGTGGTGAGCTGTGGGCATTGATGCTCGACGATGCCGCAACCTTTGACCGGCTGGTGCGCGAGCAGACGTCGACGGAGGAACAGGCGGACGCCATCCTCAACAACCCGATCTACGGCGCGCTCTCGCGGTCGCTGGCCGGTGCCCAGGAGTACATGGCGATCGAGCGACTCCATCAGCTGTTCACCAGCGACGAGTGGGACTTGGTGATCGTCGACACGCCTCCCTCGCGGAGTGCGATCGACCTGCTCGGTGCGCCCGATCGCCTCGTGGCGTTCCTCAGCAACCCGGTGTACCGGACGCTCACGGTCGGTCAACGAACGTTCGCCCGAGTGACCAACGCTGCGTCATCGATGTTCCTCTGGGCCGTGCGGCGCCTCGCTGGGCCGCAGATCGTCGAGGACACCGTCGCCTTCTTCCGGTCGTTGACGACCCTCGAGGACGGACTGCGTCAACGAGCCGACGAGGTCCGTCAACTGCTTCGTGCCGACGAGACGGCGTTCGTGGTGGTGTCGAGCCCCCGCGCCGAAGCGATCGCCGAGTCAGAGCATCTCGTCGGTGCGTTACGCGACGGCGACTTTCCGTTCAGCGGCGTTGTCATCAACTTGATTCACCCGCTTCCCGCCACGCTCGATCCCGGCGACCGAGCAGCGCTCGACGATGTCGCCGACGGTCCACTGGCCGACCACCTGGCGTGGCACGACGAACTCGTCGAGTTGGCCCGGTCCGAACGTGAGGAACTCGCCGGATTGGCCGAACTCGCCGATGATGTGCCGGTCGTCGAGTTGCCGTTGATGGACACCGATGTCCACGACGTCGACGGCCTCGGCCAGCTCGCAACGCAGCTCGCACCCTGATACTCCTGCTCGGCGCCAATCGCTACCAGTAACGTCGCGAGGATGACTCGGCTGCCGAGCGCGTACCGATGAGCGTCCCGACCGTCGACGGTCTCGATGGGGCGATCGACGATCTGTTCGGTCGCCCGGTCGACGAAGGGCTGTCGCTCGCGCTCGTCGTGCTACGTGCGGGTGATCTCGTCGCGCAGCGCTACGGAGTCCAGCCGGCGAACGCCTTCGAGAGTGAGAAGGTGATCGACGCGTCGTCGACGCTGATCTCGTGGAGCATGGCCAAGTCGATGGTCCACGCCGCGGTCGGTGTTCTCGTCGCGGATGGTGCGGTCGACCTCGATGCTCCAGCCCCGGTTCCCGAGTGGCAGGGAACCGGCAAGTCGGCCATCACGCTGCTCGACCTGCTCGAGATGCGCTCTGGCCTGCAGTTCGTCGAGGACTACGTGGACGACGAGATCTCGGACTGCATTGAGATGCTGTTCGGCGAGAGCGGCCCGAGTCATGCGGCCTACACCGCAGCCAAGCCGCTCGCGCGCGCCCCAGGGACGTACTGGAACTACTCGTCGGGTGAGACGAACATCATCTGTCGCATCATCGGCGACGTCGTGTCCGGTGGGCCCGGCGGAACACCGGCCGAACGGAAGCAGGCGATGCTCGAGTTTCTCGACGGTCGACTCTTCGGACCGATCGGCATGACCACCGCGGCGCCGAAGTTCGATGATGCCGGCGACTTCGTTGGTTCGAGCTACGTGTACGCGACGGCGCAGGACTTCGCTCGCTTCGGTGAGTTGTATCGCAACGACGGCGTCGCGCCGGATGGTCGGCGCGTCCTTCCGGTGGGCTGGAGCGACCATGCCCGCGTCAAGGTTGCCGACGACCCCGAGTCCGGCCTGGGCTACGGCCGCCACTGGTGGTTGTGGCCGGAGTGGCCCGGCTCGCTGTCATGCAACGGCCACGAGGGCCAATACATCGTGGTGGTCCCCGATCGCGAGCTCGTGGTGGTGCACCTCGGCAAGACGCCCGCCGACGTCGCCGACCAGCTCCGTCGCCGTCTTGCCCGGATTGTCGAGCTGTTCTGAACTCCGATGGCGCTGAGCGACGCCGCCGGCGACGACCGCACCGAAGAACTCGACCGGGGGGCCCTGCCGACCGGCGAACTCCCTGCGCTGCCCAACACCGGGAAGGCGCAGAGTGGGCGCAAACCCGTGCGCATCACGATCAAGATCCTGCTGGCGATCGTGGTGTCGTACTTCTTGTTGCCGCCGGTGCTCACCGGATTCCGGCAAGCGGCCGACACCGTCTCCGACGTCAACCCGCTGCTCATCGTCGCTGGTTTCGTACTGCAGATTCTGGCGTTGTTCTGCTACTCGCTGCTCACGCGTGCGGCGCTCGGTAGCGCTGGGTCGAAGCTCTCCTACGCCCGGATCTTCCGCATTCAGCTGAGCACGAAGGCGCTGTCGAACATCGTGCCGGGCGGCAATGCGGCCGGCTCCGCGCTCGGGTATCGGCTGCTCACACTGTCGGGTGTGAGCGGGCCGGACGCAGGCTTCGCCCTGGCGACGGCCGGCATCGGCTCGGCGGTGGTGTTGAACATCATCTTCTGGACAGGCCTGGTGATGTCGGTGCCGTTCCGCGGGGTGAACCCCCTGTACGGATTTGCGGCCATCGCTGGCATCGTCATCATGGCGATCGCCGCGCTGCTCGTGATCGGTCTGATGGACGGCCAGGGTCGTGCCGAACGCGCAGTGCGCTGGCTCGCCCGCAAGCTGCGCTTCGACGAAGACAAGTTCGCCGCTGTGCTGCGCCAGGTCGGGCACCGGATGGAGGAACTGATCAGCGATCGTCAATTGCTACGGCGCGTGGTGTTCTGGGCGATGCTCAATTGGCTGCTCGATGCCGCGTCGTTGTGGGTGTTCCTACGCGCCTTCGGCGGCACGCTGAGTATCGATGCGCTGATCGTGGCGTTCGGTCTGGCCAACATTTTGGCGGCGATCCCGATTCTGCCCGGCGGGTTGGGCGTGGTCGACGGTACGTACATCACGGTACTGATCGGCTTTGGGCTGCCGCGCCGGGTGGTTGCGCCAGGCGTCGCCGCGTACCGGGCGGCGCAGTACTTGATGCCGATCGCCCTCGGGGCAATCGCGTACGCCTCGCTGCGCGTCGGTCCGTGGCGCATCGAGCGCCGCGACCGGCTGATCGGGCTGCGCGACCTGGCCAAGGCCGAGACCGAGAAGGGGGAGTCGCGCCTCGACTTCACGCTGCGCTTCGGGCGTCGGTCGCCGGCCAACGAGTCAACGACCCCTCGATCGAACGAGGCGAGCCAGCCAGCGACACAGTCAGATGGTGCGAGAGACGACGGCGAAGATACGGTCGCATCTCATGACGACCCATGAGCGACCGTTCGGGCGCTACCTCGAGGACTTCACCCCCGGCGACATCTTGCGCCATTGGCCCGGTAAGACGATTACCGAGTACGACGATCATCTGTTCTGCATGATCACGATGAACCACCACCCGTTGCACACCAACGACTGGTTCGCCTCCGAGTCGGTGCAGGGGCGCAACGTCGTGGTCGGCAACCTCGTGTACAGCTTGGTGCTCGGGATGAGTGTGCCCGACGTCAGCGGGGCGGCGATCGCCAATCTCGAAGTCGAGACGCTCCAGCACAAGTTCCCGACGTTCCACGGCGACACGATCCACGCCGAGACCCGGGTGCTCGAGGTGAAGCCGTCGTCCTCCAAGCCTGACCGCGGCGTCGTCACGGTCGAGACCAAGGGGTTCAACCAGGACGGCAAGGAAGTCTGTTACTTCAAGCGCAAGGTTCTGGTGTGGACCCGCGACGCCGCGCCGGCCCGAACTCGTCCGTACGACGAGGTCGACGTCTGGGCGGACTGACCACGGCAGACACCGACGCGCTGCTGGCGTGGGGCAGCGCCAACCTGCGCGATCTGCCTTGGCGGTCGACGCGCGACCCCTGGCACGTGCTGCTGTCGGAGGTCATGTTGCAACAAACGCAGGCGCTGCGTGTCGTTCCTCGCTTCCAGGAGTTCGTCGAACGCTGGCCGACGCCGACCCCCTTCGCAGATGCGCCGCTGGGTGACGTCCTCCGGGCGTGGCAAGGCCTCGGGTACCCACGGCGCGCCCGCTACCTCCACATTGCGTCGCAACGGATCGTCGAGGACTTCCAAGGGGCGGTACCCGATGCGCTCGATGATCTGCTGAGCCTCCCTGGTGTTGGTGCCTACACCGCGCGTGCTGTGCTGGTCTTCGCTTTCGAACGCGACGTGGGCGTCGTCGACACGAACATCGCTCGTGTGCTCGCTCGCGTCGAGGGTCGCCGTCTCACGCCGGCGGCGGCCCAACAACTCGCCGACGCAGCCGTGCCGGCCACTCGGTCGTGGTGGTGGAACCAGTCGCTGATGGAACTCGGAGCGGTGGTGTGTCGGCCGGCACCGCGATGCGAGGCGTGCCCCCTCGCCGGGGCGTGTGCCTGGCAACGTGGACACCGCCGACCTCCGGACCCCGCACTCGGGTCGGCGGGCGTCTCCAAGTCGCAACCACGATTCGAAGGCAGCCGTCGGCAGCAGCGCGGCGCGGTGATGCGATCGTTGACGGATGGTCCGCAACCGGTCGCCCACTTCGATCGATCGATCGTCGAGGAGCTGGCGATCGACGGTCTCGTCCAACTCGACGGTGACTCGGTCCGCCTCCCCACCTGACCCCCCGACCCTCTCCCTGACGCTGCCGTCGTTGTCGCATGATGTGACAGAGTGCCCCAGCGCTGACGCTGTGCGGTGTGTTAGTTGTGAGGTCCGGACAATGCTCGCCACGAGCCACCGGAGGACCATATGAACACGATTGACGCGGCCATCTTCGACACCGATGGGGTGATCACACAGACCGCAGCCGTGCACTTCACGGCGTGGAAGAACGTGTTCGACGAGTTCCTCACGGCGCACGCCAGCGGGGCGGCGGCGGCGCCGTTCACCGATGCGGACTATCGCCATCACGTCGATGGCATCGGTCGATACGACGGGGTCGACGCGTTCCTCCGCTCGCGAGGTATCGAGCTGCCGTGGGGTGATCCCGACGACGCGCCGGGCGACGGCACTGTGTGCGCCGTCGGTAACAAGAAGAACAGCGCCTTCGAAGAGGCGGTGCGCGAACACGGTGTTCGCGCATACGTGACCACGCGGCGATTCATCGAGGCGCTACACGAGCACGGTGTACGAACTGCGGTGATCTCGGCGAGCAAGAACTGCGAGATGGTCATCCGTGCGGCGGGGATGGAGGATCTGTTCGAGGTGCGCGTCGATGGAAACGACGCGGCGGAGCTGGGCTTCCCGGGCAAGCCAGCTCCGGATGTGTTTCTACAAGCGGCTGCTCGCATGGGTATCGACCCCAGCCGCGCCGCGGTCGTCGAGGACGCCATCAAGGGTGTCCAGGCGGGGCGGACCGGCGACTTCGGCCTCGTCATCGGGCTCGACCGGACCCGCAACCCGGCGCCCCTGGCCGAGTTCGCCGACATCGTCGTGCCCGATCTGGCCGATCTCTCGGTGACCGGCGCGGCGCACGGCGCTGGTGTCGAGCGACGAATCCCCGCACGGACGCGCATCGCCGACCTCCCCGACGCCACCGTCGACTACGACCTCACCCGCCAGGTGTCGGGCAAGAACGTTGCCGTGTTCACCGACTACGACGGCGTGCTCACCCCGATCGTCGCCCACCCCGATGAAGCAGTGCTCTCCGACGAGATGCGATCGGCGGTCACCGCGCTCGGGGCGACGGTGCCGGTGGCGATCGTTTCGGGTCGCGACCTCGACGATGTTGCCGACAAGGTGGCGATCGATGGCCTGTGGTACGCCGGCAGCCACGGCTGGCAGGTACGCGGCCCCGACGGCTCGATGTACCACCCCCACGAGAGTGCGCCTGGGGTCACCGCGGCATTGGACGACGCCGAGCAGACGCTCGCATCGGTGACCGACATCGAGGGTGTGTGGATCGATCGCAAGCGCTTCGCCATCACGGTGCACTATCGAGCGACACCCGATGAACTGATTCCGGAGGTCGAACGACGAGTCGGTGAGATCAGCGCTGCATTCGAAGACCTGCGCGTCGAGAATGGCAAGAAGGCGTTCGAGTTGCGACCCACCGACGATTGGAACAAGGGCACCGTTGTCTCGTGGTTGCTCGACCAGATGGGTTTGGCCGAGGAGACGACGCTGCCGATCTTCTTCGGCGACGACGTCACCGACGAGGACGGATTTGCGCAAGTGCGGAGTCTCGGGGTCGGCATCGTCGTCAGCACCGATGACCGCGATACCGCCGCGCATTTGCGCGCCAGCGACACACCAGACGTCCGCATGGTGATCGAAGATCTCACGGCGCGCATTGGAGGCGACGACGAATGACCGACTGGCAGTGGACCTACGACGGCTATCAGCCCCTCGACGAGGGGCACCGCGAGGCGCTGTGTACGTTGGGCAACGGGGTGTTGGCGACGCGTGGTGCCCTCGCCGAGTGCGCGGCCGACGGGACCCACTATCCAGGCACCTACATTGCGGGGATCTTCAACCGCCTCACCGACGAGATGGCGGGTCGAGAGATCGTCAACGAGAGTCTGGTCAATGTTCCGAACTGGTTACCGCTGCGGGTCCGGTTCGACGGCGACGATTGGGTGTCGCCCCAGCGTGACCGTGTGGACGAGCACCGAGTGGAGCTCGACCTGCACCGAGGTGTGCTCACGAGGCGCACGATCTTCGGTGGCGATGGCGGCCGAACGCTGGCGCTGACCGAACGGCGCATCGTGAGTCTTGCCGACCCGCATCTCGCGGCCCTCCAGACCACGATCGTCTCCAGCGAATCCGCGGTGCTCGAAGTCGAGGCGGCAGTGGACGGCAACGTCGAGAACGGCAACGTCGAGCGCTACAAGGAGTTGGCCACCGACCATCTCGACCACGTGCGTAGTGAACAACTCGCCGACGACATCGTGATGCTGCAGGTACGGACCAATGATTCGGGGGTGGAGATCGCCGAAGCGCAGCGACTGCGGGTACGTATCGACGGCGAGATCGTTCACGAGGGTCGCGTGAGCCAGCTCGAACCGCGACTCGCCGCACAGCGGGTACGTGTCGAAGTTGATGCGGGCTCGGAACTGATCGTGGAGAAGGTGGTGTCGATCCACACCTCGCGCGATCTGGGGATCTATTCGACCGCTGATGCCGTCGAGCGGGCGACGCACGCGGCGCCGGACTTCGACACGCTGCTGGCGCGGCATCACACGGCGTGGTCGCACGCGTGGAGTCGCTGCAAGGTGACCGTGTCGGGCGACGTCGAAGACACCGCGCGCATTCTGAACCTGCACATCTTCCACGTGCTGTCGACCTTGTCGGAGAACACCACCGAGCTCGACGTCGGCGTACCCGCTCGAGGGCTGCACGGCGAGGCCTACCGCGGGCACATCTTCTGGGACGAGCTGTACATCTTCCCGTTCGTCACGCTGCGCATCCCGGAGCTGACCCGTTCCTTGCTCCGCTACCGCGCCCGGCGACTGCCGCGCGCTCGCCTGGCGGCGATCGCCGACGGCTTCTCCGGCGCCATGTATCCGTGGCAAAGCGGCAGCGACGGCCGCGAGGAAACCCAGGTGCTGCACCTCAACCCGAAATCGGGCCACTGGCTCCCAGATGCCTCGCACCTCCAGCGCCACGTGAACATCGCCGTCGCGTACAACATCTGGCAGTACTGGCTGGCCACTGGCGACCACGAGTTCATGCGCCTGTGGGGTGCCGAAGTGATGCTGGAGATCGCCCGTTTCTGGGCCAGCACCACGACCTACAACCACTCGCTCGACCGGTATGAGATCAACGGGGTCATGGGCCCCGATGAGTTCCACGAGGCATACCCCGACCGCGACGACCCGGGTCTGAACAACAACTCCTACACCAACGTCATGGCGGTGTGGTGTCTGAGCCGCGCCTTCGACGTGATCCAGCTGTTGCCGACCAGCAGACGCCGCGAGTTGTTGGAGCGGCTGTCGATCGGTAATGACGAACTCGACCGTTGGGGTGACATCAGCCGCAAGATGCGCCTGGTGTTCCACGCCGACGGCATCCTCAGTCAATTCGAGGGATATGAGGACCTCGAGGAACTCGATTGGGACCAGTACCGGGCGACGTACGGCAACATCGGGCGACTCGACCGGATCCTCGAGGCCGAGGGCGATTCGACCAACCGTTACAAGCTGGCCAAGCAGGCCGACACGTTGATGTTGCTGCAGTTGCTGTCACCACAAGAGCTCACCGAGCTGTGGGAACGGCTCGGCTACGAGTTTGCGCCGGAGATGATCGTCCGACTCGTCGACTACTACGAGGCGCGTACCTCGCACGGCTCGACGCTTTCGAAGATGGTCCACGCGTGGCTACATGCCCGCCTCGACCCGACGCGGTCGTGGGGGCTGTTCCGCGAAGCGCTGGTGTCGGACGTGTCGGACGTGCAGGGTGGAACCACACGCGAAGGCATCCACCTCGGCGTGATGGCTGGCACGGTCGATCTCGTCCAGCGGTGCTACGGCGGCGTCGACCTGCGCGCCGGGATGCTCACGGTCGATCCGGCGCTGCCCGAGCCGATCGAGCGCCTCGAGTTCGCCGTCACCTATCAACGCCACTTCGTGCACCTCGACATCGACAAGTTGGCGGTACGCGTCCGGTTGGCTGACGACAGCGGCGAACTCACGCCCATCACCGTGTCGATTCGCGGCACCACGCGAGTGATGAAGCCGGGCGACACCTTCGAACGCAACTTGTAGCGATTGGTCGCGCGATCGTCGCCGGTCGTAGTTTGACCTCGTGCGACCACCCAAGGACTTCTACCGATCACTCGCCGTCGGGGCGCCGACGCCGCCGCGGGAGATCCCGTTCCGGCCGAGTCGGATGATCCACTTCTTCCCGCCCTCGAACGAGAAGATGCGCAGCAAGGTTCCGGCGATCGCGCCGACCGTCGACATCTTGTTGGCCAACCTCGAAGACGGTGTACCGGCCGACGAAAAGGAAGCGGCGCGTGCCGGCCTGGTCGAGGTGGCGACGTCGACCGATTTCAGCGACACGCAGTTCTGGACGCGGGTCAACAGCCTCGACTCGCCGTGGTGCCTCGACGATCTCACCGCTGCGGTACTCGACGCCGGCGATGCCCTCGACGTGGTGATGATCCCCAAGGTGGAAGGGCCCGAGGACATTCACTACGTCGACCGCCTGTTGGCCCAACTCGAAGCCAAGACCGGACGTACCGAACCGCTGCTCGTCCATGCCATCCTCGAAACCGCCCGCGGCGTGGCCAATGTCGAGGAAATCTGCGTTGCCTCGCCGCGGATGCAGGGCCTGTCGCTCGGTCCGGCCGACCTGGCAGCGAACCGACGGATGAAGACGACCCGTGTCGGCGGCGGCCACCCCGGGTATCTCGTGCGCGAGGACCCGCCGACCGGTGACGATGGCGGGGCCGTCATCGATGCCCAGCGTTCGGTGTTTCAGCAAGACCTGTGGCACTACACGATCGCCCGTATGGTCGACGCCTGCGTCACGGCCGGGATCCTGCCGTTCTACGGCCCGTTCGGCGACATTGCCGACACCGTT
Organism: Actinomycetota bacterium; assembly: GCA_039194665.1. Classification (GTDB taxonomy): domain Bacteria; phylum Actinomycetota; class Acidimicrobiia; order Acidimicrobiales; family Ilumatobacteraceae; genus JABSQH01. Next base: position 14,216 of record JBCCVW010000049.1, read on the forward strand.
GCGTGCGAGGATCAGTTCCGCAACGCCTACCTCCTCGGTTGTGTCGGCGCGTGGAGTCTGCACCCCAAACAGATCGACATCGCCAAGCGCGTGTTCAGCCCCGCTCCGTCCGAGGTGGCGCACGCCCAACGGGTGATCGATGCGATGGGCGACGGAACGGGGGCGATCATGCTCGACGGCAAGATGGAAGATGACGCGTCGGTCAAGCAGTGCCACGTCGTCGTGGGGCTCGCCCGCCAACTCGCCGACCGAGACCCTGATCTCGCCGCCGCCTACGGCTTCGCCGCGTCAGCGGGTGCGTCATGAGCGATACGTTCCGCCCACGCCGGTCCGTGCTGTACATGCCCGCCGCCAACGAACGAGCGTTGGAGAAGGCGAAGTCGATCCCGGCAGACGCCATCATCTTCGACCTCGAAGACGCCGTTGCGCCAGACGCCAAGCCCGAGGCGCGCGCCAAGGCCACTGCTGCGGTGACCTCTGGTGAGTACGGAAATCGCGAACTGACCATCCGGTGCAACGGTCTCGACACCGAATGGGGGGCGGACGACCTCGCCGCCGCGGCCGCTGCGGCTCCCTCTGCCGTCGTCATCCCGAAGATCGAGTCGGTCGAAGCGGTCGAGGCGGTTGCCGCTCGCCTGGCGACGGCGGGAGCGCCTGATCATGTGCGTATCTGGCCGATGATCGAGACGCCTGCGGCGATCTTCGAGGTTCGCTCGATCGCCGCGCACGCGCGCGTCTCCGTGCTCGTGATGGGCACCAACGATCTGGCGCGCGAGCTGCGTTCGCCGATCGTGCCCGGTCGTCATCCCTTGATTCCACATCTCGCCACCGCATTGCTCGCCGGCCGCGAGGCCGATGTCGATGTGCTCGACGGTGTGTACAACGACGTGCGCAATCCAGATGGGTTCGCCGCCGAGTGTCGTCAGGGGATGGAAATGGGCTTCGATGGCAAGACCCTGATCCATCCGAGTCAAGTGCAACCGGCCAACGACACCTGGGCGCCGTCGGCTGACGAGATCGACCACGCCCGAGCCGTGATCGCGGCGTTCGACGAAGCGGTTGCCGATGGCCGTGGTGTCGTCACCGTCGACGGTCGGATGATCGAGAACCTGCACGTCGCGAACGCCCGCCGCGTGCTGGCTGTCGCAGCCGCGCTTGATTAGTTCGGCCTGGCTTCACCTCGGTGGTCGACGATGTTGGACGGCCGAACGCCAGGCTTGCTCCCTGGCGGTCGCGGCGCCGGCGGCGCTCGATTCAGTCGACTCGCTAGTCGGGATCGGCCGCGGTGACGGCGGCGAGGATCTCGTCGAACGCTGCGTCGGCGTAGGCGATCATCTCGTCGTCGGTGCGATCTTGGATCGGATGCGGCGTGAACACACGCGCCGCCGATGCGAACCCCAGTGAACGTGACTGCGCGTTGGCCGCCTCGACGAACTCGTCCGACGCGACGAACATCCCCGGAACGCCCCGCAGCTCCAACTCGCTGATGTCGTGCACACTGCACGACGTGCAACTGCCTCAATCGGCGAGTGCCTCGATCACCAGTTGACACTCGACCGCGATCTCGTGGCGTAGATCGGCGGGCGCTGGCTTGGAGAACGTCGGCTTGCGGTAGCGCTTGACCGAGGCGCCGCGTTCGACGAGTCGTTGCTCGAGCCGGTCGAGAAACACGTCGCCGCGCGGCTTGGAGATGTCGAGCAAGCCCACGGTCAGGCCGTCGACCGACGTCGGACGAGGCAACCGCGCCCGTTCGGCAACCGTTCGTTCGCTCGTCGGGTCGAGGAGTGTGCGCACCATGTCGTCAGTATGACACCGCGCGGGTCACCGGCTTCGACCCGACCTCGTCGTTGACCCAGCCGCCGATGATCTCGGAGAACAAACCCGCCCCGCCGCCGGCGTAGGTCAGCATGAGACCGCCGTCGCGGAACTTGGGCAAGCTCGGGACGTCGGCGAACGCCTCGGGCAGGCCCTCCTCGATGCCGCCGGCCCCGCGGACGAGTTCGCTCCCTGGGCGGTTGAGGTGCTCGTTGATCGCGGCGACGATCGCGGTGCGATCCCAGCCGGCGAACACTCGCGCGTGTTCGGGTCCCATCACGAGCACGGCGTCGAACGCCATGATCAGCTTCGGATGGTGGAGGCTGACGAGCGCGGCGGCCAGCGAGCGGGCGAGCGAATCGGGATGCCGTGAGATTTGATCGACGACGCAGCGCGTCCCCTCTCCGGCGAACAAGGTGATGGCGTCGACACCGTCGGCGATGCCGTGTTCCCCGGCGAGGCGACCGTACGGCGACTCGGCATCGTTCTCGGCGAAACAGAACCCGACCTTGCCGGGGCTGCCGTGTGTTGCCCGATCGATCTCGCCGGGCCGGCCGCCCCCGACGTTGCGCACGACGAGTTGCAGCGCTCTCCCGATCGTGGAGTTGGCTCGATTGCCCTGACCGAGCGCGTTTCCGCCGGAGTTCATACCGATCGCGCGCGTGCCGGGCCCCGAGCAGATCAGCACCGGGCTGACGGGCATCGTCGTCGCCAAGAGGCCGTGCATGTTGAATTCGTCGGTGCACGCGGCCTCGACGGCGGTCAGAACCCACGGCAGGTACTCGGGGCGACACCCCGCCATGACGGCGGCGATCGCCACCTTCTCCACCGTTGCCGGCGCCAGATCGGGCGGGACCACCGCAACGATCTCGTCAGGGGCGCGCGTCGTCCCCTCGAGCATCGCCAATACCCGCACTTCTGTTGGCGGTACGACCGGCAGCCCATCGCTCCATCCGCGGCTGTACATCATCTCCATCTCGTCTTCGGCGTCGGCCACCTCGATTCGCCGTGCGGTCAGGACCGATCCACTGAAGCGGGCGCGCAACGCATCGACGAGGTCGGGGTCGACGCTCTTCGATCCGCAGCCCGGTCGCATCGGGGGGAGGTCTGCGCCGAGATCGTCGATGCCGGTGAGACGCTGCCATACCTCGCGTTGCCACCCGATCGTCCGCTCCCGCTCGATGCCACCGTCGGCGACGATCAGCGTTGGGACCGTCTCGACGTCGTGGTGCCAACTGAACGCCAGATCCTCGTCGAACACCGGTGTCGGAGCGTCAGGGAACTCGGGGTCGTCTTGGGTCAGTACCGTCAGATCGGATCGTTGCGCCGCCACGTCGGCGAGTGCTGGGGCGATCGTCCGACACGTCTCGCAATCTCGCTTGACCACCACCACGAGGCCGTCGGGAAGCGGTGGCGCGGCTGGTGCGGTAGCGGTGGTCATACTTGGACGGTAACGACCCCGTGTGACGCATGTGGCGTCGGCCCGGCTTGGCGGGAGGCCAAAGTCGCCGTAACGTAGAAACGCATCGGGGGATCAGCTGCACTCAACCGCGCGGGCGACGCGATGACCGTGACCTTCCACGGGGTCCGCGGGTCGACGCCGTGCCACGGCGAGGAGATCGTCGGCTACGGCGGCAACACCTCGTGTGTCTCGTTGGACATCCCCGGCCACCGCCCGATTCTGTTCGACCTCGGCACCGGGTTGCGCTACTTCGGTGCGCGGCACCCCGCGGGTGAGCCGTTCGATGGGACGTGCCTGCTCACTCACCTGCACTGGGATCACATCCAGGGATTGCCATTCTTCAAGCCGTTGCTGCATCCAGATGCCGACGTCACCGTGTACGCGCCTCGCCAGGACGGTGACCTCACGGTGGCTGACGTTTTTGCCGACACGATCAAGCCGCCGCTGTTCCCGATCCACTTTGCGATGTTTCCGGGCGTCGTCGACTTCGTGGAGGTCACCGACGACGAGTTCCGTCTCGGTGGTGATGTCGAGGTGATGAGTCGACTGGTTCCGCATGTCGGCAACACCCTCGGATTCCGGGTCACGTGGCGGGGGCGCTCCGTCGTGTACCTCAGCGATCACCAGATGCCCACCGACGGTTCTTTCGATGTCACGCAGGGCGTACTCGATCTCTGTACCGATGCCGACCTGGTGATCCACGACGCCCAGTACACGCCCGAGGAATTCGCCACGAAGTCCGACTGGGGTCACTGCACGCCCGAGTTCGCCGTCTTCGTTGCGGCGCGGGCGAAGGCCAAACGGCTGGCGTTGTTCCACCACGATCCGCTGCACCACGACGAGATGCTCGACCTCATCGCCGAACAGGCGCGGCGCTGTGGAGCCGATCTCGGCGTCGACGTGTTCGCTGCCCGCGAGCGCGAGTCGGTCGCGATCTAACGCCGCAGACCGCCCGAGGCTGCCCACGTGGACGTGCTGGCTGTGGTGGCTTCGACGGTGCTGGGTGTCGTGTTCATCGTCGCCGGAGCGTCGAAGATCGCAACGCGTGAGCGCTGGGTGCGCCAGTCCGCGGCCCTCGGTGTGCCCGCTCCGATTGCCGTTGTGGTGCCGTGGCTCGAACTCGTGTTGGGCGCAGCGCTGCTCGTGCGCATTGCTCCGGTTGCGGCCAGCGTCGTAGCGATCGCAGTGTTGATCGCGTTCACCGCGATGATCGCGTGGCAGTTGCGCCGCCCCGAGCGGCCCCCATGTGCGTGTTTCGGTTCGTGGTCGACGAAGCCGCTGTCGGCGCGTGACGTCGCCCGCAATGTCGCGTTGATCGTGGTGGCGCTGCTCGCTGCGGCCTGATCTCGGGTGGCGAGCCGATCATCTACAACGTGGTCAGCAGGAAGGCGAGGATGCGTGCCTCATCGCGCCAGGCGTCGTAGCGGCCACTCGGACCGAGATGGCCGGCGCCCATCTCGGTCACGAGCAACAGCGGACGATCCGAGGTGTTCACGTCGCGCAGGCGGGCGATCCACTTCGCGGGCTCGTGCACGGACACGCGGGGGTCGTGGAGCCCGGCGCTCACGTACACGGCGGGGTACGCAGCCGGCGTGGTGTGGTCGTAGGGCGAGTAGCTCTCGATGTACGACGCGTACGGTTCGGCGCGAGGGTCGCCCCATTCGTCCCACTCCGTGACGGTCAGCGGAAGGGACGGGTCGCTCATCGTGGTGACGACGTCGACGAACGGCACCTCGGCCACTGCAGCACGGAATCGCTCGGGTTGCATCGTCACACATGCCCCGACCAGCAGCCCGCCAGCGGATCCGCCGCGCAAGCCGATGTGTCTGGGGTCCGCGATGCCGGCGGCGACCAATTCGTCGACACAGGCCAACGTGTCGGTGAACGTGTTGCGTTTGTTGAGTCGTCGTCCGCCTTCGTACCAGGCACGTCCCAACTCTCCACCGCCACGCGGGTGGGCGACCGCAACGCGCACCCCCCGGTCGAGCAGCGAGAGCCGGGCAACGGAGAATCGTGGCGGCAGCGACACCTCGTACGCGCCGTACGCCGTGACGAGCGTCGGTCCCGGCTGTGCGGTCTCGCCTCGGCCGACCACGTCGACCGGGATTCGGGCCCCGTCATCGGCGATCGCCCACCGCCGCACCGACTCGTAGGCCGCGAGATCGACGTTGGGCGTCGCCACCTGCTTGAGGAGCCGACGGTCGGAGCCGTCGATCTGCTCGTCGTACAGCGCCGGCGGTGCGGTCATCGACTGCATCGTGAAGCGGATGCGACTGGTGTTCCACTCCGGATTGGCGGCGAGGTCGATGTCGCTCGGCTCAGCCAAACCGTGGATCTCGCGCTCGGTGCCATCGCGAAAGCGCAGTGCCAGGTGAGGGAGCCCGTCCGACCACCGCAGCAGCGCGAGGAAGTCGGCGAAGGCGTCGACCGCAATGATGCGTTCGCCGGTGCGATGAGCCACGAGTTCGTGCCACTCGGCCACGTCGTCGGTCGACTGGAGCACACGAAAGTCTGTGGCGCCCTCGTTGGTCAGCATCACCCACCGATCGCCCCAGTCGTCGATCGTGTACTCCACTCCGGGTCGGCGGGCCTGGATCAGCAACGGTCGTTCGGTCGGTGTCGCCGCATCGAGGATGTGCATCTCGGTGGCGTCGAGGCTGGCGGCCGACACAACGATCCACCGTTCCGAGCGTGTCGCTCCGACGCCGACGTAGAACGACTCGTCGGGCTCATCGAACACGACCTGGTCGGTCGAGGTCGGCGTGCCGAGTTCGTGCCGCCACACGGTGCACGGCCGCTGCTGGTCGTCGGCGGTCACGTAGAACACGAACCGGCCGTCGGCGGACCACGCCGTCCCTGCGTTGGCGATGCCGTCGATGCGGTCGTCACGGTCGTTGCCGGCGTCGAGATCGCGGATTCGCAGCGTGTAACGCTCGTCGCCGGTCGTGTCGAACGACCAGGCGAGGAGCCGGTGGTCGAACGACACGTCGAACGCGCCGACGTCGAAGTGGTCGCGCCCGTCGGCTTCGACGTTCTCATCGAGCAGCAGCTGGTCGGTGGCCTGCGCCGATGACGGGCCGCGTAGATGGCGCGGATAACTGGCGCCCTCGTCGGTTGCCGTCGTGTACCACCAGGGTCCAGAACGCACGGGAACCGAGAGGTCGGTCTCTTGGATGCGCGAGCGGATCTCGGTGAACAGCTGACCGACGAGATCGGCGTGCTCGGCGAACCACTTGGTCGCGTACCCGTTCTCGGCACGCAGGTACCGATCGAGGTCGGGATCGTCGAGGTCGCGCATCCAGGCGTACGGGTCGTCGACGGCACCGGTCGGGCGTTGCCACACATGCGGGCGGCGTGGCGGGCGCGGAACATCGGTCACGATCGAGCCAATGTAGACATCGGGCGGTACCGTGCTCGTCCACCATGCGTGTCTGGATCGACCAGGATCTGTGCACCGGCGACGGCATCTGTATCGATCACTGTCCCGATGTGTTCGTCCAGCTCGAAGACGGCATCGCCTATGTCGCCGAGGGCGGGATGGCGCTGAACGACCCGGGTGGTTCGGGCAGCCTCGCCGCAGTGCCAGATCGGGCGATCGCCGATGTGATTCACGCCGCCGAGGCGTGTCCGGGCGAGTGCATCTTCATCGAAGCCGACGCTCCTGCCGTAGTGGCCGATCCCGCCGACGTCGAGCCGGGGCGGGCAGACGGCCAAGCGGCCTGAGCTCGACCGCGCCCGCGATTCGCCGACGCAGGCGTTCCGTTCGGACCGCCGAATTGTTACTATGGCGGTAGTGCAAATCCCCCCGCACGGTCCGATAACGCCGGTATTGCCGGCTTCGACACCGGTATTGGAGATGACCCGATGACCACGTTCGACCTCGATCTCAGCAAGTACGACCTCGGGTGGAGCGACGAGGGCGTCGAGTACGCATTTCAGCCCGAGAAGGGCATCAACAAGGGTGTCGTCGACCAGATCTCGTGGTGGAAGGGCGAGCCGCGGTGGATGACCCAGCTGCGCCAGCGCTCGCTGCGTCTGTTCGACAAGAAGCCGATGGCCGAGTGGTTCGCAGTGAACATGCCCGACATCGACTTCCAGGACATCTACTACTACCTGCGTCCTGCTGGGGAGCAGGTCGACGAGTGGGACGAGCTGCCCGAAGAGATGATGAAGACCTACGAGAAGCTCGGCATCCCCGAAGCCGAGCGGCAGTACCTCGCGGGCGTCACCGCGCAGTACGAGTCCGAGGTCGTGTACCACAAGAATCGCGAGGATCTCGAGGCACAGGGAATCCTGTTCTGCGACATGGACACCGCGTTGCGCGAGTACCCCGAGCTGGTCAAGAAGTACTTCGGCACCGTCATCCCGCCGGGCGACAACAAGTTCGCCGCGCTCAACACCGCCGTGTGGTCCGGTGGCTCGTTCATCTACGTGCCGCCTGGCGTCGAGTGCGAGATGCCGTTGCAGGCCTACTTCCGCATCAACTCCGAGAATGCCGGCCAGTTCGAGCGCACGCTGATCATTGCCGACGAGGGTGCCAAAGTGCATTACATCGAAGGATGCTCGGCGCCGGTGTACACCAGCGACTCGCTGCACTCCGCGGTGGTTGAGATCGTTGTCAAGCCGCATGCCCGTGTGACCTACACGACCATCCAGAACTGGTCGCCCAACGTGTACAACCTGGTGACCAAGCGGGCTCGGGTCGAAGACCACGGCCACATGGAGTGGATCGACGGCAACATCGGCTCGAAGCTGACGATGAAGTATCCCGCGGTGTACCTGGTGGGCGAGGGCGCCACCGGCGAGGTGCTGTCGGTGGCCTACGCGGGGGCCGGCCAGCATCAGGATGCGGGGGCCAAGATGGTCCACGCCGCGCCCAACACCAGCTCGAAAATCGTGTCGAAGTCGATCAGCCAGTACGGCGGGGTGACGACGTACCGCGGACTGGTGCGTGTCGACGAGGGCGCCGAAGGCTGCAAGAGCCACGTCGAATGCGATGCGTTGATCCTCGACGAAGATTCGGTGTCCAAGACACTGCCCTACATGGAGGTCGGTGAGCGCGACGCGCACATCGGCCACGAGGCCACCGTGTCGAAGATCGCCGACGAGCAGCTCTTCTACCTGATGAGCCGCGGGCTGTCAGAGGAACAGGCGATGGGCATGATCGTCAACGGCTTCATCGAGCCGATCACCAAGACCCTCCCGATGGAGTATGCCGTGGAGTGGTCGCGCCTGATCGAGCTGCAAATGGAGGGTTCGGTCGGCTGACCGAACGCTCCATCGCTCAGCCGTAACGCGTCACTCTGCCCACGTCCAGAGCTGCGAGACGTGGGCAGAGTGTTGTCGACGGCGTCAGGCGTAAGTGGCGATGACGTCGACGACGATGTCGGCGTTGCCGTTGCCTCCGAGCTGCACCTGGATCTCCGCATCGGGGTTGACGCGGGTCTGCACCGTCTGTGCGACGCTGAGGTTGTCGCCGACCCAGTTGCCGCTCGAGAATGCTTCGCTAGGGATGGTGATCCCGGCTGCGGCAACGGCGAAGAAGCCACGCGCGAAAGTGTTCGTCGCGGTGACGGTGAGCAGTGCGGCTGAGATGCCGGCAGGAACGCCCGATGCGCTCCCGTCGAGGGCGCGCTTGAGGTCGACCACGATGTTCCCCCGAATCGGCGGCTTCCCGGCGGGGATGCCGAGGCGTGTGTCGGCGACGCGCACGGGAAAGTCGAGGAACGTCTGTGCTCCAGAGGTGCCCGTTCCGCACAGCTTGACGAAACGGACCGCACCGGGATCGGACGCGGTCGGCTCGGGAACCGTGTACCACAACGTGCGATCGGCATCGCAGTACACCTCGCCGGAGTCGTGGAGCCCGGGCGTCGGACCCGAGACTGCACCAGGAAGGGGCTCGAAGTACAGCTGTGGTCCGTTCGAGCAGCCGATCGCGGTACCCTTCGGCGCGCGCTCGTCGGGTTCGGCCGGTGGGGCGATGTTTGCCGAGATGCAGCCGTAGCCCTCCTTGTTCGTCGTCGAGCCGTGCACGCCGTTGATGAAGTCGGTCGCGCCGTAGCCGCCACACGCGGCGGCGAACGGATCGGTTGCGATGTCGCGACTGTCACTCACGCACGTCCACGCGCTCGGGCCACTGAGGAATGGGTCACGGGTCGTCGGCGCGCCATCGCGTGAGAACATCAACGGCGGTTCACTCGTGCAACGAACAGTCGTGGGCGTGGAAGACTCGTTCTCCATCTCCGAACCCAGGCGGACGTTTTCGCCGTCGGCGGCGATCGCGGTGCGCCCCAGCGCGACGGCGCCTACGGCGGCGCCGGCTCCGCCCACTGCGAGCTTGGCGAGCAAGCCGCGTCGGTCGCTGGCCGAATCGGTGAGCTCGTCGGTTGCGTTCGTTGCGTCGATGTCGGTCATTCCTGTCGTGCTCCTTGTGGGATCGTCAACTCTTGCGGGCCTGGTCAGGCCCGCAAGAGTTGTAACACAGCAGGATCGCCAGCAAAGACGCTGACAACGCTCCCGTTTCGTTAGCGGTAGAAGGCGGTGACGTCGATGATGACGTCGGCAGTGCCACTGCCGCCGATCTGAGCGCAGATCTTGCCATCGGTCAGACGGGTGAAGATCGTGGCCGCAACGCTCAGGTTGTCTCCCACCCAGTTGCCGTTCGACGAACCTTCGCCGTTGAGATTGACGCCGTCGGCGAATGCCTGGAAGAAGCCGCGCCCAGTCGTATTCGTTACCGTCATCGTGATGATCGCGGCAGTCGCATCGGACACCACACCGGTAGCTCCGCCTGACAAGTTCCTCGTCAGATCGACGGTGATCTTGCCGTTGGCCCGAGGCGCGGACCGGGGATGTTCGCCCTCGTGTCCGCACACCGTTCGGCCTTCTCGAGGAAGGTCACCGCTCCGGCGGTCGGCGCTCCGGCAATGCGCAGGTACTTGTAGCCAGGTGCCTCGGACTGCGGCACAGTGATCCACAGCGTGCCGTCGCGGTCATACACCAGCTCACCAGCGGTGTGGCTGCCGGGTGTCTCCGGCCCGAGCGTCGGGGCGGGGTCGAACCAGACGTGCGAGCCCGTAGAGATGAGGGCGAGCGCCCGAGGCGCTTCCTGGGTTGACCCGCTTGGATTCGCCGTCAGGTTGGCGGCAACGACACCGAATCCGTCAGCATTCTGAATCACGGAGCCATGGACGCCGTTGGGGATGTCGTTGCCCTTGCCGTAGCCGCCGACCGCGGCGGGGGCGACGTTGTTGCCCTGCGCAGCATCAGGCGTGTCGAGGCAGCCGATGAACGCGCTCAGGCCGTCGCCGGACAACGATGGGCCCTTGTATTCGAGAATCGTCGGCAGCGTCGATGTGACGGACTCGCCAGCGTTGACGGGGTCCCCATTGGCCGCGCTGGCGCTACGGCCGAGGGCGACGGCGCCCACGGCGGCGCCGGCGCCGCCGACGGCGAGCTTGGCGAGCAGCGCACGCCGATTGCTGGCTTCTTCGGCGGCGTCGTCGGTGTCGGTCGGGTGGACGTCGATATCGGTCATTCAGTGCTCCCTCGTTGTTGTGATCGTCGCACCCGATTCGGCGCGCCGGCGGCCGTGATGCGCTGGAGCGCCGGGCCACATCCCGTAACCTAATCGCAATCTCGAACCGAGGTACGCCGCAACGCGGTTTCGTTGGCCCACGGCCGACCCGCCGGCGGTTTCGATGGCCTGCGTCATACACTGATCTCGATGCCGATGCGTACCGAGTGCAAGCACTTCGAGAGTCGCTCGTACCCCAACGGTGACACCGTGCGGAAGTGCAATCTCGACCTTGCGCCCGATGCGCCGTGGCGGTGCCCCGACCAGTGTTCGCGCTACGAGCGACGCCTCGCCGACGCCGCGTGGACGCATGGCAGTCTGGTCGTCTCCGCAACGCCGCCAGAGCCCGACGGCCTCGACGACGGATCGGCGGCGGCGCTGCTCGACGAAGCCGAAGACATCCTCAACGCCGTCGGTGCCGAAGTGCGCGCCGAAGTCGACGCCGAACGCAACGCCAAACGGGGTTTCTTCAAGCGCCTGTTCCGCCGCGGCTGACGGCGAGCGCCGCCGCCCCCAATTTGCACTACGCGCATAGTGTTATTAGCCCGGTGCTGGGGTTACACTGCGGAGCGTGACGGCGTTCTCCCCCGACGCGGCACGCGGATTCGACACCCGGCACAGCGC
>JBCCVW010000050.1:0-25319 GCA_039194665.1 Actinomycetota bacterium
CGACGCCGACCTGGTACGACGACACGGTCCGCTCGAAGAAGTTCGAGAGACCCTGCACGTCCTGCAGCTCCATGAAGCTGAACGGGTTCTTCGAACCGAATTCGGCGCCGTAGCCGAGCTGCCCGAGGCGCTGGTCGGCGACGTACTGCAGGTACTCGCGGGTGTCGGAACGGCTCATGCCGGGGACACCCTCACCGAGCACGTCCTCGGCGAACTGGTACTCGCAGTCGACGGCTTCGCGCAACATCTGGCGGATGTCGGCCTCGAGCTGCTCGTCGAAGAGCTCAGGCTCTTCGTTGCGCACCGTGTTGACGACCTCGAAGGCGAAGTTCATGTGGCACGACTCGTCGCGGAACACCCAGTTGGTGCCGTCGGCGAGACCGTTGAGCAGACCCTTCGACCGCAGGAAGTACACGTACGCGAACGCGGCGAAGAAGAACAGACCCTCGATGCACGTGGCGAAGCACACCAGGTTGAGCAGGAACGACTTGCGCTGCTCGGGGGTCTCGATCTGATCGATCGACTCGATCGAGTCCATCCACTTAAAGCAGAACTCGGCCTTCGCCTTGATCGACGGGATGCTCTCGACCGCCGCGAACGCCGCCTCGCGCTCGGCCATGTCGGGGATGTAGTTGTCGAGCAGCGTGAGGTAGAACTGCACGTGCAGCGCCTCTTCGTACAGCTGACGCGACAGGTACATCCGCGCTTCGGGTGCGTTGATGTGCTGGTACAGGTTGAGTACCAGATTGTTGGCCACGATCGAGTCGCCGGTGGCGAAGAAGGCCACCAACCGCGATACCAGGTGTCTCTCGGCCGGCATCAACTTGCGTTCGAGGTCGACGAGGTCGTCGGAGAAATCGATCTCGTCGACCGTCCACGTGTTCTTGATGGCGTCGCGATACATGTCGTAGAAGACCGGGTAGCGCATCGGCCGCAACGTGAGATCGAAGCCGGGATCGAGGATGTTCGTCGGGCGTGAGGAGGGCGCACCTTCGACCGTCGGACCGTCGGCCGGAGCCGGCGTGGGCGCGTAATTGGAGGCGGGGTCGACGAGAGCCATCAGTCGCAGGCCTCGCACGCTTCGGGGTTCTCCAGGCTGCAGGCCACCGCTTCGTCGTCGGTGTAGGTCTTCTTCGGCTCACCGCCATCGGTCGGTGCGCCGCCCGAACCACCGCCGGTGGTGGTTTGGTTGATGCGCGTCGCTGGTCGACTTCGCAGGTAGTACGTGGTCTTCAAACCCGCCTTCCAGGCGTGCAGGTACATCGACGACAACTTGCCGATCGTCGGTGTCTCCATGAACAGGTTGAGCGACTGGCTCTGGTCGATGAACGCACCGCGTTCGGCGGCCATGTCGATCAGCGCCCGCTGCGGAACCTCCCACGCGGTGCGGTAGATCTCCTGGAGCTCGCTGGGAATCCGCTCGATGCCTTCGATCGAGCCGTCGGCGCGCTTGATGTCGGCGATCATCGCCTCGTCCCACAGGCCGCGTTGCTGCAGCTCGCCGACGAGGTAACGGTTGATCTGCATGAACTCGCCCGACAGCGTCTCGCGCTTGAACAGATTCGACACCTGCGGCTCGATGCACTCGTAACACCCCGCGATGGAGGCGATTGTCGCGGTCGGCGCAATGGCGATGAGCAGGCTGTTGCGCAGGCCGTGTTCGGCGACGCGGCTGCGTAGCTCGTCCCAGGCCAGTTCGGCGGGCGGCACCACCGGGCCAGCACCGTCGGTCCACAGATCGAACTGCAGATCGCCGGCAGCGGCGCGCGTTCCGTCGAAGGCGTCGTGCGGGCCGAACGTCTCGGCCAGACCGCTCGAGGCCCACAGCGCATGGAAGTAGATGTGGGCGCTGATGCGCCGGCTGAGGTCGCGGGCGTCGGCGGAATCGAACGACATCCCGAGCTTGAAGAACACGTCTTGCAAGCCCATCAGCCCCAAGCCGACCGGGCGCCATGTGTGATTCGACTGCTCGGCCTCGGAGGTCGGGTAGTAGTTGATGTCGATCACCCGGTCGAGGAACGGCACCACTTGACGGACGACCTCGCCGAGACGGTCGAAGTCGAAGGCCGCGCCGTCGACGAAGGCGCCGAGGTTCAGCGATCCGAGATTGCACACCGCGGTGTTGTCCTGGTCGGTGATCTCGAGGATCTCGGTGCACAGGTTGGACAGGTGCACCACGCGCGGGCTGCCGTCGGCATTGGTCGCACCGGTCTGGTTGCACTTGGCGTTCGACGCGTCCTTGAACGTCATCCAGCCGTTGCCCGTCTGTGCGAGGGTGCGCATCATTCGCGAATACAGCTGGCGCGCCGAGACCTGCTTTTCGTAGTGCCCGGCCTCCTCTGCTGCGAGGTAGGCCCGCTCGAACTCCTCGCCGTAGAGATCGGTGAGGTGGGGCACCTTCTTCGGATCGAAGAGGCTCCACTGCCAGTCTTTCTCGACGCGCTCCATGAACAGGTCGGGCACCCAGTTGGCGATGTTCAGGTTGTGTGTGCGCCGGGCGTGGTCGCCGGTGTTGTCGCGCAGCTCGAGGAAATCCTCGATGTCGGCGTGCCACGACTCGAGGTACACACACGCCGCACCCTTGCGGCGGCCACCCTGGTTGACGGCGGCGACCGACGAGTCGAGGGTGCGCAGCCACGGAACGATGCCGTTGGAGAGGCCGTTGGTGCCCTGGATCAGGCTGCCCTTGGCGCGCACACGATGCCAGGCGACGCCGATGCCACCGGCGAACTTCGACAGCTTGGCGATGTCGGTGTATCGCTTGTAGATGCCGTCGAGGCTGTCCTCTGGTGAATCGAGGAGATAGCAGCTCGACATCTGGCTGTGCGCCGTGCCCGAGTTGAACAGCGTGGGGCTCGACGGCAGATAGGCGAGCGACGACATCAGGTCGTAGAACGCAACCACCGACTCAACGTCAGGTGCGTGTTCGGGAGCGTCGATGCCGTCGACGGGCGCACACAGTCCGCACGCAACGCGCAAGAAGAAGTACTGCGGCGTTTCGATCACCTCACGCCGCTCGGGGTGGCGCAGCAGGTACCGGTCGTACACCGTACGGAGCCCGAAGAACTCGAAGTTGCGGTCGCGATCGGAGTCGATCGCCGCATTCAGGGCTGGCGCGTTGGCGTTGACGAAGTCGAGTACGTGGTCGGCAACGAGGCCCTGTTGGTGGCCAACGGCGATCGACTCGGAGAACCACGGAATGTTCTGATTGCGAACTTCTTTGTCGACGACGGTGGCGAGTAGCCGCGACGCCAACTTGGAGTAGTTCGGCTCCTCGACGATGAGTCCTGCCGCCGTGCGGATCGACAAGTCGTCGAGTTCGCGCGTCGTCGCGCCGTCGGCGAGCGCCGAGATCGTGCGCGTGGCCACGCGCATCGGGTCGACACCGAGCAGCCCCTCGCTGGCCCGGGCGATGGCGTTGACGATCTTGTTGACATCGACGGGTTCCAGCGCACCGCTGCGCTTGCGCACGCGCATGCCATTGGAGCCTGCTGCCGCAGTTGCCGACGGAGATCGTTGTGCATCGGTCGGGGCCGCCGACGCATCGGTGAGCGTGGTGGTCGAATTCGTTTCGCTGACGTTGTCGTCGATCAGGGTCACCGGTCGCTCCGATTGGTAGGGATCCGTTACGTAGGGAGAATCTGGATCAAGAAGAGGTAAGGAGTTTCGAAAGAAGTGCGATCGTGCTGCCGCTCGCACGCAGCGATCGTGTACACGGGTGAATGGCGGGCACGTAATTACAGCAGTGCAACTCGCGGGTGTCAACGCCTCATCGAGATCGGCCCAGGTGCTGGGGTGATACGCCGCATCACCCGCCGCCGGGGACTCGATCGCAGGGTCTACGACGCCCGATTCGCGGCCCGACGCCCGTGGCGCAGTCCGACGAGGTCCGCCTGCACCCGCAGTGCAGCCCACGCTCGGTCGGCGGTTTCCGCGACGGCGGAGATCACCTGAACGGACGCCGCGTCTGCGCCCCGACCAGGGCGCTCGCCTTCGGCGTACCACGCAGGGTGGACTTCGAGCAGGGTGCCGTTGCGACTGCGGACATGGTTTTCGCGGTACTCGAGGGTGGTCCTCCAGCCCGCTCGCTCGAGGTCGCGTCGATCACCAGGTTCGAGTACGACCCCGTGGCGCCGCAAGCCATTGTCGCCATGACGCTCACCGCGGTCACCTCGTTGGAGGATGCGCAACCCCATGACCCGATCATGCGCTATCCACCCTGTGGATCGTCAGTCCCCTCTTCGTGTGATCTCGATGTGGACCCGTGGCCCAGATCGGTGGACTCGGTGTGGGTGGGCTGTGGATGGCGAACGCTCGGATTGGACGTGCGTCCATCAGAGGTCGCGGACGATGTCCTCGCACGCGATCAATGCGCTCGCGGTGTCGGGATCGGTGGGGTCGAACTCGGCGAACAGCTCATTGCCGCTCGGATCCGCCAACAGGTCGGCGAGGTCGATGTCGGGCACATCGGCACCGTTGTCGCGCAAGCACGAGAACAGCTCGACGATCAACTCGAACTCGCTGCCGCCGGCCGGGAGGAACACGTCTCCGGTGGCGTCGTCGCGACACGACGCACCGTCGTCTGGGAGCTCGAGGTCGATGAGATAGGTATTGACCACCGGCTCGACGCACGGCAACGACAGGTACGCCGTGTGTCCGTCGCCCTCGACGGTGAACAACCGTCCGCTCGACAGCGAGTCCGCCAACGCCACCGACCACTCGTATGGCGTGGCCGGATCACCGGTGGTTCCGATCACCAGGATCGGTGCCGCCCCCTCGGCGGCGCCGACGATCAGCGGGTCGATCGGCGGATCGACACCCAGGCACCCAGTGCTGGCGCGCAAGAAGTCGCCGAAGTACTGCGATACGGACGCGGCTGCGTCGGCGTCAGCGCGCACCGCGGGTGCCGGCGGGCGCGCCGGGTCGTCCGCGCAGCTGATGAACCCGTTGGCCACCTGCGAGTTGTCGTATGAGCCGTCCGGTTGGCGACCGGTGAGTCGGTCGCCGAGCACCTGCAGCAGCGATCCATCACGGTCGACGGCTGCGTCGCGCAGCGCGATCGCCAGGATCGGCCACGTTTGTTGGGAGTAGAGCGCGGCGGCCACGCCAAGTTGCAGCTCGCCAGGGCTGAGGGTCCGCAGCGGATCGCTGGTCTCGTACGAGCCAACTGCCGCGATGTCGCTGACGAGGTCGGCGTACACCTCGAGCGTCGACCCGACGGCCGACAGCGGGCAGTCGTCATCGGCGTCGCACGCGGCAGCGAAACGTTCGAGCGCGAGGTCGAAGCCCGCAGCCTGCCCCAGCGCCAATTCGGCCTCGTCGGAGGTCGGCAATACGCCACCGTCGAGCACGAGCGCGCGCACGTTCTCGGGAAACAGTTCGGCGTACGTCGCACCGAGACGGGTGCCATAAGAGAAGCCGACGTAGCTCAGCTGCTCATCGCCGAGCGCGGCGCGCAACACATCGAGGTCGCGGGCAGCGTTGTTGGTGCCGACCCACGGCGCGAGCTCGAGCGTGGCGGGGGTGCACTCCTCCGGTGACGACTCGGCATCCTCGACCAGTGCAGCCCAGCCGTCGTCATCACCCTCCGCCAACAGCGACACCTCGTCGTCGAAATCGACGTCGCAGGTCACAGCCGTGCTCGCCCCCACACCGCGGGGATCGAAGCTGACGAGATCAAAGCGGTCAGCCACCTGCGCGGGCACGATCGGCGCGGCGTTCTGCAGGAACTCGATGCCGGAACCACCGGGCCCGCCAGGGTTGAACACCAGGGATCCGATGCGGTCGTCAGCATCGCCTCCTGCGGGCACGCGCGTCACGGCGATGTCGATCTGTTCGCCATCGGGGTCGTCGTGATCGAGCGGCACGGCAAGGGTCGCGCACTCGAAGCTGACGACGGCGAGCGGTGTCGCACCATCGCACCGGCGCCAGTCGAGACCGCCGGGCGCGACAGGCTCGTCGGGCTCGTCGAGGGGCGCAACGCCATCGCTGATCCGATCCGCCGACTCGACGTCGGGCGCTGCGGGCGAGCATGCGGCCAGCACCGTCGCGCCGACGATCAACGCTGCAAGGGCTCTCCGCACTTGCGTCATTGTCGCGGACGGAGAGCCAACGCTCACGTCACCGGACGACGTGCGTCATCGATCGAGTTTGTTCATCGATCGAGCCACTTCGGCCCGACGTCGGCAGGGGCGGCCAGTGCCAACCGCAGCGCTTCGTCGACGCTCCCAGCACGGTTCGCCAGCAACCGGTGATCCGCAGGCACGAACCCCTGGTCGATCGCGTGATCGACGAAATGGAACAGCGCGTCGAAGAAGCCGTTCACATCGAGGAACACCACCGGCATCGACACGAGGCCCAGCTGGTTCCAGGTGAGCAACTCGAACACTTCGTCGAGCGTGCCGAATCCGCCGGGGAGCACGATGGCTGCGTCGCTGTGGGCAGCCATCAGCGCCTTGCGTTCGTGCATCGATGCGGTCACCTCGAGTTCCGATAGATCATCGTGGGCCACCTCTGCGCGCACCAGCGCGTCGGTGATCACCCCGGTGACGTCACCACCGAGGGCGAGGGCCGCGCCGGCAACCGCGCCCATCAACCCGACGTTGCCACCTCCGTACACAAGGCGGTGGCGGCCGCGGGCGATCGCCGAACCGAGCTCGGTGGCGACCTCGGCGTACACCGGGTCGTCACCACGGCTCGAACCGCAAAACACACAAATCGACGATGTCATCGGTCACAGGGTGGCAGATGAGCCGGACGGGACCTGCGGGAATACCCAGCGGTAGGGTCACACGCCATGAGTGCCGCCTCCGAATCCCCCGTCGCGGATCTCGCCGCCGCTGCAGACGTCATCGATCTCGCCGACCGCGTCGTCGGCAAGGCGATCCGCAGTCTGGCCGAGTCCGGCGGACCCGATGCACACCAAGTGCTGGCGTACGACATCGCCCATGCCGCATCGGCCGTCGCCACGGCTCGATCGCTGCTCGACTACGGCGCCAAGGGCGACGTCGAGGCGCGGATCACGTGCGCGTTCGCTGCCGACATGGCCCACGATCTCGCCGGCAAGGTGTTCGGTAGCGAAGCGGACTGGGGCGTCGAGCCGGGGGCGTTCGACGACGCCCGCGACGTCATCGCCAGGTTCCGCTCACCCGACTTCGTGTCGTCACTCGCCGATCAAGCGGGACCGCGGCATCTCGACGACGACATGGACATGGTCGCCGACACGTTCGGGTCGTTCGCCCAGAATGTCATCGCCCCCCACGCCGAACACGTCCACCGCACCAACGCCGACGTTCCCGAAGAGATCGTCACCGGTCTCGCCGAACTCGGCGCGTTCGGCCTCAGCGTGCCGGTCGAGTACGGCGGCTACAGCGAGGGTGGCGACAGCGAGTACATCGCCATGGTCGCCGCCACCGAAGAGCTGTCCAAGGCCAGTCTCGGCATCGGTGGCTCGCTCATCACTCGGCCCGAAATCCTCACCAGGGCATTGGTCAAGGGCGGCACCGAGGAGCAGAAACGGGAGTGGCTGCCCAAGTTGGCAACGGCCGAGGTGATGCCCGCGGTCGCCGTGACCGAACCCGACTACGGCAGCGACGTGGCCGGCATCAAGGTCACCGCAACGCCGGCACCAGGACCCGATGGCGAAGACGGCTGGGTGATCAACGGCGTCAAGACGTGGTGCACCTACGGGGCCCGGGCCGACGCGCTCACCCTGCTCGCCCGCACCGACCCCGACCGCACGAAGACTCACCGCGGCCTGAGTTTGTTCATCGTGCCCAAGCCGCGCGGTGATGCCCACGGGTTCGAGTTCACCCAGGACCCGGTCGACGTCGGTGGCGAAGCACCACGGGTCGGCAAGATGGAGGGCCGGCCGATCGACACCATCGGGTACCGAGGCATGCACTCCTATGAGATCGCCCTCGAAGATTGGTGGGTGCCCGCCGCCAACCAGGTCGGCGGCGAAGACGGCCTCGGGCGCGGGTTCTACTACCAGATGGCCGGGTTCGAGAACGGCCGGTTGCAGACCGCCGCCCGCGCCGTTGGCGTCATGCAGGCCGCATACGAGGCGGCCCTCGACTACGCCGAGAACCGCGTCGTGTTTGGCGAGCCGATCATCAACTACGAGCTGACAAAGGCGAAGCTCGGCCGCATGGCGACCTTGATTCAAGCCGGTCGCCAGTTCTCCTACGCAGTGGCCACACTGATGGCCAAGGGCGAAGGCGCGATGGAGGCGTCGATGGTCAAGGCCTACGTGTGCAAGGCAGCCGAATGGGTCACCCGTGAAGCGATGCAGATCCACGGCGGCATGGGCTACGCCGAAGAGTTCCCCGTGAGTCGTCTCTTCGTCGACGCCCGGGTGCTGTCGATCTTCGAGGGCGCCGACGAGACCCTGTGCCTCAAGGTGATCGCCCGCCAGCTGATCGCCAACTCCGCCAGCTGAGCGCCCCACCGGCCTCCACCCGCTCCCCATCGACGTCCTCGACGCAGGCGCAGTACCGCGGTCGCGCCACGAATCTGCGTGCGTGTCCCCCCGACGACACGAGCTCTTCACGGTGATTCACTGCTCGGAAATCGAGCAGAAACACGGCCTCGGTACCTTCGCCGACCATTGCACAGCGCCGAGAGACCGGGGAGGACTCTACGACATGTCAGACAAGATGGACCCAACGCTTGGGCGGCGAATCCAGCGGCGATCGTTCCTTCGTCGAGCGGGAATGGCGGGCTTGGCCATCGGGGCGACACCGACGATCCTTGCGGCCTGCGGCGACGATGACGACAGTGGCTCGTCTGCCACGACGGGTGGCACCGGGACGAGCGCGAGCGACGGATCGACCACCGCATCGACGGCGGCCGCCGGCGGGGGAGACTTTGGCACGCTCAACCTGCAGCTCAACTGGATCACCAACGCCGAGTTCGCAGGGAGCTACGTCGCCGTCGAAGAGGGGTACTACGCCGCCAACGGCTTCGAGACCGTCAACATCGTGCCCGGCGGCCCTGACGTCGCCGTGGAGCCGGCGGTCGTGGCAGGGAACTCGAAGCTGGCCTACACCGTCTCGGAGACGATGGCCGGCGCAGTGGCCGAGGGCGCTGCGATCAAGGTGATCGGCGCACTCTTCCAGAACAATCCCTTCGGCGTGATGTCATTCACCGAGGCGCCGATCCTGGAACCCGCCGACATGGTCGGAAAGTCCATCGGCGTGCAGGCGGTCAACGACGCTCTATGGGACGCGTTGTTGGAGATCAACGGGATCGACCCCGGCGATGTCAACAAGGTGCCCGCCGGGTTCGACCCCGCACCATTCGTCAACGGAGAGGTCGACGGCTGGTTCAGCTTCGTGACCAACGAGCCGAACATCCTCCGAGCGGAAGGCTACGACGTCACCGACTTCTCACTGTCCGACTTCGGATTCAAGCTGTACCAGCAGCTGTTGATCACCACCGAAGACGTGTTGGCCAACGAGTTCGATCTGGTGTCGGCGGCGCTCAAGTCGGAGATTCAGGGGTGGCAGCGCACGCGCGACGACATCGACCTCGGTCTGCAATACACGATGGAGATCTACGGTGCCGACCTCGGCCTCGACGAGGAGGCCTCCCGCGCGGAGATCGTCGACCAGCTCGACCGGATGATCCTCACCTCGACCACCGATGAGTTCGGCCTGATGTACATGACAGACGAAGACATCGCCGAGAACGTCGCAACACTCGAGTCGATCGGATTGCCGGTCGATTCGTCCGTCTATACGACCGAGGTCCTCGACGCGCTGTACGCCGACGGCATCGACCTGATTTGATCCTGCCGTGTCGATGGCCCCAACAGACGGCACGTCCGAGGGCGCGACCTCAGCGGAGCGCGATGCCGCCGAGGTCGATGCCCGGGGCACGCTCGCCGGAGACGTCAACTTCGCTCTGCCGAAGGAGGCCGCCGGACTCGCTATCGACAACCTGACCAAGCAATTCCGGCTCGGACGGCAGACCGTCACTGCGCTCGACGACGTGTCGATCGAGG
Organism: Actinomycetota bacterium; assembly: GCA_039194665.1. Taxonomy (GTDB): domain Bacteria; phylum Actinomycetota; class Acidimicrobiia; order Acidimicrobiales; family Ilumatobacteraceae; genus JABSQH01. Next base: position 10,007 of record JBCCVW010000050.1, read on the forward strand.
CGCCGATTGGAAGCTTCACCGCCCTGCTCGGACCGTCCGGGTGCGGGAAGTCGACGATACTGCGAATTCTCGCCGACCTCGAACGACCGACCTCTGGGCAGGTCCTCGTCCACGGCACCGAACCCAGACAGATCCGTACGACGCACCAACTTGGGATCGCCTTCCAGGACCCGGCCCTGCTGCCGTGGCGCAGCGTGCGCAAGAACATCAAACTCGCGTTCGAGGTCACGGGCGAGAAGGCCGACCGGCAGCTGATCGACGAGCTCATCGAACTCGTCGGTCTGTCGGGATTCGAAGATGCGCGACCAAACCAGCTGTCCGGCGGTATGCGCCAGCGCGTGGCGATCGCACGTGCGCTCGCGATGGAGCCGAAGATCCTGCTCCTCGACGAACCATTCGGTGCGCTCGACGAGATGACCCGGCAACGCCTCAACCTCGAGCTACTCCGAATTTGGGGCGAGCGGCGCACCACCACCGTGCTGGTGACGCACTCGATCAGCGAAGCGGTGTTTCTCGCCGACCAAGTCGTGTTGCTGAGCCCGCGACCCGGTCGAGTCCAGGCGACGGTCCCGATCGACTTCGAGCGGCCTCGGCATCCGGACCTTCAGCGAACACCGGAGTTCCACGAGATCACGGACCACATCAGCCAGCTGCTGTTCGAGGGCGACGGTGACACAGCAGACTGACGACCTGCTGCGCGACGTCGATCTGCTGATCGAAGCGGAATCCGACGGCCTCCCGACCGACGACGAGGCCGAAGAGGGTTGGGTCGCTGCATGGGCCGGCACGGCGATCGCCGTCGCCATCATCCTCATCACCTGGGAGATCCTCGGGCGCACCTACTTCGAGGGGCGGGCCACCCTGTCGCCTCCGTCGCGCATGGTCGGCAGCCTGATCAGCGAGTGGGACCTGTACCCCGACCACATTCGCGCCACGCTCAGTCCAGCGTTCCGCGGCTGGGTGTTCGGAGTGTCGATCGCGACGCTGCTCGGCACCGTGGCCGTGCTCGTGCCGTTCACCGAACGGGCAACGCTGCAGTTCGCAGTGGCCACCTACTCACTGCCGATCATTGCGATCGGTCCGATCCTCCAGGTCACCTTCGCAGGCGACGCGCCGCGCGCCATCCTGGCGGGACTCGCCGTGTTCTTCGCCGCGCTCATCTCGACGATCCTCGGCCTGCGCCAAGCGACGCCGGCACAGTTGGAGTTGATCTCGGCCCTTGGCGGCAACCGCTTCACCGCGCTGCGCCGCGTGCGTATCCCGGCGGCCATTCCGACCTATTTCAACGGCCTCAGGATCACCGGGCCGGCCGCGATTCTCGGCGCCGTTCTGGGCGAGTACCTCGGTCGCGTGTCGCTCGGCCTCGGCCTGTTCATGGTCAATTCCGCGTTTGCGCTACAACCAGATCGCACGTGGGCGATCGCGTTGGTGCTCACCGTCCTGTCTGCGCTCGCCTTCTTCTTGATCGGTCTCGTCGGCAGACTGCTCTCACCCTGGGCGCACAGTCGATGAGCGCTGACCCCACCCTCAACCGTCGGTACAACCTACTGATCGACGTCCTGCGTCCCTTCGGCGGCATGGTCATCGCGCTCGGTGCGCTGGTCGCGGTCTGGGTTGCGTTTCTCGAGGTCTTCGACGTGTCACCGTTCGTCGGGATCTCGCCGGCACGAGTGTGGGACCACCTGTTCGTGGAAGCGGACGCCGCGGAGAACCGCGCCGCGATCACCGCAGGTCTCGGCCGCACGTTGCTCGACGCCGGCCTCGGTCTGCTGATCGGGGGTGCCGCGTCGATCGGCATTGCGTGCATCTTCGTGCTCTACCGGCCGATCGAGCGGTCGCTCCTTCCGATCGGTATCGCGCTGCAAACCGTGCCGATCGTGGCGCTGGTGCCGCTGCTCGCCCTGATCTTCGGCCGCGGCCTCGTCTCCACGGTGATCGTCGTCGGGATCATCGTGTTCTTCCCCACGCTGGTGCTGGTGACACATGGGCTGCGTTCGATCAGCGCCGAGGCCGTCGACCTGATGCGCAGTTACGACGCGTCGCCGCGGCAATTGCTGGTGAAGGTGCGGCTCCCATCGGCGGTGCCGAGCATGTTCGCCGCGTCGAAGATCGCGGTCCCCGGCGCGATCCTCGGCGCACTGCTCGCCGAGTGGCTCGTCACCGGTGTCGGACTGGGCTACGAGATGCTGACGGCGACCACCACGAGCGACTACAAGCAGTTGTGGGCAGCCACGATCACGCTCACCAGTGTGGCCATCATCGTGTACACGCTGTCGACCGTGCTCGAGCGCATCATGCTCGAACGGTTCGCTCCTGACCACGTACGAGTCTGAACGTTTGGATCCATCCGATGACGACGATTCCACTGATCGACCTCGACGCTTGGTATCGAGGCGCTGCCGATGAACGCACAGCGTTCGCTGCCGATGTCGATGCACACCTGCGCAGACTGGGATTCCTCGTGGTGACCAACCACGGCATCTCGCGCGCCGTGATCGACGAGTGTCGCGCAGCAACGCGCAGCTTCTTCCACCAACCGGACCACACGAAGCGGCCACTCTCGCTGTCCGACGACGCGTATCGCGGCTGGGTCGGAGCCGGGCTCGAGTCGAATGCCGCAACCTACGGCGTCGACACACCGCCCGATCTGAAAGAGACGTACGCGTACGGACCGGTCGACGTTCCCGACCCCGGCCTCACCGAACGTGCGCCACGCTGGTTCGCTCCGAATCGATGGCCCGCGACGCCTGAGGAGTTCCAGCCTGCCGCCGAAGCGTGGTGGCGCGCCGCTCGACGACTGGCCGACGACCTGCTCGAGATCTTTGCCGTCGCGCTCGGTATGGAGCCCGACCACTTCGTCGAACGGAGCAGCGCAACCACCGCGTCGGTGTCGCTCAACTGGTACTGGCCGCGATCGCATCTTCCGCCAGAACCAGGGCAGTACCGGATCGGCCCGCACACCGACTTCGGCACGTTGACCATCCTCGATCGAGAGCCTGGCGCCGGCGGACTTCAAGTGCTCGACGAGGACCAGACGTGGATCGATGCCCCGATCGTCGACGACGCGCTGATCATCAATCTCGGCGACATGTTCTCACGGTGGACCAACGACCGCTGGCGGTCGAACGAACACCGGGTGCTGGCACCGCCGGCGCACGAACCGAACGAAGAGTTGATCAGCCTGATCTTCTTCCATGAACCGAACCACGACGCGATCGTCGACCCGTTGCCGACCTGTGTGAGCGACACGAGTCCCGCGAAGTACCCACCGATCTCGGCCAACGACTACCTCGCGGCGAAAATGGATGCGCTGTCGGTGACATGAACGCCGACGACGTCGCCCGGCGATACTGGTATCCGGCTGCCCTGCGACACCAGCTCGACGACGGGCCAGTAGCGCTCACGCTGCTCGGTGAGGCGTTGGTCGTCGCCCTGATGGGCGACGAGGTCGTGGCCTTCCCGGACCGGTGCGGTCACCGTGGGGCGGCGCTGTCCAACGGCGAGGTTCAGCAGGCGCCTGACGGCACGGCGTGTCTCGTGTGTCCATATCACGGGCTGCATCTCGACGCCGGCGGGCGACCCGCGCACCTGCCCGCCCGGCCAGGCTCTCGACTCGCCCGTCGCCTCGGGGTGGAGCCGTTCTCCGCGACGCTGCGTGACGACATCGTGTGGGTCAGCCTCGACTCAGAGCCCGTCGGCGGCCTCCCCGAGTGGGAACCTCACGGAGTACCGGATCGGTTGCATTTCCAGCTCGCGCCGATCGTATGGAACGTCGGCCCGACACGGATTGCCGAGAACTTCAACGACCTCGCGCACTTCGCGACGGTTCACGCTGGGAGCTTCGGTGACCCGACGCACCCGATCGTCCCCGAAGAGACGCTGCTACCGACCGACAACGGGTTTCGTCACTGGGTGTACATGCATCAGCTGGATCGGGTGACCATGGATGGTCCAGCGGTGCCGATCGAAGTGGAGTTCCACTACGAACACGTCATGCCGTTCGCGACCGAGTTGCGGATCAGCTACGCGCCGGACCGCATCGAGTGGATCCAGGTGGCGTTCAGCCCGATGACGTCACTCGACGACCCTGAGCCGGCGACGATGGTGTTCCAGCAGAACGTCCGCAACTTCGATCTCGACGGCGACGTCACCGCGTGGCACGACTTCCAGGCCGCGGTGAACGAGGAAGATCGGGTCATCCTCGAGTCGATTCGCCCGCGGGCGATCGCGGTCGACGGGCATGGCGCCGACGAGTCAGCGCTCGCGGTCGACGTTTTCACCTCGGCGTACCGGCGTGCCTGGCGAACGCTGCTTGACGCCTGACGATCACCCCGCGGACCACTCGTCGACCCCAGCGGACCGCTCGCTGAGTGGCGTCCAGCCGCCGTCGGCGGCGCCGAACAGCGGGATCGTGCCGAGTGACCGCACGAGTTCGGCATCGCCGCCGAGACGGGACCGCCATCCACCGCCCTCGACCAAGATCGCCGCCACGCCCGCCACAACGGCGCCGGCGCGCCGGAGCAACCGCAGCGACGCGACCACGCTGCCGCCCGTGGCGACCACGTCGTCGACGAACACGACGCGGCGCCCACGCAACTCCTCGACGTACCGCCGATCCAGCCGAAGCGACTGCTCGCCGTGCGTCGTGATCGACTCCAACGGTTCGCACAGGGCGTCGTGCAGGTGGATCTTCGCGGTCTTCTGGAGGACGAAGACCCGATCGAGCCCGAGGGCGCGGGCAACCGCCGCGGCGATGGGAATCCCGAGCGTCGCCGCGGTCGCGATCGCCTCGGGACGCAGCGGCTCGATGAGTTCGGCCAGGTCGAACCCGGCACGCTCGATGAGCGACAGCGGCTGGTCGACCGTCATCAGTAACGAGATCGCCCGGTCGGCTGCGATCGGCACGAGCGGGAGCGCGACCGTCTGCGAACCGACCGATGCGGGGTAGGTATCGACGTAGATCACGAGGTGGTCGTCACGTTGCCAAACTGGCTTCGTAGCGCTCCATCAGGTGTGCTCCGGCCGTGACCGGCCCGTACTTCGGTCCAACGCCGCTCTCGATGCACGTCGGGATGCACTCGATCATCGCTTCGTGGTCAAGATCGAAAAAGCACGCAATCGAGTGACGATCGACGCCCGGAACCCCGAGCACTCGGTGCATCGTCGATACGTAGCGATCGTTCGTCCACCGCTGCAGCAGATCGCCGATGTTGATCACGAACGAGTCCGCTACCGGCGGCACCTCGATCCACTCGCCGTCTTTGGCCCGCACTTCCAGGCTGCCCGAGTCGTCCTGGGCGAGCACCGTGAGCGCGCCCCAGTCGGTGTGTGCGCCTGCGCCGAATTCGGCGTTGCCGGCAGTTGCCGGACGCGGTGGGTAGTGGTGTACCCGCAGCGTGCACACCGGATGCCGGTGGAACGGCTCGAAGTAGTCCTCCGCAAGGTCGAGCGACAGCGCCATCGCCCGCAGCAGGCGCTCGCACAGGGCCATCGCTGCGCCGTGATACGCCTCGATCGGCGCCCGAAATCCGCGAAGATCGGGCCACACGTTCTCGCCCTGCATCGGGCTCGAACCGATCAACCCCGATGGGCTGAACGCCCACGCCTCTTTGTTGTCCGGTGCCGAATCGCCGTCGAGACGCTGGTTCCCCGGTGGGTCGTACCCGCGATTGACGTGATCGTCGTCCCAGGCACTCGCCATCTTGACATCCATCGGCAGCTCGAACACGCGCCGCGTCTGGGTGAACGCCTCCGCCACCACCGTCTGGCTCACGCCATGCCCCACCACGGTGAGGAATCCGATCGTCTCGCACGCTGCGCCGATCTCGCTCGCCACCGCTCGACGCGCCGCAGTGTCGGTGGAACGCAACCCGCTGATGTCGATGACGGGGACCGTGGCCATCGTCTCATCCTGTCAATCGACGTACACCGGCGTATTGCCCCGGCGTGAACGGTCGATTTCGGCGTCGGAACCCGGCCGCATCGACGCGATCAGCCGTCGGAGTCTGCGCGGCCGTGGTATCCACAGCGAACGTCGTCATTGGGCGTTGCCCTCCACTCCGACGAGCGCATCGATCTCGGCTTGCCACGCGCTCCGCCACGACCGCTTGGTCGATTCGTCGAGCCACGCTGCGTCGAGCGAGTTGAGAGCGAATCCGCCGAGGGTCGGGAGGTCGAAACCCGCCATTTCGTGCAACTTCACGTACTCGTCGAGGAGATCCGATCCGAACATCGTCGGGTCGTCGGAGTTCACGGTCAGCATCGCTCCTGCGTCCGCCATCTGCCTGATCGCGTGATCGGGTGCTGTCAGATCCCGGAACTCCGACGTGAACGTCGTCGTCGTCGGACAGACGGTGAAGGGCACGGCGCGGTCGACACACTCGGCGAGCAACGCAGGGTCGTCGACGACGTTGTAGCCATGATCGATCCGCTCACATCCGAGAACGGCCAGCCCGTCGCGCACATTGCTTGCCGGTCCGACCTCCGCTGCGTGCGAGGTGCGATGCAGACCGAGACGACCCGCCAGCTCGAACGCCTCGACGTAGTCGTGAGCCGGGTATCCGATCTCGTGGTAGTCGAGCCCAATGCCGATGATCTCGTCGCATCGATGTTGTTGCACCAGCTCGACGAACTCCACCGCATGGCGTGGACCCAACTCGCGATTGATCGCCGGCAAGATGGCCGCGGGGAGACCGAGCTCATCAGCGGCGGCATTCACGCCGTCGACCACGCCGGCGATCACTGTCGAGAACTCGACGCCGACGTCGAAGTGCGCCGCGGGGCTAACGAACAGCTCGACGTAGCGGGCGCCGCTGGTCCGGCATCGAGCCAGGCACTCGAAGGTGATCCTCTCGAAGTCGTCGCGGTCGCGCACCGAGCGAGCGACGAGTCCGTAGACCTCGAGGAAGTCGGCGAGGGTGTCGTACTCGTAGAGATCCTCAGGACGTTCATGGGCCGGCAGCGCGACGTCGTGCTTGCGCGCCAACTCGGTGAACGTGGCGGCGTCGACCGCCCCCTCGAGATGGAGGTGGAGCTCCGCCTTGGGCACTCGCGCCAACACGTCGCGGACGTCGGATGGTGCGGACGCATCGATGGTCATCTCCGCATCGTCGCGTGTCGCCGCACACGACGACAGAGGACGTCGCCAAGGTTCATCGAGCAGAAACAGCCCCGACATCGACGGATCGTTACCTTCACCGCGTGACTGTCGACACAGAGTCCGCCCGCGCGATCCCGAAAGTCGAGCTCCACTGCCACATCGAGGGAACGATGCGCACGTCGACGGTTGCGGAGTTGGCGGCGAAGAACGGGATCGCACTCGCACACGAAGACCCCGCCCAGATGTATGCGTACGAGGACCTGACCGGGTTCCTCGAGATCTTCTGGCTGGTCCAGTCGGTGCTCCAGACCCCAGACGACTGGGAACATCTCGCCTACGAGTCGCTCGTCGACGGCGCGGCCCACGGCCTGCGATACCGCGAGGCGTTCTTCACCCCCGCCCGACACCTGCTCGCCGGCCAATCGCTGGCCGACATCGTGGCCGCGCTCGACCGCGGGTTGGCCCGGGCCGAACGAGACTCCGGCGCACGCGGCCGGCTGATCTTCGACATCGACCGCGAGTTCGGACCCGACGTCGCCACCGAGCAGGTCACGGAACTCGTCGATCTCCGGCGAGCAGGAAGCGCCGGGACAGAACGAGTGATCGGGCTCGGTATGGACTCCACCGAACTCGGCGTCGACCCGCGATCGTTCTCGGTGCCCTACGGCCTGGCGCGCGAGGCCGGGCTGCGACTCACGGCCCACCAGGGCGAGAACTCGCCCGCCAGCGCGGTGGCCAGCGCGATCGACGACCTCGGCTGTGAACGCATCGACCATGGAATCTCGGTGTTCGAGGACCCCGAACTCGTGCGCCGCGTCGCCGACCGGCGCATCCCCTTCACCGTGTGCCCGAACGCCAACGTGCGCATCAACCCCGACGTGGTCGATCGCGTCGAGGATCACGTGTTCGACAAGATGCGCCGGGCCGGGATCCTGGCGGCGCTGAACACCGACGACCCTGCGCTGGTCGGCCTCGACCTGACCGCCGAGTACGAACTGACCGCGCAGGCGTACGGCTACGGGCTCGACGAGCTGTACGACATCGCTGCGGATGCCGTGGATTCATCGTGGCTCGACGACTCCGACGCTGCGGCACTGCGTGCGGAGATCACGGCGTCACGTAACGCATCGGCGCCACCGGATCGCTGAGCACGCACGAGGCCACGAACGGTTCGTCGGTAGACGTTCGACACGCGGTCGGTCGACACCGACACCTCCGCTGCCGGATCGAGCGGGAACTCCGGCGGGTTCTGCCCGCAGACGACCGGCTCGTCCTCGTCGAGCACCACGCGCTGGAAGTCGATGTGCGGCTGGTCGTCATCGTCCAGCTCGTCGCTGCGGCCCATCTTCCAGAACACCCGGCACGTTCGTTCGTCGAGCGGGCTCGCGGTCATCCACAACACGCGGGTCGCGCCACTGGCCAGTTCGAAGACGATGTCGACCGTTCCCGGTACGGCGAGTCGATAGGTCGACGTGCCGTACATCGCCTCGGATGCGGGATCGAACTCCGGCGGGTCGTAGCGAAACCGCAGCTCGCACCCATCGACGTCGATCTCCGGCACCGGTGGTACCGCATCGGAGCGGTTGCCGAGCGTTCCGTCGTGGACCCATGCGAAGTGCGCGAGATCGACGAAGTTCTCGACTCGACGCAACGCTGAGACTCCCCATGTGTACGGCTCGCCATCGATCACGCGGAGCCGTGGATGAGGGATCGCCGAGCAGGGCGGCAGCGGGGCCACGTCAGCGTCGCCGAGGCACACCCACACCAACCCGTATCGCTCGCGCACCTCGTACGCGGCGATACGTGCGTGGGTCGGGATCGGCCCGTCTGGCATCGACGGAATCGAGGTGCACTGTCCGCCTGCATCCCAGGACCAGCCGTGGTACGCGCACCGCAGCTCACACCCCTCGACCGTGCCGATGGACAAGCGCGTCGAACGATGAGCACAACGATCGACGACGGCGGCGAGCGACCCGTCGGCCAGTCGCGCCACGGCGAGATCGCGGCCGAGGAGGCGCACCGCAAGCGGCCGGTCGGCTGGCAGCTCCGCGACGGTGGCAACCGGATGCCAGAAGTGTTCCAGGCACGCTGCGAGGTCGCGCTGACCGAGCTCGTCCATCAGCACCGGTCGATGCACCTACGCGGCGCGCTCTTGACGCGGGTGTCCCGCCTCGTGCCACACGCCAGCGGCCATGCAACCGATCGGCACGAACGACTCGTCGACGCTGACGGTCTCGTGCCCGTCTGATACGTCGAGCGGTTCGCCCGAGAGCGCCAGCACACTGACGTCGGCGCGGCGGCCGATGGCCAGCGCCCCGTGGGTCAGGGTGCGCTGGATCGACGCGGCCGTGTTCGACGTGCACATTGCGATGACGTCGACGAGCGGCACGCCGAGGGCCAGGATCTTCGTCATCGTCTCGGTCAGCGAGTACACGGGGCCGGTGATGTTGAAGATGTTGAGGTCGGTCGAGATCGTGTCGGGGAAATAGCCGAGATCGAACAGGCGGCGCGCCTCGCGGAAACGGAAGTCGGTGCCGGAGTGTCCGACGTCGAGACGCACGCCGCGATCGATCGCGTCGACGAACTCGGGGATCGCCCGACCATGCTCGTCGAGCATGCCTCCAGCGCCGCGGAAGGCATGGGTGATGATGTCGCCAGGCCGCAACGCCTCGAGCAGCCGTGGCGTCGGGATCGTCGGGGTGTGCGGAAAGCGGCCGAGATGCACCATCACCGGTCGTCCCCCAGACGCGTCCTGCGCCGCGGCGAGGAACGGCGACGTGTCGGGGTCGCTCGCCGAACACGCGCGGACCTTGAGGCCGACCACCACATCGCCGTTGCGTTCCATCGACTCGGCCAACGACTCGCGGTCGATGTTGCGCACATCGTTGGCGATCTCGAGCTTGTGGCAGATGAAGTCCTTGGTCGCCAAATAGAGCTGATTCGGGTCGATGAACGACAGCACCTCGGTCTGCGTCTTCGGGTTGTCGATCACCGCGGTGCGGGCGAGATCGAACGTCGCCACGCCGCTCGTCCCACCGTCCACCAGCGTCGGCACGCCCATTTCCACCCCGACCCGATCGGCGTCGACACAGAAGTCGCCGAGACCGACCATCACGTGGCAGTGCATGTCGATCAGCCCGGGGGTGACGATCTGTCCGGAGCAGTCGATCACCGACGCGGGCTCGCCCCCGGTCGAACGCTGCTTCGCATTTGCTCCGGCATCGGGACCGATGTCGACGATGCGGTCACCTTCACAGACGACGTCGGCGACCTCGTCGAGCCCACTCAACGGGTCGATCGCACGGCCTCCGGCGAGCACGGTCAGCATGTTCGCCACCGTAGGGCCGGTCCGTGTCGCCGATGTTTCGTCGGGATGAATCCGGGTTCACACAGCGGAAACGCCAGTGTCCGAGGGCCGAAACGACAGGTGCGTACGGTCGCTCGAATGGTCGCTGCGGAGTCGTCGTTCCTATTGTCCGGGGGGATCGTCCTGCCGTGCATCGGAGACGGCCGCTGGATCGAGCATGGCGACGTGCTGGTCCTCGACGGCCGCATCGCTGCCGTCGGATCGACCGACGACGTCGCCCACCACCCGGCTGCGGGCGACGTCACGCACGTCGATGCGGATCGCTGCATCGTGATGCCGGGCCTGCACAACACCCACCTCCACTCCGGACTGCTCCGTGGCACCGCCGAGTCGCTAGCACTGTGGGAGTGGCTCGAGCAGCACGTCGATCCGGCGCATCGTGCGCTGACCGCAGAGATCGCCGAGTCGGCGTCGTGGATGGCCTACTCCGAAGGCCTGCTCGCCGGCACGACATCGGTGCTCGACATGTGGCGTCATATGGAGGGTTCAGCGCGAGCAGCTGAGCAGCTCGGCATTCGCGCGACGCTGGCGCCGTACACCGCCGACAAGTTCGATTGGTTCGAGTCGTTGGCGTCGAATCGCGCGCTCCTCGAATCGCATCCATCCATCGATTCAGGCCGTGTTCGCTCGTGGGTCGGACTGGAGCACATGCTCTACTGCTCTCCGGAGATGTTCGCCGAGGCGGTGCAACTCGCTGCGGAGTTCGACGTGGGGATCCACACCCACACCAGCGAGACGATCTGGGAGGTGCAGGAGTGCGTCCGCCAGTACGGCCGGCGCCCCATGGAGGTGTTCCATCAGCGCGGGCTGCTCGACGGTCGCACCGTGGTCGCTCACGGCGTGTGGCTCGACGACCAGGAGGTCGAAATCGCGGCGGCGACCGACACGGCGATCGTTCACTGCCCCTGCTCGAACATGAAGCTGGCATCAGGTCCGGCCCGAGTCGGCTGGTATCGCGAGCGCGGCGTCACCGTCGGCCTCGGCACCGACGGAGAGAAGGAGAACAACAACCTCGACCTGATCGAGGAGATGAAGTTCGCCTCGTTGCTGGCCAAGGTGAGCGGACTCGACCCGACGGCAGGTGACCCGATGGACATCATCCAGATGGCCACGCTCGACGGCGCGCGAGCTCTCGGCATCGATGACGTCAGCGGCTCGATCGAGGTCGGCAAGGACGCCGACCTGATCACCGTGTCGCTCGACGGACTGCGCTTCGTCCCACTGCTCGGCGGCGACGACTTCAACGCTGCGGCGCACCTGGTGTTCACCGCCAACGGCGGCGACGTACGTGACGTATGGGTCCGCGGCCGCCAGCTCGTGCGCGGCCGGCAACTGCTCACCGCCGATGTCGATCAGGTGGCGCAGCGAGCGCAGGCAGCAGCCGAAGAGCTCTTCGAACGCCGCCGCGCACTGCCCGCCCCCGCCACACAGAGCCCGACGCCGCCCGCCCCCGCGACGCCCGTCGTCGTGTGACAGCACGGGCCACCGACGACGTCGCCCACCTGCCGGGCACGTCGCATCCTCGACGTCAGGCGATCCTCGTCGTCTGTTGTGCCGGCCTGTTCGCGCTCGTCGTCTCGCTCACGTCGCTCAACGTCGCCCTCCCGGAGCTGCAGCGTGAACTCGATGCGACCGCGTCGGGGCTCCAGTGGATCGTCGATTCGTACGCCATCGTGTTCGGCGGGCTCCTGCTCACCGGCGGCGCGGTCGGCGATCGAGTCGGTCGGCGGGCCGCGTTGATGGGCGGGTTTACGTTGTTCGCGCTCGGCGCGGCGACCGGGGCGCTCGCGGGATCGGTCACCGGTGTGATCGGCGGCCGGGCCATCGCCGGGCTCGGCGGGGCGCTGCTGATGCCGGCGACGCTCGCCACGATCACCGACGTGTTCGACGAACGCGATGCGCCGCGGGCGATCGCGATCTGGGCAGGTGTAGCCGGAGCCGGTGGAGCCTTCGGACCGGCCATCGGCGGCTGGCTGATCGACGTCTGGTCGTGGCGTGCCGTTTTCGTGGCCAACGGGATCATCGCCGTGGTCGGAGTGCTCGGCGTGCTCGCCGTCGTACCCCGACTCCCGGGCAGGAAGGAGCGCCGGCTCGACATCCCGGGCGCGATCTTGTCCACCGCCGCGATCGGCGCGCTGTTGTTCGCCGTTATCGAGGCGCCCGGTCGATGGACCGACCCGTGGGTGATCGGTGCCGCGGTGGCCGCGGTCGCACTGATCGCCGCGTTCGTCTGGCACGAAGCGACGACCGAGGCGCCGATGTTGCCGTTGCGTGTGTTCCGTTCCAAGCGACGACGGGCGGGGTTGGGCACCCTGCTGTTCGCCGCGACGGGTTTCGCCGGCGTGATCTTCGTCGGCGCGCTGCTACTCCAGATCGGATGGGGCGAGTCACCGCTCGCGGCGGGGCTGTTGCTGCTCCCGATTGGTGTCGCCGAGTTGTCGATCGCATGGAGGGCGCCAGATCTGTGCGCTCGATTCAGCGTGTCTGCGGTCGTCCTCTGCGGGCTGGTGTTGATGGCCGCCGGCTACATCGTCATGGCGACGACACCAGTGGGCGACCGCCAAATGTTCGTGGTCGCAGGGATTGTGGCCGGCATCGGAAACGGGCTGACGATCCCACCGTCGGTCGACCGGGTGATCAGTGGCGCCGAACCGGAGCTTGCCGGGGTCACCGCCGGAGTCGAGGAAACCGCGATCGAACTCGGCGCATCTCTCGGGGTCGGGATCCTGGGCGGCGTGCAACGCGTGGTACTGGATGCCCGTCTACCCGAGGGAACGCCCAGTGAAGACGTCAGCGAGGCGATCGTTGCGGTCGGGTCCGAGGTTGTGCAGCCGGCCTACGTCGATAGTGCGCGAGCTGCGTTGCTTGCGGCCGCAGTGGCAGTCCTTGCGGCAACACCGTGGGCGCTCGGCGATCGGCGCCCCAGAAGGAAGCCATCGTCACGCACCGATTGAGCCGAGCTGCTCTCGGGCGGATCGACGGGCAGGATCCTCACCATGCCGGCGGCCTGATCGCGTAGCGGTATCACACCAACTCGTCGGCGAGCTGGTGGAGGGAGCTGATCCGCTCGAAGCTGGCGTCGACGTGGTCGTTGTACGGGTCGAGCAGGATCGGATGCAGCCCAGCGGCGGTTGCTCCCTCGACGTCCATCGTCACCGAGTCGCCGACGTACGCGATTCGGTCTCGATCGAATTCGGTGAAGTGCGGCAGGGCGTGGTCGAAGATCGCCGGGTCGGGTTTGGCGACGCCGACCACGTGGCTGTCCACGATGCAGCGCATCGTCACGTGGTCGCCGTCACCGACCTGGCAGATCTCGCGGGCCAGCATTCGCTCGATCTGACCGCTGGCATTCGACACCACACCGATCGGCACGCCGCCGTCGGCCAGCCGGTCGAGCGCAGCGCGCGACTCATCGATGCGATGCCGCCACAACCATGCCGATCGCGTCCGGTCGAGAACCTGTGCGGCCTCGTCGCGATCGTGGTCATCGACGCCGACGGTCGCCACGTAGGTGTCGTTGTAGATGTCCCACGACCCTTCGAGTGACCGTGCGTCGGACTTGGCCTTCATCGCGGCGTAGTGCGCGCGGCGGTGACGGTCGTGGTCGAGTGCACCCCCGTAGTGGGCGAGCAGTGGGGCGAGCACGGTCGGGTCTGGCAGCACCAGCACACCGCCCGCGTCGAAGAGAACGGCGTCGAATCGGGGCATCGATGGGCGATCAGCCCTGCTGTTCATGGAGGTGCTCGTGCAAGAACGACGTGACCTGCGGCCAGATCTCGTCGACCTTGTCCTGGTCTTGCGTTCCCAATGCGTTGTGCGGGGCCATGAACGCGTGTCCGGTCCCGTCGTGCACGGTGATCGTCGCGTCCTTGCCGAGGTCGGTGAGCATCCGCTCGAGCTCTTTGGCCCCCTCGGGTGGGAAGAAGTCGTCGTGTTCGGCCATGTGGCCCATGATCCGGGCTTCGATCTTCGACAGGTCAGGCATCGCGTCGCCCGACGGGTACCCGTAGAACGGCACCGCTGCGTGCACCTTGTCGGGGCGCAACGCGGCGAGGATGAAGCTCAGCATCCCGCCCATGCAGAAGCCGATGACGCCGACGCCATCACCGGTGGTCGCAGAATGGTCGGCGAGGTAGTCGACGGCACCGCTCATGTCGCGTGCGGCGCGGTCGGGTGGCATCGAGTTCATCAGCTCGCCGGCCTTGTCCATCTCGGTGTGCCCCGCCAGCTCACCGTGATACAGGTCCGGCGCCAGCGCAACGAAGCCCGCCTCACCGAGCCGGTCGGCGATCTCTTTGATGCCGGAGTCGAGTCCCCACCACTCCTGCACGACGATCACACCGGGGCCCGATCCGCTCTCGGGCACCACGAGGTACCCCTGGGCGTCGTTGCCGTTGCTCGGGAAGCTCACCATCTCAGCCATGCACGGGATCGTAGGGCGTGACAAGGCAACCGTCACTGGGCAGCGCCGTGCCGCAGCGACGTCGCCGACGTCGTACGATCGGTCCATGACTGCGCTCGACGACGACGTGCTGCTCCGCGACGCCTACGCCAACGACCGCCAACGGGTGTTTCACTCGTGGTCAGCGCAGGCCGCGCTCGACCCGGTGGTGATCGCAGGCGCCCAGGGGTCGAAGATGTGGGACGCCGACGGCACCACGTGGATCGACTTCACCAGTCAGCTCGTCAACATGAACCTCGGCCATCAACACCCGAAGATGATCGAAGCGATCAAAGAGCAGGCCGAGCGGCTCACGATGGTGTCGCCGACGTTCGCCAACGATCAGCGCAGCGAAGCGGCGCGGCTCATCGTCGATCGGGCGAACCTCGGACGCGATGGGCTGCCC
>JBCCVW010000051.1:0-24400 GCA_039194665.1 Actinomycetota bacterium
CGGCCGCAGGGCGCGCCCGCCGGGGCGCCCCTGCTGGCGCGGGTCCGTCCAAACCTGAGGCGCTGCAACGTGAAGTCAGGACCCGCTGATCGTTACGACAACCCCGCGTACATCCCTTCGATCTCGTCGGCGTAGCGGGCGTTGACGCCGCGTCGCTTGAGCTTGGAGGTCGGGGTGAGCATGTCGCTGTCGGGCAGCCACTCTTCACCGACCAGGGTGAACTTCTTGATCTGCTCGACCTGAGCAAACTGGGTGTTGATCTCGTCGACGCCTTTTTGTACTTCGGCGATCACGTCGGCATCGGCGGCGAGCTCGGCAAGGCTCTTGTCGCCTTTGCCGTTCGCCGCAGCCCATACGGGCGTGGCCTCGGGGTCGAGCACGAGGATGGCCGAGACGAACTTGCGCTGGTCGCCGATCGCTGCGGCTTGGCCGATGACCGGAATGGTCTTGAGCGCCGCCTCGAGGTTGGCCGGGCTGATGTTCTTGCCGCCCGATGTGATGATCAACTCCTTCTTGCGGTCGACGATCTTGATGTAGCCCTCGTCGTCGACCTCGCCGATGTCGCCGGAGTGCAACCAGCCGTCGATGACGGTCTCGGCAGTCTTGTCCGGCGCCTTCAGGTAGCCCTGGAACACGTTCCCGCCGCGGCAGATGACCTCGCCGTCGTCGGCGATTTTCACCTCCATGCCCGGGCAGCCGCGGCCGACGGTGCCGGCCTTGTTGCGCTCGGGCGACCAGGTCATCGGTCCGGTTGACTCCGACATGCCGTAGATCTCCGACAGCGGGATGCCGACGGCGTTGAACCACTGCAGCACCGGGACCGGGATGGGGGCCGCGCCGGTGACGGCGACGTCGACGGCGTCGAGACCCACGAGCGCACGCACCTGGGCGAAGGCCGCTGCGTCGAGAAAGTCGAGTGTGCCCTGTTGTTCGTCGGTGAAGTCGCCGTCGAGGTTCGACTCGCGGATCTCGATGGCGGCGCGTACACCGTCGTCGAACTGCGCCTTCTTGTCGGGGTCGGCGCCGAGTGCCGCGTTCACCCCGTTGTAGATCTTCTCCCACACGCGGGGCACGCCGAAGATGATCTGTGGGTGGACCTCTTTGAGGTACGCCGTCAGTTGGTTGGGGTCGGGGCAGCAGAACACCGAGTAGCCGAGCATCATCGCCTGGTAGTGGCTCATCGCCCGCTCGGCGATGTGCGCCATCGGCAGATACGAGACGGCGCGCTTGCCGACGAAGTCGTCGAAGCTGATGCAGTCCTTCAGGATCTCGACTGTGTAGACCACGTTGTATTGGCTGATCATGACGCCCTTGGGCGGTCCGGTGGTGCCGGAGGTGTAGATGAGCGTGGCAAGGTCATCGGGCGACGTGGCTGCGCCCAGTTCGGCGAGGTCGGCGCTGCCCGCTTCGAGCAGTTCGCTGGCCGGGTGGACCCCGTCGGGGAGCGGTCCGTCGGGCGGCTCGATCACGTAGATCTGCTGCAGCTTGGGGAGTTCGCCGCGCACTTTGAGGATTCGCTCGAGGAAGCCGTTGTCTTCAACGATGGCAATCTCGGCTTCGGCGTGGCCGGCGAGGTACTCGATCTCTTCGGGCGACGATGAGTTGTAGATGCTCACCGGTGTTGCGCTGAGGAATTGAGCAGCGGCGTCGAACCAGTGGAAGTCCGGACGGTTGCGCATCATCAAGAGCATCCGGTGGCCGGACTGCAGTCCGGCGTTGCGCAACCCGGCTGCCGCCTGGGCGACGACATCGGCGAATTGTTGGTAGGTCCACACGTTCCATCCGCCGTCGGCCTTCATCGAGTGCAACGCCGGAACGTTGGGGTTGGCGGCGACGAGTTCGAGGAATGCGCTGGGCACCGTTCGGCCCGTCGAGATGGCGTCGATCTCATCGATGGTGGACAGTGACTTCAAACCGCTCATGTGACCATTGTCGCACGTCGTTGGGAGTTACGAAACCAACTTCGCATGTTGTTGCTGCGACGGTGTCTCCCACTCGTGCAGCCGGAGGGTCGGCGGCGCCGTGTCCGGTCGCCGATACCAGCCCATACGATGGGTCCATGCCGGCATTCGGCACGTTCGTCTGGGTCGGAATCGGACTGATTTTCGGCTACGTGCTGTGGAAAAGTGGTATCGCCATCTTGCGTGGCCTCACATCGATGCCCCCAGAACCGCCACCGTCGGGCGAGCTACGCAAGGTGAACCGCCGGTATCGGTGCGATGTCTGCGGCGTGGAATTGAAGTTGACGATGGCTCCAGATGAGGATCCACCACCCCCCACGCACTGTCTCGAGGCGATGACCGAGGTCGCTCCGTTGTACGAGTAGGGCCTGCGCTCGACCGCCTTGTCCACACAACTGTGGATAACTTGGGCAGAACTACAGCGGTGTGATTTCAGTTGCCCACAGGATGGGCGCGGCTGTTCCTGCTGGTCGCGGTGCTGCTATTGCCACTTGGTGGCGGTGTACAGGCCGCCGAGGATCATCGCCAGGCCGATCAACGTCGGCCAGTTGGTGTCGGTAAACACCAGATACCGGGCCATGATCAGCAAACCGCCGCCGATCAGCAGCACCAACATGATCACCGGGATGTACGACGGGGGGATCAGCTGGCGCTTCGTCGCCTTCGGTGTGTACCGCGACGACGCGGCAACACCTTTGCGTGGGCCTTCGTCGGACGCGCTCGGCGTCGACGCCGGTTCGGATGAACTCGACTCGTTCGTCGACGAGGTCGGACGATCGCCCGGGCGAGTCCCCTTGGGGGTGACGCGGCCGCCCGACTTGCGCTTGGGAGGTGCCATCGGCGAGCGAGCATAGGCGATTCTCGGGCGGTCGCCGCCACGCAGTGCTCCATACTGGGGGAATGGCGCGCGTGTTGGTGATCGACAGCTACGACAGCTTCGTCTACAACCTGGTCCAGTACCTCGGTGAACTGGGCGTCGAGCCGTACGTCGTGCGCAACGACGAAGTGTCGGTCGAGGAAGCCGTCGCCACGGCTCCTGACGCCGTGCTGCTGTCGCCTGGACCCGGGCGTCCGGAACACAGCGGAATCCTGTGCGACGCCATCGGTGCGTTCGCTGCGGCGGGTCTCCCGGTGCTCGGCGTGTGCCTGGGCCATCAAGCGATTGGCCATGTCTACGGCGCGCAGGTGGTCGGTGCGCCGGAGTTGATGCACGGCAAGACGTCACCCGTCAGCCATGACGGCCGTGGCGTGTTCGCTGGGGTCCCGAACCCGCTCACCGCAACGCGCTACCACTCGCTGACGTTGGCGCCTGACTCGATTCCCGACGTGCTCGACGTCACCGCGACCACCCCCGATGGTGTCGTCATGGGCATCCGCCACCGCCACCTCCCGGTCGAGGGTGTGCAGTTCCATCCCGAGAGCATCCTCACCGGGTGTGGCCACGACCTGCTGCGCAACTTCCTCGCCAGCACGCCTTCCACCACAGTCTGAATTTCAGGCGATTTCCGGCGCCGCGCGCCGGATCCGGTCAACAGAACTGCAGCCGCCGATCCACCCGTTGCTTCTGTGTGCAGAATCCGGCGCGTCGCGCCCGGATTCTCCAGAAATTCGGAGCGGTGTGTCGTCGGGGCGGTTCTAGGGGGCGGACGACTCGGTGGGGACGGTCGTCGTGGTCGTCGTCGACGTTGTGGAGGTGGTCGAGGTCGTCGTGGTGGTCGACGTGGTCGAGGTCGTGGCCGGCGGGAGGGTGGTCACCGGACCGGTGGCGCGACCGACGGTGATCGTCACTTCGGTGCCCGGATCGACCTGCGAGCCCGCAGGGATGTCTTGGCTGATGACCAGGCCGTCATCCACGCTGCCGGGAGCGACGTCTTGGAACACCGTTCGCACCTGCAGCCCTGCGCTCGTGAGCGTGTTGGTGGCGCGCCCCGCCGTCTGCCCTTCGACCGGCGGCACGGTGATCGGGGCGGGACCGGACGACACGACGATCACGACCGACGAGCCGCGCTCGACCACACTGCCAGCACTCGGGTCGATCTCCAGCACCACACCCACGTTGAAGTTCGAGCTCTGCTGGGTGGTGGTGACGGTGAAGTTGTACGGCGGCGCCTCGAGGATCTCCCGGGCGGCGACCTCGGTCTGCCCGACGACCTCGCCGGGGATCTGCACGCTCTCGATCGGGGCCGCGACGACGAGGTTGACCGCCGTGCCCTGAAGCGATGGAGTTTGTGCGGTCGGATCGGAGCTGATCACCGTGTTCTCACCGACGGTGTCGGTCTCTTCGAAGGTGATCTCGCCCACCGAGAACCCTTCGCTCTGGAGGCGGCTCTGTGCCTCCTCGAGCGGAATGCCCACCACGTTGGGGATCGGTACCAGCTGCGGATCGGGATTGAAGAAGACCTGTACGACCTGGTCTTCGAGAATCAACGAACCCGGCGCCGGGTCTGTGCGGAATACGAACCGCGGCGGGACCAGCCCGGTCTCTTCCTCGAACGTCTCATAGCTGATCCCCAGCGCATCGAGGCTGGCGGTGACCTCTTCCAATAGTTGTGGCGGGTTGGTGTAGTCCTCCAACACCAACTGCCGTGGTTCGTCGGCTGCTTCGTCGGCCGACAGCGTTTGGAACAGCAGTACGCCGCCGACCACCAGCACGATCAACGCGACGAACGCGGCGACCGCATACCAGCCGGTGCGTGACGTGTTGGTGTCGTAGTAGGCCGCGTCGGCCGATGCGCCGGTCGGATAGCCGGCCTCGAGCATCCCGGTAGACGGCACCGACGTCGACTGTGGCGTACCGGTCGGAGGGACTGCGCCGGTTGGCGGAGCAGTCGTTGGGTTGACCGACGTGGCGCCGGCGGCAGCTGCGGCCGCCGCAGCGCCGCCGGCCGCAGCAGCGTTGCGTTGCGCCTTGTGCACCGCTTCGAGGGCCATCACCGGTTCGTTGTTGCGGAATCGACGGAGGTCGTCACGCAGCGCACCGGCGGTGGGATAGCGCAGCTTGGGGTCCTTGGCCAGCAGCTTGGCGACGATCGCTTCGAACGGCTTCGGCACGTCGGCCACGATCTGCACCAACGGCTGGGGTGCGTCGTGGACCTGCTTGTAGGCGATGCTCACCGGGTTCTCGCCGGAGAACGGCGGACGCCCCGCGACCATCTCGTACATCACGACGCCGAGCGAGTACAGGTCGCTGCGCGGATCGGGTTGTGCGCCCTGCGCCTGTTCGGGCGAGAAGTACGTGGCGGTGCCCATCACCGATCCGGCCTGGGTGAGGTTCGACTCGGTGGGCGCGTTCATCGCCCGGGCGATGCCGAAGTCCGCCACCTTCACCTGGCCGTTCGACCCGATGAGGATGTTGGCCGGCTTGATGTCGCGATGGGCGACGTCGTTGTCGTGGGCGAAGCCCAATGCGGCCGCGACTTCGCTGGCGATCTCGGCTGCCTGTTTCGCGGTGAGTTGCTTGTTCGTCTGGAGAATCTCGGCCAGCGTGCGCCCCTGGACCTCCTCCATTGCGATGAAGTATGTGCCTTCGTACTTGCCCCAGTCGTAGACGTTGACGATGTTCGGGTGCGACAGGTTGGCCGCCGACTGGGCCTCGCGGCGAAAGCGTTCGACGAAGTTGGCGTCGGTGGCGAACTCGGGAAACAGCACCTTGATCGCCACCTGGCGGTCGAGCAGCAGGTCGCGCGCCGAGAACACATCGGCCATTCCGCCACGCCCGATGCGCTTGTGGATCTCGTAGCGGTCGTTGATGACCGTTGCTTCGCCGTTCCCGCTCACGTCACTGCTGCCATGTTCTGCGCCCCGGTGCACGGGGCGGGCCAAGGTTACCGATGGCCCTGCGCCGTTGGCCTCCACCGGGGGTTGTGCCGTCATGGGGGCTTAGACGACGGCGAGCCCGTTCCGGTTTCATCCGTCAGGTTCGAGTCCGGGGTCGGGGTCGGCGTTGCCGGGGAGGTCGGCTGGCTCGTTGGCCGCGTCGGCTTGGGCACCCGGCCCGGTGAGCATGAAGTCGAGGAGACCCTTGGCGATCGGTCCGGCGAGACGTCCGCCGGTGGCGGCCACGTCAGCGGTCGACTCGACGTCGATGAGCGACACGGCCACCGCGTACTGCGGATCGTCGGCCGGGGCGAAGGCCACGATCCAGGCGTGTGACAGATCGGGGTTCGACTCCAGGCCGAGTTCGGCGGTGCCGGTCTTGGCGGCGACGGGGATCCCGCCTTCGAGTCCGATGCAGCAGCTCGCCGTTCCCTGCTCCGCAACGCCGCGCATGAAGTCGGTCATGATCAACGCGTTCTCGGGCGAGAGCGGGTTCTTCCACACCGTCGGGTCGGCTTCGTCGAGGACACGGCCCTGATGGTCGTAGGTGGCTTCGACGACGTAGGGCTCCATCATGAATCCGCCGTTGGCGACCGCAGACGCGACCATGGCCATGTGCAGCGGGACCATCTGGGTCTCACTCTGACCGAACCCGCGGATGCCGAGCAGCGGTAGCTCTTGTTCGAGGTTTTCTGTGTTGCCGAACGTGCTCGCCGCAGATTGCGGGATGTCGAGGGGGATCTCCTCGCCGACGCCCCACGCCTCGACACCTTCGACCATTGCCTCGGGGCCGAGCTCGATCGCGGTACGGGCGAAGGGGATGTTGCAGCTGCGGGCGAACACCGTGGCCATGTCGCCACCGCAGGTCGAGCCGTTGTAGTTCTGAATCGGATCGTTGGTTTGCGGCGGGACCCACTGGCTCTCGTTGGGAAACACCGTCTCGGGTGTCAACACGCCAGCCTCCAGGCCGATCCCGGTGGTGATCACTTTGAATGTCGAGCCGGGCATGTAGCGCTCTTGGTAGGCGTTGGCCAGCAGCGGGTTGCCCTCCTCGTTCTGCAGCTCGGTGATCACCTCCTGAGCGATTTCGAAGTCGGCGTTGACGAATGTGTTGGGGTCGTATGTCGGGTTCGAGAACATCGCGCGCACGGCGCCGGTCTTCGGCTCCATCAACACGACCGAGCCGGGCTGCCCGCCGAGGAAGAAGCGCGCCGCCTGCTGTGCGTCGTGGCGGATCGCCAGCTCGACCGAGCCGGAGTTGTCGAACTCGCCACTCAACAGATCGCCGAGGCCACGCACCTGTTGGGCCGCCGTTGACCCGGTGAGCACGTCGCCGTAGACCCGTTCGACCTGGGTGGAGCCGAAGGCGAACGTGAAGTAGCCCGTGATGTCGGCCAGCAGCTCACCGGTCGGGTACTCGCGGATGAAGTCGTAGGTTTCGCCCGGTGGTGCCGGTTCGGAGAATGCCGCAACGATCCCGTCTGCGGTCACGATCGGGCCACGCGGCTTGTTGAACTCGCGCAACACGGCGCGGGTGTTGTCGAACTGCGCATCGAGTTCCTCTTTGCGTCCGACCTGCCAGTAGTTGAGCGCGACGAACAGCACCACGTAGCACGCCATCAGTCCGAGCGCGAGCTGGCGGATCTGCCGGTTCACGTCTCCAGTGTCGTCGCTGTTGCGGCCAGCGCTCCGTCAGGGACTCCGTCGGGCGCAGCCACGCCGCCCTGCCGCCGGATTCGCCGCGCCAGCCGCCACGCGGCGAATCGTTCGCCGGGTGTCGGGTCGTCGGGAAGCTCGCCGAGTCGTCGAGCCGACGAGTCGGAGAGACGGATGAGCAGCGCCAGCAAGATGTAGTTGGCGACCAGCGATGAGCCGCCGTACGACACGAACGGCAAGGTGATGCCCGTGAGCGGGACGAGCTTGATGACGCCACCGATGATGATGAACGCCTGTACGCCGACAATTGTGGTGAGACCCACGGCGAGCAGCTTCTCGAAGGTCCGCTCGGTGCGCAGGGCGATACGCAGTCCGGCGCCGACGAACAACAGGTACGCCATCAGCACCGCGGAGCCGCCGACCAACCCGAGCTCTTCGCCGATCGAGGCGAAGATGAAGTCGTTCTGCGCCAAGGGCACCTGGCCGGGGTTCCCCCGACCGAGCCCGGTTCCGGTGAGACCGCCGTCCGACAGACCGTACAACGACTGCACGATCTGGTATCCGGAGTCGAGCGAGCGCGACCACGGATCGATCCAGATGTCGACCCGAGTCTGGACGTGGCTGAACTGTGTCCAGGCGAACGCTGCGGCAAGGGCGAACAGGATCGCGCCAACGATGAGGTAGCCGATGCGTTCGGTGGCCACCCACATCATCACGACGAACAGAGTGAAGAACAGCAGCGATGAACCGAGGTCGCGCTGGCCGACCATCACGACGACGGCGAAGCCCCAGGCCACCACGATCGGCGCGAGATACCGCGGTTCGGGAAGATAGAACGGCCCGACCTTCCAGGTCTTCGCCGCAATCAGCTCACGGCGATCGGCGAGGTACGCCGCGAAGAACACGGCCAGAGCGAGCTTGGCGAACTCTCCTGGTTGGAAGTTGATCGGTCCGAGGCTCACCCAAATGCGTGCGCCGTTGATCGTGCTACCGAGTCCCGGAACCATCGGCAGCAGCAGCAGTCCGACACCGCTGAACAGCAGCAGCCAGCGGTAGCGGGCGAGGTCAGTGGCTCGTTGGACGAACACCAACGTGAGGACGAACACGACGATGGCGATGAGGCTCCACGTTGCCTGTAGGCCAGCGAGGCGATCGTCGAGCCGCGTGATCATCACGAAGCCGATGCCGTGGAGTAGCGCAGCGAGCGGCAGCAAGGTGCCGTCAGCACCACGGGCGACGATGCGCACCACGATGTGCGCGCTGATCAACAGCCCCAGGAGGATCAACACGAACACCACGATCCCGGGCGGGATCTCGGAGTTCGTGCCGAGCGCAGCGATCGTGTAGGCGGCGCCGGTGATCAGCGCGGCCATCACTACCAGCGTGAGTTCGGTCGAGCGTCGACGCTTGGCGATCGGCGACGGCCCGTCGTACACCGTGATGCTGCGCGGGTCGAGGTCGTCGGCAACCGTCATCGATCGCGCACCTCCCTCACCCTGTGGTCGTGCCGGTCGGTGGTTCGGGTGCGGCGGTCGTTGGCGGTGCGGTGGTCGGCGGCACCGTCGTCGGTGGAACGGTGGTGGTCGTTGTCGTCGTGGTGGTCGTCGTCGTGGTCGCGCCGTTGAGGAAGTCGAAGGCGTCCTGCAGCGATCCGAACTCGGGGACTGCTTCGACTTCGGCGATCGCTTCGGTGCTCATCTGGTCGCGGTTGGGTCCCACCGCTTCCTCGGTCGGGTCGACGAACAACACCCCGCCGGGTTGGCCGCGGTAGACGACGGCGTTGTCGTCGCCGTCGAACTCGATGAAGTACCCCGAACGCGCCCAGACCGCAAGGAACACGACCACGACCACGATGGCGATCGCCGTCCCGGCCGCCGTGAGGGCCGCAATGGGGCTGATTCGGCGGCGCTTCGGCGTGGGCATGCCAATGGTCGGATCGGGACCGTCACCGCGCTCACCGTCGGGGCGGTCGCCGTTCGGGTCGGCGTCGACCTCGAGCGGGCCCGCCGGTGTGGGGTCGGCCGCATCATCGGCCCATACGGGTACCACATCGATTTCCACGGTGGGGTCGGGTGGCTCGTCGCCGTCGAGCACATCGAGAACGATCACCGTGACGTTGTCGCGGCCACCCGCTTCCAGCGCCTGCTCGACCAGACGGTCGGCGGCCTCTTGGGGGTCAGCGAGCAGGGTCAGCGTGGTCGAGATGTCGGTGTCGCTGACCTCGTCGACGAGCCCGTCGCTGCACAGCACGAATCGGTCGCCGCGGATGAGCGGCAGCGTCCACCAGTCGACCCGCACGTCGGGCTCGATGCCCAGGGCGCGGGTGATGATGTTGCGCCGCGGGTGGGTGCGTGCCTCGTCTTCGGTGATGTGGCCGGTCGACACCAGCTCCTGCACGTAGCTGTGGTCGACCGTCACGCGGCGCAGGCGGTTGTGGCGGAACAGATAGGTGCGTGAGTCGCCGACGTTGGCGAGCACGAGCGCTTCGCTCGGTTCGGCGGGGGTGATCGGCGTGACATCGCCGGGCGCCTCGGCGTCGGTGTCGGAGGCGGTGTCCGAGGGGTCGTTTTCGTCGATGTTCGGGGCGCCGCGGCCGGCCATCGGGTCGCCGATGACGGCGATCGCAGTGACGGTGGTGCCCATGCCGCGGTGGCCCGGGTTGGCGATCGCCGCACGGAAGATGTCGCCGTTGGCCGCGGTGATCGTGTCGACGATCTGTTGGGCAGTTGGCGTGGCGTCATCGTCGAGCGCAGTCGCGATGCGTTCGATGGCGAGCTCGGCGGCGACCTCACCTGCTTCGTGGCCGCCCATGCCGTCGGCGACGACGTAGATGCCGTCGGCGACCAGCAGGTTGTCCTCGTTCTGCGGGCGGATATTGCCCGGATGGGTGGCGCTCCCGGCGCGCAGCTCGGCCATCACGTCCCCGCCACTACTGGGCCTCGATTACGGTCGTGCCGACTTGCAGCCGGTCGCCCTTGTGCAACAGCTTGGTGCCGATCAACTTGTTGCCGTTGTGGAAGGTGCCGTTGGTCGACCCGAGGTCTTCCACCATCGGTTGGCCTTCGTAGTCGAACACGCGCAGGTGTAGCTGGCTGATGTAGCCGTCGTCGTCGATCACGATCGTCGAATTCGGGTCGCGGCCGAGTGTGATCTCGCCCTGCAGGGGAACGGTCATGCCTCTGCGCTGTTTGGGTTCGAGCACGACGAGTCGGCCGGCGCGGCCCTTCTTGCCCTTGGGTACTCGGGCCGAACTGCGCTTGGTCTTCAGTGATTTCTTCGAGGTGGCGGGGCGAGCGGCCGCCGCGGTGACCGCTTGTCGTTGCTGGGCGACCGGGCGTTGTGCAGGGGTGCGTACCTCGCTCCATACGGCCCACAGGACGCGTGCGAAGAACAGGTACAGCAGTCCGAGCAACACGAACTTGAGGATGTTGAGGATCTGGTCGGTCATCGGGTCGGCTCGCTGGCCGTGTTCATCGTGGCAGGCATCATCGTCGCTGGCGGCCCGCGCGTCGGCGCGGGTCAGCCGGTCTCGAACCGGACGTGGGTAGAGCCGAAGCTGACGATGTCGGCGTCGGTCAGGCGATGTTCTCCGGAAATCCGTACGCCGTTGACCATCGTGCCGTTCGTGGAGCCCAGGTCGACCACCACGTACGACGTGGTGCCTGGTCGGAGTTCGGCGTGTCGTCGGCTGATGTTGCTGTCTTCGATCGTGATGGTGCACTCGGGGAGCCGGCCGATGGTGACCGTCCCCTCGCTGAGGGATACTCGTTCACCCGACGGCATGACCACCGACGCGACGCCCGGGCCGGTCGCCGCTTGCTTGAGCTGACCGACGATGCCGAAGCGGCCCTTCTTCAGGTCGTTGTCGACCGTGAGACGAACCTGCACGGGTCCCATGAAGTGGTAGCCCTCCTCGCGGGCGTACTCCTTGGCGGCCTCGGCCAGTTCGGTGGTGAGGGCGTCCTCGATCTCGGCGAACCCGAGGTGATCGGTGGCCGAGAGCAGCACCGTGAAGTCGTTGGGCACCAGGCGTCGGCCTTTGACGTCGACCGAGCGGTTGTTGTCCATCTCGCGCACGAGACGGCGACCCAGCTCGATCGGGCGGATCGACCCGCGGGAACGACGAAACACGCCATCGACCATACGCTCTAAACGCTGCTCCAGTGACTGCAATCCCATGGGTGGCCAGAAAGGCTAACGAGCGCTCGGGGTGCGCGGTGGGTGATGACCTGGGGCGCAGACCGAGTGAGGTCAAAACTTCGTGTGGCCCGATCCTGCAGGAAGGATCGGGCCACACGGGTGTGCGGAGGGGACTCGGGGCGGTGCCCCGGTGGGGATCAGGAGCTACGAGTCAAGCGCTACTGGATCAGGCCTGGGTGAGCTCGCTGGCGTCGTCGGGCACTTCGGTGCGCTCCTCTGGCGTGTCGCCGGGCTGCACATAACCGTCCTCACGGGACTTGGCGAGGGCGATCGCCAAGATGAGGATGCCGAACAGCGGCTTGGCCAACACGTCGGCGATCGAGTAGCCGACCTGCCGAGCAACTTCGGCAGTCGCCTCGTTGTCGATGACCGACGGCGCAATGTAGGCCAGCGGATACACACCCCAGGTGGCCAGGATGATGTATCGCAATCCATCAACGAGCTTGCGCACGTTGGCGCTCTGCCGCTCGAGCGACCGGCCGAGCTCAACGAACAGCACGTAGAGGATGTAGAGGAATGGGATCGTCGAGGCGACACCCCAGATCGTGCGGGCGGTCGAATCCGGATCGGCGACTTCGCCGGGCCAGCCGAGCAGGATCATCGCGATCGCTGCGGTGGTCAGCCGGATCAGCAGGCTGCGAGTCTTGCCCTTGGTCAGCTTGAGCACCACGACCAGTTCGGCGAGCAGCAGCGGCACGGTGAGGAGCCAATCGACGTAGCGGTAGCCCTCGTTGAACGGCTCTCCGTCTTGCACGTACTCGCCGCCGACGAAGCTGAACGCAGCCGACCATGAGTCGAAGATGCGGATGTAGTGGTACAGCGCAATCGCCACGACGAGCGTCGACAGCGTGAGCGCCATGCGGTGCCGAGGCGCAACTCGACTCCGAACCAGGAGGAAGAAGATCAACGCTGCGCCCATGGCAGCGATGACGAAGGAGAACGAGTTGTACACCAGGTTGTACTGGTTCTCGCTCAACGTCAGGTCCATTGAAGGCTCCTTTCGGGTGGGGGTCGTCGCTTCGTTGCGACGGAGAGCAAGTTAGCGGCATTTAGTGTGATTTAGTCGAATTCAGTCGTATTTAGTAGAACTCAGCGAGATTTTCGTGGAGGCCGTACACTTCCGCAGCCATGGACGGCGCCGAACTCGAGCTGCGTGAGGCGGCAGCGGCACTCGGCGTGCACTACCAAACGGCGTATCGCTGGGTGCGCAGCGGCGAGCTCCCTGCGCGGGTGGTGGGCAAGCAGTACGTGGTCGCACAACGTGATGTCGACGAGCTCAAGGAGCGCCGCTCGGCGCCAGCGGCTCCACAGAAGCCCACTCCCAAACGTGTTGCCCAGCAGGCCAAGCGCATGCACGAGGCGCTGCTCGGCGGCGACGAGTCGAGCGTGCGGCAGATCGCCCGTTCGCTCGTCGACGATGGCACCGGCGTGGTCGAGCTCATCCAGTCGGTGATCGCTCCGCCGCTGCGACAGATCGGTGAGGCGTGGCATCGCGGCGAGTTGGACATCTGGGTCGAGCACCGCGCCTCGGCGATCGTCGAGCGCGCGCTCGGCGATCTGGTGCCAAATCCGCGCGGTCGGCGCCGAGGTACCGCGTTGGTCGCGGCGATCTCCGGTGATCTGCACTCGCTGCCGACCACGATGGCGGCGATCGCCCTGCGTGAAGCGAACTGGAACGTTGAGCATCTCGGTGCTGACATGCCCGAAGAAGAGCTCGTTCGCTTCTGCACCACGCACGACGTCGACCTTGCGGTGATCTCGGTGACCAATCCCGAGGTGCTGCAGCGGGCGCACGCACTGGCGTCGCGACTACGCGCCGTTGGCACTCCGACGCTCGTTGGCGGTAGCGGATGGACGCTCGATCAACTCGTCGCCGTGGCGAACAGCGGTGAGTACCCCGACGATCCAGCAGCGGTGCCCGCCGGCACAGACCCGGCATCAGCGCGTCGCTGACACCGCGAGCCGTCGGCGACTGGGCAACCGGCTCGCGCTGCGCCACAGCCGCTCCACGACGGCCAAGTGGGGCACCGTCAGCATGCTCAGCGCGACGAACGCAGTCGGCACGATCAGATCGGGGCGGCTGCGAATCACCACCACACCGGAAGCGAGCGCCATTGCGATCACGGCGATGGCCGACACGGGTGCCGCCCGCCGCAACGTGGAGCGCAGCGGGTTCGTCGCAATACCCAACTGTTCGGCGATCACCAGCAGATGGGAGTGTGCGTGCCAGAGGCCGAAGTACACGGCGAAACCGATGAGCGGATCGGCGACGATGAACAGTGCGCAGAGCGCCGCGAGACTCGTCGCTTCGTACACCACGCTGTCGGCCATTCGCCGTGAGCACACGAGCAGGACCACAACGTGCTGGGTGATCAGCGCGATGCACCACGCCATCTGATGTCCGGCGAGCCATCCCCACTCCTCGGGATCTGGCGCGCCCAGCTGCACAACCGCCGGCGAGACGAGCTCGAGATGAGCAATCAACGGCACGCCGACGAGGAGGATGCCGCGCGACCCCTGGATGATGGATTGGCGTGCGCCGGCCAGCCGGAGGTACGCGAGATCCGATTGACCGAAGTGGTGCACCGACATCACCAAGAAGGCGGCGAGGGCGACCGGCGGTGCGGCCAACCAGACGAGACCCATCATCATCACCGCAGCGCTGTACCCGAGAGCGAATCGTCGCCGGTCGGCTCCGCGGTGCAAGGCGACCGTGTAGTCCAGCGCACCGTGCGGGATGCCGAGGACCACGATCACGGTCAGTGCAACGCCTGCTGCCAGCCACGCCGGCACGGTGACAACCAGCCCGATCGCGGTTGCGGTCGCAGTGAGGGCGACGACCGCTCCGAACCGAGTTGGATCATGCAGGGCATTGCCCGCGCGAGGGTCGCTCATCGCGCGGACCAGCGCGACCGCACGTCCGCAGCGATCTCGGAGGCAGCTGCTCGCAGGAAGGGAAGCTGTGGCAGTGCGGCCACCATGCGCGCATCGGCGCCGAGGCTGCTGCGTTCGTCGAGGAACGTGAGCACATCGTCGATCGATGTCGACCGGAACAGGCGCTCGAAGACGGGCCTGCCGAGCTCCGGTTGGCGATGCAGGATGTGCAACAACGTGCGATCGGCGAACGCGAATCGGCGCGGCCGAGCAGGCGGTGGGGTCAACGCCGCACCGTCCGCCCACTGCCGGATGAGGTGCTCCGTCTGGATGTGTGTCCTGGCGAAGGTGTAGCCAGAGCTTGGTTTGGTTCCGCCGCCCACCGTGCCGACGTTCCAGACGTGGCGCCCATGGCGTTGGGCGGGTGGCGCATCCTCCATCGGAATCACGCC
This sequence comes from Actinomycetota bacterium, assembly GCA_039194665.1. Classification (GTDB taxonomy): domain Bacteria; phylum Actinomycetota; class Acidimicrobiia; order Acidimicrobiales; family Ilumatobacteraceae; genus JABSQH01. Next base: position 14,960 of record JBCCVW010000051.1, read on the forward strand.
GTACTCGGTACGCACGACGTCGAATTCGCCGACGCCCAGCCGATAGAGGTAGTCGGCGACGCACTGGCCGTGGAACTCACGATCCTTCACTTCGGTGGAGAGCGTCGTGTGTTCGACGAGCGCGCGATTGGGCGCTTCTGGGAGCACGTACACGAAACTCACGGCGTCGTGTTGTGCGGTGTCGAAGTCCATCAGCGTGGCAACGTCGGGATCGAACACCGGCCGGTCCGTGACGACCTCCCAGCCGCCGAAGTGCTGACGAAGTGGATGGCGGAGCTCCGTGGTGCCGGGCCGACGAGGGGCCAGCGCGCTCTGCAGAACGAGAGGGGCTCGAAGCTCGCCCTCGGGGAGCGAGACGATGCCACCGTTCCCACCGCGATCGTCGGTCACGGCGAGGATGTCTTGGGCCACGAATCGGACGTTGGGCCTGCTCTCTGCTTCGCACAGTATCGCTGCGTCGTAGTTGCGGCGCCGGACGCGCATGTACGTGCGGCGGTGCGTCGATGCTGGATCATGTGGGCGCTGCAGTCGCTGCGTCGAACTCCACGTCGGGAACTTCACTCGCAGATGGTCCCAGCGCCGATCCGCGAGGTTGGCGAAGGGCGCCTGAGCGGTGCCCCAGAAGGCCCACGTGCGGTCGTCGCTCGGTTCGAACGATCGGTCGATCACGACGATCCGCCGGTCGGATTCGTGTTGTAGCGCGAAGTGCAGCGCGCTCAGCCCGGCGCACCCCGCGCCGGCGATGATGAGATCAGCATCATGGCGTGGCATGGGAGGCCTTTCGGTCGTCGCGCTGGAACGTCTCCTGTTTATCAGCGTTTAGTGTGATTTAAACGCGATGTTTGTCAGATGGCGCAGGGTGTTGGCCTCGCTCGACGGGTGCAAGCGATCAGCGTGGCCGGTAGCGTTGCGTGGTCCACTCGGGCGAGTGGCGGAATTGGCAGACGCGCTGGCTTCAGGTGCCAGTGAGGGAAACCTCGTGGGGGTTCAAGTCCCCCCTCGCCCACCACGAAGTCCCGGTACAGCCGACGTCGATCGGATTCGTGTCAGCGCTCATCGGTGCCGCAGCGGTATGCGGTGACACAAACGCCCGGCACGGTGTGCGGGGGCTAGCCGGGGGAGCGCTTGGCCCGCGCCGAGATCGCCGCTCGGGCGCGCAACGCAGTGGGTGCCACCCGGCGCAGCCCTCGACCCGCGAGCCGTCTTGCCGTGCCGATTGGCTCGGTGTTCTCCGCCGATGCGAAGTTGCGGTACCCGCCCTCGTCGATCAGCTGCTCGGCGAACATCTGGGTTGGACCGTCCAGCGCGATGCCGGCGGCATCGGCGATCCGGTTCATCTGCGAGAAGTTGGCGATCACGCCAGCCGCGTCGACAACCGCGGCGTCACCACGTGCCGCTCTCAACGCTGCGTGCGCTGCCGCGCGATCGGTCGGTGAGCCATCGAGTACTGCATCGGCAAATGCAAGTAGATCAGCGTTGATCTCGTCGCTGCCCGACTCGAGTGCGTTGCTCAAACTGAGCAGCGTGGCGTGGCTCGCTGATCAATAGAAGCACTCGTTGAACGTGGACACCCTCGTCGCCACCGCCTCGATTTCGGGCCGTGACAGCGCACGATTCGACCACGACGGCTCGGCGACCTTGTCGTTGGGCACATAGTGCGCGGCGCTCAACAGACCCCACGCCCGAACCTCGGCCGGCACCGCACTGAGGGCGCGCACCACGTTGCCTGCCGGCTTTCGGTTCGACAGTTCTTCGGTGCGCATGGCGTCGTCGCTGAGCATCGGTACCCATGCGTCGTCGTCGACCAGTCCCGGCGGTCGCACGCCGGTCGGCTGCCCGTCGATTGCGTCGGGGAGTGGATGCACGTCGACGCCGATCGCCCGACAGAACGTGTCGATCGCCACCATCCGGACCGTCACTCCGACCATCTCGACGTAGCGCTCTGGCGTCGACCACGCCGTCACCGACTCGTCGAAGAATCGGCGGCTCAGTCGCGCCGGATCGATGGTGATGCGATGGATGGCCTCGATCTGGTCAGAGCTGAGTGGCCCGCTTGACTCGTGGGTGCCCGCCACGGCGTACGGCGACAGCGCGTTCTTGCGCTCGAGGCTCAGCTCGGAGTGAGGCGCCGCGCGCACCTCGGCGGCGATCGCCACGTGTTCGGCACCGGTCAGCCACGTGCCCGCTCGGGCGATGTCGTCGAGCGCGGCAGCGTGGGCCTCGGCGATGTCGCCGCGCACTGTCATCGACGTCCCGGCAAAGTCGATCATCGACGTCCGATCATGAGTAGTCGAGCATCAGTCGACGGGTCGATCCCACTCAGCAGGGTGATCCAGCTCGGGATCGTGGGGTACCTCGCCGGCCTGCTTCGCAACGAGCTTCTTGGCCACGCCGTCGATGCCGGTGGTCTTCTTCGACAGTGCCTTGTTGCCGAGCAGGCCGAAGGCGGCGCCTGCCAGTTCCTTCTTGCGTTGCTCGAACGAGCTGCGCTCGGTCATCGTTGGCCTCCGTGCCCCATCCTGGCTCAGCCCTCGAGGGTCGTGCGACCCATGCCGTCGGGAGCGTCGCAGGGCACCAGACGACCCGGGTACCCCTTGAAGTGCGGCACACCCTGCTCGTAGTCGAGATGCTCGTCGTCGTCGGGGGTGAGCACGGCGTCGGACGACACGAATGCACCGGCGAGATCGACCCGGCCACGGGTTTCGGGGTACCACCAACCGTGCGGCACGCGGAGGTGCCCCGGACGCATCTCGGCCTGCAGCTCGACCTTGGCGGTGACCTGGCCATAGGGAGTCTCCAGGCGAGCCCACTGACCGTGCGCGAGCCCGTCGCGCACGGCGTCGTCGGGATGGATGAAGAAGTGCGGCGCCGGTGAGCGGCGTCGGAGCACGCCGATGTTGCGTTGCCCCGTCTGGAAGAAGGGGTCCTCGCGCACGCCCGAGAACACCAGGTAGGGATACTCGGCGGTGGGCTCAGGCTTTTCCCGGTAGTACGGCAGCGGGTCGAAACCGAGTTCTTCGAGCATCGACGAGTACAGCTCGACCTTGCCCGAGGGCGTGGCGAATCCTGTGGAGCGGTACTTGCGGTAGGCCGGGAGGGGCGACTCGGTCACGACAGTCTCGCGGAACTCGCGCCAGGTTCGTCCCGAGGGTTCAAGCCGATGGTCGAGCACCTGCTCGACGGTGTCCCACCCGAAGTGCTCGGCGAAGCCCATACGGCGTCCGAGGTCGGTCCAGAAGCGGAAGGTCGAACTCGCTTCAGCGGGCCCATCGACGACCTGTTCCGACAGCGTGAGCCGATTGCCCCACGCCCACGAGTCGGCGATGTGGTTGCGCTCGGTGAACACATCGCCCGGCAAGACGTAGTCCGCGAGCATCGCCGTTGGCGTCATGAAGATCTCATGGGCGACGATCAGGTCCTGATTCATCATCGCTCTCAGGATCTGATGTTGGTTGGGGTACGACAGCAGCGTGTTGTTGCCGAGGGTGAAGAAGGCCTTGATCGGGTACGGATCGCCGTCGGCCATCGCCCGAAACACCTCAGTCGGGTTGGCCATGTGGCAGCCCATCACCTGATCGACCCATGGCTGTCCCCACACTCGTTCCATGTGCGGACGCAACATCTCGGCGGTGCGATAGGTGAACGCAGGGTGCGTGTCGTAGCCGAGCTGTTTGGCGCGTTGTTCAGGGCTGATCTCGTCGTGCAATTGCAACTCGGCTTCGGTGCGCCAGCCGGGGTTCAAACCCTCGAGTGAGTCGCCGCCGACCACGTCGAGGTTGCCAGTGATCGCCCGAAGGATCGACTGCAATCGGATGCACGAGGTGGAGTCGAGTTGCTGGTCGGTGATTGGCGTCCATGGGATGCAGGCACCATCAGCCGTCGCGTACATCCTGGCGGCCTGCGCAATGAGGTCGCGATCGACGCCACAGATCTCCTCGACGCGCTCCAGTGGGTACTCGTCGAGGCGCGTCCGTAGCTGGTCGAATCCGGTGCACCAGTCGCGGACGAACTCGGCGTCGTACAACCCCTCATCGACGATCACGCGCAACCACCCGAGCATGAGAGCTGCGTCGGTGCCCGCCTTGATCTGTAGGTGGATGGTGGCGTTCTTGGCCTGATCGGACACGCGGGGATCGACAACGATCGTGGTGGCACCGCGCTTGCGTGCGCCCTCGATCATGTTGAAGATCGGCGTCCACGAGTGTTTGCGCGGGTTGTGACCCAGCAGCACCACGCAGTTGGTGTTGCCGATGTCGGGGAACGGCATCCATCCGTACGTGAATCGGTTGACCGCTGCGGTGTTGCCGGCACACAGCGCCACACCTGAGATCCAGTTCGGCGCGCCGAGCAGGTTCATGAAGCGACGGTCGAACCCGTGGGTGGTCTGGGTGTTCCATCCCGAGGTTGACACGGCCAGCGCCTCAGGTCCGTGAGTGTCGACCACCGCTTGAAGTCGTTCGGCGATCTCGTCCATCGCCTGCTCGTAGGAGATCTCCTCCCAGCGATCCTCGCCTCGCTCGCCGATTCGCTTGAGAGGCACGCGCAGCCGTTCATCGTGATTGTGGATGTGTGGCGCCGCAGTCCCCTTGTAACAGATGTTGCGAGCGACGGCAGGGGAGTCGTGAGGCAGGATCTGTTTGAGCCTTCCGTTCTCGACTACCGAGCGCAGCTGACACCCGATGTCGCAGATGGTGCAGACGGAGTAGCCGACGCGCCGGTTGGCATCGGCATCGATTGCGTCTCGTCCGCGGTGAGTCGTCGGATCGGTGATGGTCATCGGGTCCCTCCGGTGCGGGAGTCGTCGTCGTGGGCAAGTGAGATCAGGTGGTCGACGACGAGGTGTTCGTGGGGGAGCGGTCCGCCGGCGGTCGCTCGACCGAGTGCCAGGCCGAGCATCGTCTCGCGGATGGTGAGAAACAGCGCCTCGGTCGATTCGTCGTGACCGAGTCCGGTCGCATCGACATCGACGAGTTTGGCGAACCGGGCGATCACCGGAGCCAACGCCTGTCCGAGTTGTGGGTCGTTGGCAGCGGCCAGCCACGCCTCGATCACGATCTTGAACCGGCCCTGGTCGATGGTCGCCCATGTCAGCCTGGTCACCTCGGCCATCGTCGAGGGCAGGTCGTCGACGTGCGCCTGTTCAGCGAGCCGGGCGTAGTGCGCGTCGAGTGATTCGGCGAGCAGGTTCGGCAGGTCGCCGAAGTGGTGTACGAGCGCGCCGCGCGTGAGTCCAGCGCGGTCGCAGACGGCCACCGAGGTGGTTGCCGCCCAGCCCACCTCGTCCAGCAGGTCGAGGGTCGCATCGATCAGCGCGGTACGCGTCGAATCGGTGCGCTCTCGTTGGGTGCGTCGAGTCACGATCGCACATTGTTACATACATCGATGCATGTATATAACTAGTTTCGTGTGCCGGTGCCCCGGAGTGGCCCATGCCGCGGCTCAGGTGCGGTCGCGATCGCGCCAGGCGTCGCCGATACGCGCGGTGAGATCGATGATTCGCTCGTCGCGGTCCAGCAGGCTGCACGACGCGCAGTATCCGTGCGGCGTCTCGTACGCGAGACAACAGGTGCGGCGCAGGGCCAGCGTGAACGGATCAGCGTCGGTGCGTTCGGCGTCGAGTAGCTCCACGGTCGGCCGAACCGGCTCGAGCCGATCGAGGAGACGGCGGCCATCGGTCCACGGATCAGGCGCTTCGCCGGCCCAGAGCGCGCTGTTGATCGCAGGGAGCGCGAGGTTGCCCCACAGGTGACGCCGACCCGTTCGGGCATGGCGGTGGAGCGCGTCGATCACCGCGCTCATCGTCTGCTCGTACAGCACGGTCGCCAAGTGGTCGAGCATCGTGTCGTCGTCGACGACGATGCAGTCCGGCGCACCGGCCAGCTCGTCGTTGGCCAGGACCCACGCGGCAATATCGTCGACGGCGACCCGGGCCGCGGCACCGTCGACGAACTGCACCCAGGTGGTGTCGGGTCGCATGATCGGTACTCGCCGCGCTCGCATCCAGGTAACGGTGGCCGGAAACGGAATGAGCGAACTGATGCGTTTGCCGAGCAGCGACGCAGCGGCCTTGGTGTTGTCGGTCTCGGCCCGGGCGCCGAAGGCCGCGATCAACGCGTCGAGGCGGGCCGGCTCGGCGTCGATTTCCGATACCCGAAACCAGTCGTCGCCGGCCCGGTCGGTGGGGTCGGTGGTCCAATAGTCGAGCCCGCGCAGTTGCCAGCGTTCCCGGAGTTGTTCGTAGACGGCCAACGCGCCGGACACGTCACCCGGCTCCGAGGATCGAGACGATGTCGTCGACGATGTACTCGACGGCGAGGACGTTGCCGGTGAACCACGGCGCCGGGTCGACCATCACCACTCGATCGTTCTGCACCGCCTCGAGCTGGTTCCACAGCGGGTTCGATTGCAGCGCGGCCAGCGAGTCGTCGGCATCGGTACCGAACAGCAGGATCAGGTCGCCATCGAGGAGATCGACACGTTCGGGGCTGACTTCCACGAATGCCCGTCCTTCGGCGTCCGATGCCTGGAGGTCGGGTCGGGTCACGCCGAGCTCATCGAGGACCTGTCCGGAGAACGATGTGCCGCCTGGCAGGTATCGACACGAGTCACCGAAGCAACGGATCACGGAGACTTCGGTCGCCAGCTGCTCGGAGGTCAGTGCGCTTCGGGCTGCCTCGATCTTTGCGTCGGTGTCGGCGATTCGGTGCTCGGCGCTCTCGGCACGGCCCACAGCGGCGCCGACGTCGCGCAGCGAGTCGCGCCACGGCCGCGTCGTCACGACGTCGACCTCGGCGACTTCGGCGATCTCCTGCAACAGCTCAGGTCCACCGACTTCGTCGAGGGTCTTGGGATTGATGAGCAACAAGTCGGGATCGAAGGCTGCGAGTTGCTCGAAGTTCAAGTCGGTCCGATCCGGGAGGACCTCGACGCCGTCGGCGAGCGCCACCAGGTAGTCGGGAATCGTCTGGCGATCGGCGAAGCCGGGAATTCCGGCAACCGGCAGACCCAGCGCCAGGGCAGCATCGAGGATCGCTTGATCGCTGACGACGATGCGCTCGTACGCCAGGTCGCGCGTGGCTGCCGCGTCGTCGGCAATGGTGGACGCGCTGACCGCGGACGTCGGGGCGGTCGTTGGTGCTGCGGTCGTCGCCGGGGTCGTTGCGGCTGTCGATGCCGTGGTGCCCAGCGCCGACGAAGTGGGAGCCGTTGCCGTCGAGCTGGCCGTGTCGGCGGTCGCACCATCGTCGTTACCGCAGGCGGTGAGCGCAACGAGTGCCGAGGCCACGAGTGCAGTGCATGTGCGGGTCTTCCGTGCGGTCGACATGTGCTGGCTCGGCACGGCGAGTGACTCTACGGCTGTTCGGCCGAGATCTCTTGTCGACTACTCCCTGAGGAGTAGTCGACAAGCCTCCCCCCGGCAGATGCCCGAGCATCACGTCGAGGCGCACGATGGCTCCATGATCGAGGTCCACCAACTCACCAAGCGTTACGGCGAGACCACCGCCGTGGACGATCTCACCTTCACCGTCCAGCCCGGAATCGTCACCGGCTTTCTCGGCCCCAATGGAGCGGGAAAGTCGACCACGATGCGGATGATTCTCGGGCTCGATGCCCCCACCTCGGGGACGGCGCTGGTCGACGGCCGACCATTGGCCGAGCACCCCACGCCGCTCACTTCTCTCGGCGCGCTGCTCGATGCCGGAGCGATCCACCCCAAGCGCTCCGCCTACGACCACCTGATGGCGTTGGCGGTCACCAACGGCATCGGCGAGGCTCGAGTCGAAGAAGTGCTCGGCTTGGTCGGCCTGTCCGATGTGGCCCGCCGCAGTGGCGGCGGCTTCTCGCTCGGCATGGGCCAGCGTCTGGGTATCGCCGCCGCCCTCCTCGGCGATCCCGAGGTGGTGATGCTCGACGAGCCGGTCAACGGCCTCGACCCCGAGGGCATCTTGTGGATCCGCCACCTTCTGCAAGGCTTGGCCAAGGAAGGTCGCACCGTCTTCGTGTCGTCGCATCTCATGAGCGAGATGGAGCTGATGGCCGAGCACTTCGTGATCGTGGGACGGGGCCGATTGATCGCCGACGTGTCGACCGCCGAGCTCCGTGAGATGGCCGCCGGCGACCAAACGATCGTGCGTGCCGATGACCTCGGCGCACTCGTGCCCCGGCTCCAAGGCGATGGCGTCGAGATCAGCTCGGCCGACCGCGAAACGGTGACAGTCAGCGGTCTCGACGCGGCGACGATCGGGCGGATCGCACTCGACGCCAACGTCGCACTCACGTCGCTGATCCCGCACGAGCGAACACTCGAGGACGTGTTCATGTCGCTCACCGCCGACGCGGTGCAGTACCACGCCACCGAATTGCCGACCGATGAACTGCCCACCGATCAACTGCAAGGAGCAGTGTGATGAATCTGACGCTCGACCACACCGACGAACGACTCACCGAACCAACGGAGAACGAAGGGGCCGCCGCAATGGCCACAACAACGATTGATCAGACGCCTACCCGGCGCGTGCGGATGCGCAACGTCGTACACGGCGAGTGGATCAAGTTCCGCTCGGTCCGATCCACGAAGGTCACCGTCCTCGCCGCGGGTGCGGCGATGGTGCTGCTCGGCATCATCTTCTCGGCGACTGCCGGTTCGGACGAGCCGGCGGGACCGGCGACGCTGCTCACCGACCCGGTGCAGTTGGCGCTCGCTGCCAGCGACATGAGCGCCATGATCATCGGCGTGCTCGGCGTGCTCCTCATCGCCGGTGAGTACTCGACGGGACTGATCCGCACGACGATCGCCGCCGTCGGGAGCCGCCTGAAGGTGCTCGGCTCCAAGGCGGTCGTGCTCGCCGGCGTGAGTGCCGTCGTCGTCGCCATCTCGAGTGTGCTCGCGCTGTGGCTCGGCCAAGCGTTCTATGCAGGCGATCAGGCGACCATGGCCCTGACTGACCCCGACATCATCGGGGTAGTACTCGGAACGACGACCTACCTGGTCGGTATCGGTCTGATCGGTCTTGCCCTCGGCGCCATCTTGCGGTCGACCGCAGCGGCGATCGGCTTGCTGGTCGGTGGTGTGTTCATCGTCCCCGGCCTGATGGGACTGCTGCCCGACTGGGTCACCGACAACGTCGTGAAGTTCCTGCCCTCTGAAGCCGGTTCCGCCATGATGTCGACAGTGTCGGATCCCGATCTGCTCAGCACCGCTGCGGCCTACGGCGTCTTCGCCGCCTGGGTCGTCGGCCTCCTGGCCGTGGCCGGCGTGCTCATGAAGCGACGAGACGCATGACCGACGGCGGCGTTCAGCACACGGTCGTCGGGTGGTTCCGTGCCGACCCACGCCGGACCGATGTGCTGATCGCTGCCACCACCATTGCGCTCGCGGTGCTGCTCGCCGCAGCGTCCCCCCAACCGTTCGATGCCGGCTGGCCAGATGTGGCCGCCGGC
>JBCCVW010000052.1:0-24192 GCA_039194665.1 Actinomycetota bacterium
CAGCACCTTGACGATACTTAGACGAATGTGGGGAGGCGAGCAACGGATGCAGGCCGCGCTGCTCGAGGAACTGGCAAGCTGGTCGCGTGCGAACGCTCGTGAAGCAGGTGCTCGGCGCTGCCGATCGGCTCACGCCGACACGCCCCGGGGTGACCGTGCTGATCTATCACCGGATCGGTGGCGATTCGGGCGGCGAAGTCGACCTGGACGTCGACGACTTCCGCCGTCAACTCGAGCACCTCGCCGAGCACCACGATGTGGTGACGCTCCACGACGCCATCGCCCAGCTCGGCAACGGTCACGAGGGATCGTCGGTTGTGATCACCTTTGACGACGGCACGAGCGACTTCGTCGAACATGCGGTGCCGGCGCTCGTCGAATTCGAAGTCCCCGCCACGCTGTATGTCGCCACCCAGTTCGTCGACGAAGGAACCGACTTCCCGTGGGGTGCGCCCCCATCCACGTGGAGCGGGCTGCGAGACGCACAGGCCACCGGCCTCGTCACCATTGGTTCACACACCCACACCCACTCGTTGCTCGATCGCGCCGCAGCTGCCGGAGTCGCGGACGAGCTCGACCGATCGATCGAGCTAATCGGCGAGCACCTCGGCACCGATCCCCGACACTTCGCTTATCCGAAGGCTCTGCCCGGCTCACCCGATGCCGAAGACGAGGTACGACGTCGGTTCGCCACCGCGGCGCTCGCCCGCAGCCGGGTGAATATTGCCGGGAAAACCGACCTCCACCGACTGTCTCGCACGCCCATCCAGCGCAGCGACGGGTTCGAGTACTTCGCCCGCAAGGCCGCTGGCGGAATGGTGATCGAGGGCGAGCTACGCCACGCCGCAGCACGAGTCCGCTACCGCGGAGCCAGCCAGTAGCAGTGCCACCACAGGCCGACTGGATCGGCATCGTCGGGCAGGTCGCCGCATGGGCGCTGCCGCCACTCCCCCAGCGGCCACTGGACGACGAACTGCTCAAAACGCCCGCGTTCACCGAAGAGTTCCTCCGGTGCGTCGCCCACCAGCGCATCGGTGGGCTCGTCGCTGCGGCCGCCGACGCTGGCGCACTCGACCGCGCACCACCGCACCTGCGGCAGAAGCTCGGGGTGGCCAACACCGAAGCGCTCCGCGCATCGCTCGCGATCGAGGCCCACGCGATCGCAGTATCCGATGCGCTCACCTCTGCCGGCATCGATCACGCGCTGTTGAAGGGCTGCGCGACGGCGCACCTCGACTATCCCGATCCCGAGCTGCGGCACACCGGCGACGTCGATCTGTTCGTCGACCGAAGCCACTTCGCCCGGCTCGACAAGCTCCTCCCGGCGACCGGGCATCGGCGCGCGTTGCCGCCATTCAGCGACCGATGGGAACTCTCCTACGCCAAGGACATCACCTACCTCGCGCCGAGCGGCATCGAGGTCGATGTCCACCTCAACCTCGTCGGCGGCTACTGGGGCGTGCGCTCCGACTGGGCCTCGCTTCTGCAACGGCGGGACTGGTTCGACCTCGCTGGTTCGACGCTGCCGGCCCTCGACGCACCCGGTCGCGTGATCCAGGCCGCCGTCCACTCCGCCAGCGGCGCGGCGCCACGGTTGGGCTCGGCCGCCGACGTGTTCCAGATCACGGGCACGCAGCCCGACGTGGTCGGTGCTGTCGCAGAACGCGCTGCCGATCTCGGCGCTGCACCGCTGGTGGCCACGGGCGTGTTGCGGTCTGCCGAGGCTTTCGGCGGCGTCGATACGGAGATCGCCACATGGGCGCAGTCGGTGCCTGTCGCCGACTCCGAGCGCGCTGCGTTGGCCGCATTAGCCAGCGGACGTGGTCATGCGGTGTGGATGTCGGGCGCACGGGCACTGCCGGTGCCACGGCGGGTGGCCTATCTGACTCCCCTGCTGCTGCCGTCACGTCAACATCTGCGTGCCCGTGGCCTCAGTCGTGTCGATCATCTGCGGGCGTCGATGTCCGCCGTGCGCCCGAGGCGATCGGACTAGGTTCGCACCCGCATGCGCGTGCTCGTCACCGGCGCCGCCGGGTTCATCGGATCCCATGTGGCCGAACGCCTCGCTGATTCCGGCCACGACGTCGTGGGAATCGACGATCTCTCCACGGGCGAGATCGGCAACGTTCCCGTTGGGATCGAGTTCGAGGAGGCGTCGATCCTCGACGAGGTACGGCTGGCGGCGGCGATCGGCGGTGCCGACTCGGTGGTGCACCTGGCCGCACGACCGTCGGTGCCGCGTTCGATCGAGGAGCCGATGCGCTCACATCACGCCAATGCGACGGGGACGCTCAACGTGCTGCAGGCCGCACGCCGTCTCGACCACCCACACGTGATCGTCGCCTCGTCGAGCTCGGTGTACGGCGCCAACCCGACACTGCCGAAGCATGAAGAGCTCGCGGCCCAACCGCTTAGTCCGTACGCCGTGAGCAAGCTCGCCGCCGAGCAGTATGCGCTCGCCTGGCAACAGTCGTACGGCGTGGGCACCTTGGCGTTCCGGTTCTTCAACGTGTACGGCCCACGTCAGGCGCCCGGCCACGCGTACGCGGCGGTAATTCCGGCGTTCGTACATGCAGCGCTCGCTGGCGAGCCGTTGACCATCCACGGTGATGGCACGCAGAGCCGCGACTTCACATACGTCGGCACCGTCACCGACGTCATCACATCGGCGGTCGAGTCGCGAACGACGTGTCCGTCTCCCGTCAACCTGGCCTTCGGCACGCGGACCACGCTGCTGGAGATGATCGGCACGCTGGGCTCAGTGCTCGGCCGGCCGCTCGAGAGGAACCACGTGAACCCCCGTGCAGGCGACGTCGCCCACAGCCAGGCCGACAACTCACTGCTTCGATCGTTGGTCCCCGACGTGCAGCCAGTCGAGCTCGCCGATGGGCTCCGGCGAACAATCGACTGGATGACCACGGCGTGGGCTCCGACGACCTTGCCGAGCTGATGCCCACCACCCGCTACCGGCGGGCGCGGCGACTGGTGCACCGCGTGGCGTCCGACCGCGTGATCGTTCAACGCGTCGAGCCGCTCGGCGCGGACACGTCAACGGTACCAACCGCGTTCGACGTCACCGGTGCTGCTGCATTGGTGTTCGTCGCGCTCGGGCTCGACTCGATGACGATCGACGAGCTGATCGCAACGATCGAGATCGATGTCGATGCCGAGGGGTTGGCCGACGGCGTTCCGAGCGCCGTGGATCACCTTGTTTCGGTCGAGTTGATCCGTCCTGACGAGACGACGGACTCCGTCGTCGAGTCGTAGCGACGGTCGGTAACGCTACTGATCGTCGCTACGCAGCCAGGCGAGCACGTCGCCGACGCGCCCGGAATCCGTCTCGGCTGTAGTACCCGCTGCGAGCCGGGCCGCGATCTCCTTGGCATCGACGTCGTCGTTCAACGCCCACTCGACTCCAGCGCGTGGAGCTTGCTCGTCCGGAGCGCCCTGCACCCCATCGATGATGCGACGAACGGAGTCGCGTGTCCACGGGCGTGACGTCAAGAATCGCGCTCGGAGTCAACAATCGGCGGCGCGATGGTCACGCTGAGTGTCGATCGCTGCGCGTTAGAGCTACGGAACCGACGAGCCGGTAGTGCCCGGATCGACCGTCGGCGCCGCAGGTGCAGCCGACGCGGTCGTCGCCTCGACGGCCGTCGTCTCAACAGTCGTCGCCGTCGCAGACGTGGTGGTCGGAGCGGTGGTGGTTGTTGTCGTCGAGGTCGTCGACGTCGAAGTGGTGCTGGACGACGATGAGGTCGTCGTGGCCTCCGGCGCCGTGGTGGTGGTGGTGGTGGTGTTGTTGGTCGACTCTGCGACGGCTGGCACCTCGTTCGCCGACTTGGTCGCATCGAGCTGCAGACGGTTTGCGTCGTCGCTTGCCGTCGCAGCGGCCATGGAAACCGGCGGCCCCTTGGACAGCGAGCGTGACGCGGTCAGCGTTCCGTCCACTGGCGGATCCGCACCGTACTCGCAGCGCCAGATCACCTCGATGAAGACGTTTACCCCACCACCCTCGAACGGGGTGAGGGGCCCTCCGCCTGACGTCCGCTTCGTAAAGGCGATGTTGTCACCGTCGTCGACGCTGAACGTCAGCGAATCGCCGTTGGCGGGCAACGTCCCCGGCCCCGACATCTGCGACAGATCCCGCACGACCACAACTCCAGGCGTGACGACCGTCGACGTCACCGTGACTCGGATCGCGCCGCCGGGCGTGATGTTCGTTGGGCCGCCGGTCGGTGTGCCGGTGCAGGTTGCGTTCCCTCGGTTGACCTGGACCCGCAAGCGGCTCTCTCCGTCATTCACGACAGCGATCTCGTCGATTGACGGATCGGGACTTCCAACGGGACCCATTGCGAACGCTGGACGCGAAACGATTGCGGACGCGCCGGCGGCTACTGCGCCACCCGCCGCAATCTTCTTCAACGCGTCTCGACGATCCACCGGCCACCTTCCCGTACGGGCTTCCTCGTGCCGAGCACACCGCAGTGCGAGCGCGCGACAACTCGGCGAGAGGCTAGTCGACCTTCCCGGCCACCGCTACCGGCTTGTGCGCGCAGCGTGGTCGGCTGCCACCAGTAGTGATCTCAGGCCGCACCACAGGGCACTTCGGTCGAACCGCTGCCGCACAAAACCCGGCCCCGCCGACCCCAATCCGTGCCGGCGCGCCCGATCGTCGATCACGGCCTGCAGTGCCGTTCCCAGCGCTCCTCGATCGCCCACCGGGCACAGCATCCCTGTTGCGCCATCGTCCACCGCGTCGACGGTGCCGGTTGCGGCGTATCCCACCACCGGCACGCGGCAGGCCTGCGCCTCGAGCGGCACGTTCGGCAGCCCTTCCCGGTAGCTCGGAAACGCCAGCACGTCGATCGCCGCATACGCAGTGCGTGTGTCGGTCATCCAGGGCACCACCACGATGCGCGGGTCGCTGTCGATCGCTCGCCTGGTCGCCTCGGGCACCGGGTCGCCCGGTTCGAAGGTGCCGACCAGCAGCAGAAACACATCGGATCGATCATCGAACCGCTCGACAAACACGTCGACGAGATCGTCGATGCCCTTGTCGCCCACGAACCGCCCGACGAACCCGATCACGGTCGCCGCATCGGGAAGCCCGAGCGATGCCCGGGTTGCGGCTCGAGCGGGCAGCTGTGAACGGGCGAATCGATCGGTGTCGACACCGTTCCCCGACCCGCCACCGATCACGACGCCGACGCCATCGCGAGTCACGCCCTCACGTTCGGCCATCCGCTGCAGACTCGCGCTGTTGAAGATCGTCACCGTGGAGCACGCGATCGCGATCCGCTCGAATTGACGAAACAACCACCGCCGACGGCCCTCGGCCGTCTCGAAACGAAACCCGCGCACCAGATAGACGCGCCCCGGCACCCGACATAGCCACGCCGCCAACATCCCGAGCAGACCGGCTTTCGGGGTCGATGCATGCACGATGCGCGGCCGCACGCGGCGAATCAGGCCAACCGTGGCGGCAAGCGCCCGTAGATCGGCAAGTGGAGACGGTTCTCGCTCGAACAGGAGATGCTCGACCGCCACCCCTGGATCCCACCGATCCTCATCGGCCGGTGCCGATGGCTCATGACGACGGCAGGCCACAGTGACGTCGAACCCATGCTGCGCCAGATATCCGAGCTGGCCGCGCACGAGCACCGACGAGATCTCGTCGGTCAACAGGTACAGGATCGGGATCGGCTCGTCAGAGCGTTTCACCGGCGAACTCGTGCCCCCGCAACAGGTTCTTGGCGTCGAACACGAGCGGCGCGTGCTCGGCGATGGTCGCCGCAGCGAACTCGGGATGGTCGACGAGCACCACCACCACGTCGTGGCCGGCCAACTCGGCGGGCGTGAATTCGACGAGTGGGTAGGCGAGATCGCGGGCGTTGACCGCCGGGATGTAGGGGTCACAGAAGCGCACCTCGGCGCCACTTGCCGACAGCCGCTCGGCCACGTGCACCGACGGGCTCTCGCGCCAGTCGCTCGTACTCCGCTTGTACGCCAACCCAAGCAGCAGCACCCGGCTGCCGTTCACTGCCTTGCGCTCGGCATTGAGCAGCGCGGTCACGCGCTCGTGCACGTAGTCGGGCATGTGCTCGTTGACGTCGTTGGCCAGCTCGACGAACCGGAACGTGTGCCCCAGGTGCTGCTTGACGCGCCACGCGAGATAACTCGGGTCGATCGGCAGACAATGCCCCCCAACGCCGGGGCCGGGCGTGAACTTCATGTAGCCGAACGGCTTGGTCGAGGCTGCGTCGATCGCCCGCCATACGTCGACCCCGAGCTCGCGGGCGAACATCGCGAGCTCGTTGACCAGCGCGATGTTCACATGGCGGAACGTGTTCTCCAGCAGCTTCACCATCTCGGCCTCGGCGCACGACCCGACCGGCACCGTCTGATCGACGAGCGCATCGAAGAACGCCTGCACCACCGCGAGCGATTCGGGGGAATCGCCGCTGACCACCTTGGGTGTGTTGATCAACCCGTGGATCTGGTTGCCCGGGTCGATCCGCTCGGGGCTGTAGCCGAGGAAGAAGTCTCCGGCCGCAGTGTCGGACGCGTTGGCGAGCCCGGCGCGCTCGGCCCGCAGCGGGCCGAGCAGCTCGGTGGTGGTGCCGGGATAGGTGGTGCTCTCGAGAACTACGCAGGAACCAGGCCGCAGCCGTTCACCCAACGTGGCACCAGCGGCCTCGATGTACGACAGATCGGGGAGGCCGTCGCGCAGCGGCGTCGGCACCGACACCACTGCGACATCGAACCCATCGAGTTCGGTCGGGTCGGTCGTCGGCAGATAGCCGGCGTCGAGAGCGAGCCGCAGCTCGGCGTCGCTCACGTCGCCCACGTAGCTCTCGCCCGCCTGCAACGACTTCACCCGGTCGGTCGAGGCATCGAAGCCCACCACGGTGAAGCCGACTTCGACGGCGCGCATCGCGACGGGCAGGCCCACGTATCCCTGGCCGACGACCACGATCTTGGCCGTGCGGTTGCCGATACCGTGCAGCAGCTCGTCGGGCGCCATCACGGTCACGATCGTACGGGCTTGGCCGGCACGCCCGCCACGACCGCGTCGGGCTCGACGTCGCTGGTGACCACCGCGCCGGCGCCGATCATCGCCCCGGCTCCGACGCGCAGGCCTGGCAACACGTTTGCGCCCGTCCCGATGATCACGCCATCGTCGAGATGCACGTCGCCGCTCACAGTCGCCCCCGGGAACACACTGACGAAGCTGCCGAGCGTGGAGTCGTGACCGACCGTGGCGTTCACGTGGAGGTGTGTGTGACGTCCGAGCGTGATGTTGCTGGTGACGCGGGCGCCCGCGGCCACGATGCAGCCCCCGCCGATTCGATTGTCGCTGCCGACGGTGGCCATCGGATGTACGAGGGTGAGCGGCCGCAGCCGCGTGTCGCGCAACCCACCGGCAATCCGGAAGCGAACGTCGCCATGCCCGATCGCCACGACGAACCCCGCTGGCACCTCGGCGATGCTGTCAGCGACGAGCCCCCACGCCGCACGCTCGTCGGCGTCGCTCAGCTCGGCAACGCTCCCCAGCCGGCCCGTACCGAGGCGCGCCAGGTGGTCGGCCGAGTCGGTGCCATCGTCGACATAGCCGAGCAGGTCGAGGTGCGCCCCCGCCGTGTTCATGGCGAGCACGATGTCGTAGACCTCGCGGCCGAACCCGCCCGCACCAACGATCACCATCCGCGCCTGACGCGTGGCATGCGCGCACAACGAGCCGGGCGGAACGGTCACGCCGCCGACGCTAACCCCACCACCTACGCTGCATCGTCATGGCGGGCACACCGTGGCTGCACTCCCCGATCAAGCGGGCCATCGACCTCACGGTCGCCACCTGCGCACTCGCGGTCGCCTCGCCCATCGTTGCGCTGACTGCGATCGTCGTCCGCATGCGGCTCGGCTCACCGGTGCTGTTTCGCCAACAGCGCGCCGGGCGCGACGCTGAACCGATCGACATCATCAAGTTCCGGTCGATGACCGACCAGCGAGGAGCGGACGGCGCACTGCTCCCCGACGCCGACCGGCTCACCCGGTTCGGGGAACTGCTGCGGGCGACAAGCCTCGACGAGCTCCCGCAATTGTGGTCGGTGGTGCGCGGCGACATGAGCGTGATCGGGCCCCGCCCGCTGCCCCAGAAGTACGTGGCCCGCTACAGCGCCGAGCAACGGCGACGGTTGGTCGCCACGCCGGGCATCACCGGGTGGGCGCAGGTGCACGGACGCAACGCACTCGACTGGCCGACCAAACTGGCCCACGACGTGTGGTACGTGGACCACGCGTCGCCAGCGGTCGACGCCCGCATCCTGGCGATGACCGTGCGAGCTGTGTTCGGCGGCAGCGGCATCAGCGCCGCAGGCCACGCGACGATGCCCGAGTTCCGCGGCGAGACCTGACGTGGCGCAGACTGTCTCGACGGCCGATCGTTGACCCTGTCGATCGATGCGGGCAGGCTGTGGCGGTGACCGCCCCCGAGGTTGCTGAGCACGCGGACGACGCCGAGCCGTCGCCCTTCGGCCCCGACGACCGTCCCGTCGCCGTCGACGATGTGGAGACCGCCGTGTTCGAAGGCGAGATGGTGATCTTCCACGTGGGACCGTCGATCGTCCACCGCCTCGAAGCCGTCGCCTCGGCGGTGTGGCTGCTGTGCGACGGCGAGACCACCGTCGAGGCCATGCCCGGCGAGGTCGCCGAACTGTTCGGCGTGGCCGCCGACGACGTGCGTGCGCCGATCGACGAGTCGCTGCGGAGCCTCGCCGGGCAAGGTCTGTTGGTCGGGTTCACGCCGCCCCGACACCTGGCGTTGCGACCCGACGCCACGCACGCCGCAGACGGCACCGAGATCTTCGAATCGCCGCTCGACCCTTGAGGCCCGGCCGACGACCGCTCCGTGTGGGCGGACACCATCACCGTGCGCCTCGATGACGTGCTCGTCGGCGTGCGTCCCGACACCGCTGCCACCGCCGAGCGGCTGCGGGCGTTGCTGGAGCACTACGTGGACGACGACATCGACGACGACGTGCCGCCCGCCTTCAGCGTGCAGCTCGAGGAAGGTGCCGGACCGGTGCGTTCGCTGCCGAACGTACGCCTCGGTGGCCGTACCCTCGTCAGATCGCGCCAGCCCGACGACGTGCTGACCGCACTGGCGCTACTGCTCGGCGGACTGCACACCGTACGCGCCGTCGCCGACCCCGAACGCGGCGTGGACAGTGCGGGGCGGATGTGGCTCCACCTGCGGGCGTTCTGCTCGCCCGACGCCCGGCGTGTGGTGCTGGTGGACGCCACACAACCCGCGCTGGTGGCCCACGCAGCGCTGCGCCGTGCGGAGGTGCGGGAGCTCCCGACGTGGTCGGTCGCCGTCGACCCCCGCACCCGGCCCCCGATGGTGCACATCCCCACTCCGCTCCCCGACACGAAGTGGGACGCAGCCGCCGTGGCGCCGCCCCTGCCGCTTCCCGACCAAATGGAACTCGTGGGCCTGGTGGCTGTCGAAACCTGCGGCCACGAGGCCACATCCGCGGAGGAACACGCCCGCCACCTCGCCGAACATCACGGGCACACCGCTGGCGGGCGCATCGCCAAGTTCGCCACCCGGAATCCCACGCCGCAGTGGTTCACCACGATCGACGCGCTCGCTACCGGGGCGCGTGTCCATCTGGCCACCGATGAGGCCGACGCCGCGACCGCGATCGCCCGGCTGCTCGCCGACCAGCCGTGACCACCCTCGAACGGTTCCGCACCTCGCGATTCCATGCGCACGGCTACCACTTCGCCATCACGTCAGCCGACGAGGAACTGGTTGCCGAGTTCAACGAGCTCCTCGTGGACATGCGCGCCGACGAGCCACCTCGCGATCCCGACAGCGACAGCGCCACCGACGTGATCCACATCGACGAGCTGGCCACCGACGACGACGGTCAGCGGTGGTACCGCGTCACCGGCCCGCAGCGCGTGCACTACGAGCGGCTGTGGGAAGGGTCGATGATCTCCCACACGCTGATCGCAGTGAATCACGCCGCAGCGATGCGCTGCCAGGAGCACGGAGCAGTGCCGATCCACGGTGGGGCCGCAGCCCTCGACGGCCGGGCCGTCGTGCTGCCCGGTCACTCGGAGTCGGGCAAGACCACCTTGTCGACCGCCCTCGGCACGCGACCGGGATGGGCCTATGTTGCCGACGAGGTGTGCCGCCTCTCCCCCGACCACCTCACCATCGCCCCATACGGCAAGCCGGTCGCGTTGCGCCGCCGATCGGTCGCGCTGCTCGCCGATGTCATCGACCGGCTCGGACGCGACGGGAGCCGACTCGAGCAGGACGAGCGCTTCGTCCCGCCATCGGAGCTGCGCGGCTCGGCGAGCGCGCCGCCCTCGGCCGAGCAGCCGGTTGCATTGATCGTGTTCCCCCGCGTGGACACCGAGCAGGCATCCAAGATCGAGCCGGTGTCGCCGGCGCGGGCCCTCGAGCTGCTCACCCAGAACACCCTCGGGGGCACCCCGTCGACACGCACGTTGACGAGGTGGGAGCAACAGCGGCGCGTCGCCGCATTCGCTGCACTCGACCGACTCGTGCGCCAGGCGCCGGCCTACGAGCTGGCGATGTCCGATCTCGACGCAGCCTGCCATCTCGTCGAGGAAGCGGTCGGTTGACGAACTCCCAGCTCACCAGTGCTGACAGCCGAACTGCCAATGGGCTGACCATCCCCCACTGACCCCTCTGTGCGTCAGTACCGTCGCTACGCGTGGGATCCCCCGCGCACGTTCCCCCACGCAGCCTCAGTCGGCGGCGAGCCCTGCGCATGCTCGCCGCATCGGGCGGTGTCGCTGCCGGCGGTTCGCTGATCGTGTCTCGGCCCGCAGTTGCCGACAGTGGCAGCGAGGCCTGCCGATTCGACTTCGGCGGCACCCCCACGGCCAGCTTCACCGCCACCAGCTCGGTGATCGGCGACTTCATCGACATCGAGATGACCGGTGTCGGCGGCACCTGTCCATGCGGTGGAGGGGCCACCACGTTGTACTCGTTCGCCATCGCCAGGCCGAACACCGCCTTGTCCACCGGAGGCTGGATCACATCGCCGACCGCCAGCGCCAACTTTGTCGACCTGTGGCCGCTCGACGGTGGCCCGTTCACCATGTCGGCCGGCGTGCAGGTGACGTGTGCCGGTGCCGGTAGCCCACCGACAACCCGTTGCCGATTCGCCAGCCAGGGCTACAACATGCCGGGCGGCTTCTTCGAGCAGGTCATCGACTCGTTTGGCCTGCCCACCAACAACGGCAACAGCACGCTGCCCAACCTTCCGGCCTGCACGAACGTCGCCGCAGCGCAGTCCCGCAGCCGCGGCGGCCTGACGCCCGGTGCGGGCCAAGTGCCCGCCGATCTCGAGGCTCGCGCCCGCGCCGCAATGGAGTCGAGTGATCCGGGAGAGCCCGGCGCACCGTCGCCTGAGCCGGTCGCGACAACGGAGGAAACGGTCGCCACAACTGACGAAACGGGCGCCACCAGACCGCCCTCGGCGACGCCATCTGCATCCTCTACGACGACCACACCGCCATCGTCGACCTCAAGCACCACGACCTCACTGCCGACAACCACTTCGACCCCGTCGTCGCCAACGACGTCGACGACGGGGTCGACAACCAGCGCGCCAACGACGACAACGCCGTCGACCACCACCGGCGCGCCGGTCGTGGGCGAGCCCTGACCGCTCACCGCTCACCGATCACACGTTCAATGCTCAGCGAGACACCCGCTCCTTCGCGCGGCGCCACCCGCCGCGGCATCGACCGTCGGCGAGCGCTGCGCATGCTCGCCGCATCGGGCGGCACCGTCGCCGCCACGTCACTGATCGTGTCTCGACCGGCCGTGGCCGACAGCGGCACCGAGGCGTGCCGCTACTCGTTCAGCGACATCCCACAGCTCAGCACTCGGGTCGTCAATCGCAACAACGACAACGGCGACACGTTGCAGTTCTCGATCGCTGGAGTCGGGGGCCCCTGCCCATGCGGAGGTGGGCCCACCATCGAGTACGCCTACTTCGTCTCGATCCCCAACCTTGGTCAAGGCGGTTTTGGGTGGACGCCGAGCTCGACCGCCCAGGTGACGAACCCGCCCGTGCTGTGGCCCAACAGCGGCGGCAGCGTGACCGTCGGCGCCGGCGTGCGAGTCACATGCGCGGGAAGCGGCGGCGTTCCCGCCGTGCGTTGCCGCTACGCCACCGCAACGTACAACGTCGGCGCATCGCGGTTCGCCCAAACCTTCACGCTCGACATCACGAGCAGCAACCAACCCGGCGGGCTCCCGGCGTGCTCGCCCGCAGCCGTATCCGCGACGTTCCGCTCGATCGGCGCGCTCACGATGTCGCCTGGGTGGCAACCCGATCCGCCAGACGACAGAGCGGAGATCCAACCGCAGCCCACGCTCGAGGCCGAGCCGGTGCCCGATACGTCGACTCCGGCGAGCACCAGTACGACGACCACCCCCGACGCAGTGTCGTCGACGACGCCGAACACCGCCGTGGGCACCGAGCCGTCGACCACCACGAGCCCGCCGACGACCACCGCGCCCACGACCGAGCCGTCGACGACCACGAGCACCTCGACGACCACCGTTCCGTCCACGGCCGCCGCCGACCCGACGACGACCACCTCACCGCCATCGACGGCGCTCCCACCCGACTGATCAACGGTGGAGCGCCGCCGACGGGCGGCGTACGGCTCAGGTGGACGGAACGAACAGCGCGGTGAGCGCCGGATTCACGATGTCGACGTTGCCGCCCCCTCCGTCTGCGGCGCAGACGAGACGCAACGTCGTCGTCGACCCGGCCGTCACATCGAACGCGTCGGTCACGGCGAACGAGGCGGAGGCATCCGTCAGCAGCGGGCCAGCCGTACCGGTTGGCGCAGCGCCGCTGAAGTTCCCGGTCGGCGAGATCTGGCAGCTCGCACTATCGGCTGCGTTGCCACCTCCTTCCGCGCTCCCCGTCCCGAGCGCGGCAATCGAGCCGTCGATGGGCGCAATGACCTGAACGGTGGCGACTGTGGTGGGACTGGCCTCCGACGTGGAAATGTTGTTCGCATCGCCAGGGTTGAGGTCGGACGCCACGACGCCTTGAGCGGTCTCCACGGCGGTTTGTAGCGCGTTGAGTCGGGCGTCGATCTCGAGCAGGCTCGACGAGGTGTAGTAGCCGTTGATGTCGATCACGATCTGCACGGAACCACGGAAGTTGAAGATGTTGATCTTGCCGTCGGGCGAGAGCTGTACATCGACCTTGTTCGGCGTCGGCGGACCGCCCGGCGTGACATTCAGGTTCGAGAGGTTCGGTGGGGTCGACAGGTTCGCGGGGAACACGCGGACGTTCGAGTTGGCGGTGGCCTCCACTGCGGTGACGTTGAGCGACACGCCCACCGCATCGTTGGGAATCGCCAGCGCTCCCGTGCATTGACCGTTGGCGCCGCGGATCTGCACCGTCATGGTCTCTTCCTGGCCGAGCGGCGTCGAGCGCGGGCCGACCTGCATCGACGCCCGGGTGTCGGTAACGCGACACCCTGGCGTGGGCACGTAGGTCGAGTCATCGTCGCCGGGAGCAGCGGTCGCACTCCACGCCGACGTGACGATCAATGTGGCGACCACCCCAAGGAGGGCGGCCGTTGCCAGCCATACGATCGAGCTGATCCTGAGTTCCACGGTCTTGGGCATCGGGTCAGCATTGCACGGCTCGACCACGACACGAATTCGCGAGTGCGTCAAACCCTCGCGAATTGTTAGCGAAGCGTGAGCGGTGTGTTGGCGGATCGTTGGTGGGCGACTACAGCGCGTCGAGCACGATCGCGCCCACGCGTTCGACGGCGACACGATCGAGCGCGCTCCCGGACGGGAGGCACAAACCACGCCGGAAGAGGCGCTCGCTGGTGCCGTTGACTCGGGCCGACGCCCCGGTGAACACCGGCTGGAGGTGCATCGGCTTCCACAACGGGCGGCTCTCGACATCGGCGTCATCGAGCGCGGCCATCACACGATCACGATCCGCTTCGGTGTCGAACACCACCGTCGTGAGCCACCCGTTCCACCCTGCACGGCCGTCGACGTCGGCGCTCCATGGAGCAACCGGCATGAATCCGAGCCCAGGGCAGTCACCCAACAACTGGCGATATTGCTCGTTGATCGCTCGGCGAGCACCGACGAAGTCGCCCAGTCGCGAGAGTTGCGCCCTGCCGAGCGCGGCCAACAGGTTCGACATGCGGTAGTTGAAGCCCACGTCGATGTGCTCGTAGTGCACCGCCGGCTGACGGGCTTGGGTCGCGAGGTACCTCGCGCGGTCGGTGACCTCCGTGGTCGGGGCGAGCAACGCGCCGCCACCCGACGTGGTGATGATCTTGTTGCCGTTGAACGAGAACAGACCGACGTCGCCGAGGGTCCCAGCCGGTCGGCCACGGTGGTGGGCGCCAAGGGCCTCGGCAGCGTCCTCGATGAGGGGAACCCCATATTCGGCACAGAGCGGCACCAGTCGGTCGTAGTCGGCGCACTGTCCGTAGAGATCGACCGCAATCACCGCCGCCGGGAGCACACCCCGGGCCGCCCGCTCGGCGAGTTCGTCGGCAACCAGGTCGGCATCGATGTTCCACGACCGCTCGTCGCTGTCGATGAAGTGCGGCCGTGCGCCGGTGTAGGTCACCGCGTTGGCGGTTGCCGCAAAGGTGAACGACGACACCAGCACGTCGTCGCCGGCGCCGACACCAGCAGCGAGCAGCGCGAGGTGCAGCGCCGCCGATCCACTCGACAACGCAACGGTCGGCCATCCCGACCACTCCTCGAGCTCGCGCTCGAACGCTGCGAGCTCCGGCCCCGCTGGTGCGATCCACCCGCTGTCGAACGCGCGCAGTAGTGCATCGCGCTCGATGTCGCCGACGTCGGGCGGGCTCAGCAAGAGCGGTTCGGGGCTCGAACCCGCAGCGCTCATCAATGGCCGCTGTCGACGTGTGCTCGAGCTTCGTCGTGCACCAGGCCTGCGGTGGCGATGAACGCCAGTTGGGCGACGTCGGTCACCGGCGACACACCGGGTGTGGCGTCGTGTCCGAGCTGCTGCTCGAACACCTCTTCGGGCGTCAGTGGCGGAACGGGGACGTGCGTGATCTGCTCGTGGACCCGGCACTCACCGACCTCGTCGGAGCCGATCAGATCTTCGTGGAGCTTCTCGTTGTGGCGCAGCCCGGTGAACACGATGTCGAGCGGCGGGTCGTACTGCTGTGCAAATCGTTGGGCCACCGCAAGGATGCTCACCGGTTCGCCCATGTCGAGAATGAGCACCTCGCCCGGATCACCGATCGCTCCAGCGTAGATCGTGAGCCGCGAGGCTTCCTCGATGGTCATGAAGTAGCGAGTGACGCGTTCATCGGTGACGGTCAACGGACCACCGTTGGCCGCCTGCTCGCGGAACGTCGGTAGCACCGATCCGTTCGAGCCCAACACGTTGCCGAACCGAACCGACAAGCATTCGGTGACGCCCACTGCGGCGGCATTCGCCGTGAGCCGTTCGGTGATGCGTTTCGTCCAGCCCAACACGCTGGACGGGTCGGCCGCCTTGTCGGTGCTGACATTCACGAACCGCTCGACTCCGTGTCGCCGTGCGGCATCGAGGAGGTAGTGGGTGCCACACACGTTGGTTTTCCAACCCTCGCCAGGGTGTAGCTCGAGCAGCGGTAGATGTTTCAAGGCGGCGGCGTGGAACACCACGTCGGGTTGCGCCGATGCGAACACCTCGTCGATTCGCTGCGGGTCGCGGATGTCGGCGAGCACCAAGCACTCGTCGTCGAGTAGCGCTCGCCCCTCGATCGACAGTTGCGTTCCATGCAACCCGCTCTCGTCACGATCGAGCATGAACAGCGCCGCCGGTTCGAAGCGGGCGAGCTGACGGCACAACTCCGAACCGATCGATCCGCCCGCGCCGGTGACCATCACCCGACGGCCGGTGATGTATTCGGCCACCGCCGCCGTATCGATGTCGGCGGGCCGGCGGCCGAGCAGGTCGCTCTCGGCCACCGGACGGATGTCGCCGAGGTCGACGCCACCCAAGAGCTGCTCCACCGGCGGCAACACGAACACGGCGAGACCAGCGGATTCGGCCAGATCGGTCACGCGGCGGAAGAACGGCCCCTCCTCGCTCGGCGTGGCGATCAGCACCGCCGAGGCGTGCCGTTTCGTCGCGACGTCGGGGAGCTGGTCGACGCGACCTTCGACGCGCACACCCGACAGGCGCAGATTGCGTTTGGCCGGGTCGTCGTCGACGATCGCCACCGGCACATACGGTGACTCGGGGGTCGCCATCAGCGTTCGCAGCACTTGCTCGCCGCCCTCACCGGCACCGACCACCAGCAGCCGTTCGAGGTCGTCGCCCTGCGGACGGCGGCGTGACTCCACATACAGGCGCCAGATGGAGCGTATGGCGATCTGGCCGAGCAGACAGACACCGGTCGCCAACAGCGGCACCGACCGGGGAATCGCACGGCCGTCGCCGACGCCACTGCCCCACCATGCCACTGTCATGACGATTCCAACCGAGAGCGCAGTCGCCCCCACCATCCGCACCTCGTCGAAGCTGCCGTACCGCCAGCGGCGGCGGTACACCCCGTAGAGCAGTCCGAAGGTGCCTTGCAGCGCGACGGCGACCACCACCGCAAGGAGCACCTCGCTGCGCCACACACGCGAGGTGTCGAAGTCGTAGCGTAGGTAGACGCCTGCGGGGATCGCCACCACCCAGAGCGCGCTGTCCGCAAGGAAGTGCACGATCGGCAGGTGGGCGCGAGCCCAATCGAGCGGCCGGGCGGGGGCAGATTGCGTCATTTGTTCGATCGACTTGCGCTCGCCGCACCCAACACCGGGCAAACAGTAGTTTCTCGCAACTCCATTTGTGAGAATTCGGCCACCGGCGACGCTCAGCGAGCTGCGGTATCGCCGCTGACGTAGCGGGTCGGCTGGGTCGCCGTGCCCTCGACGTCGATCAACGTCCGCCCCTCGACGTCTTCGGCCACCAACCGTTGCTGCTCTGGGATCACCAGCGGTTGTGGTCGGGTGACGAGCGTGTATCCATCGGCAAGCGCGAGACGACCAGCGAGCTGCAGCTCGACGTCGACGCTGCCGCCCGGGGGTATGGCGACGAAGAAGCTGTTGGTGGTCCAACCTCGTTCCTCGCCAACGTCGGCGAGGATCGGCTCACCATCGACACTCACCGACTCCGCTGGCAACGCCGTGTACAACGACACGAGCAGCCGATTGGTGCCCGGCGCATCACCGGTGTAGTTGCCGATCACTCCATCGGGCAGCCCGGCCGACGGCGCCTCGTTCGACAGCGTGATCGCCAGCGTGCCACTCACTTCGCCCGTCGCCTGATCGACGAACGCCGAGTACGCCAGCTGGCGATCAAGGTACGCGTCGAGCTTGTTCGCCCCGGCGTTGTTCACCACCAGCGCAACGCCGTCACCGCCTTGGAGGTTCGGCAGCGCACCGCTGAGACCGGTTCGGTCGAACAGGGCTTGTTCGTCGGCGTCAGCCGACCAGGCGACGAGGCGCCGCTGGTCGACCATTGGCGACAGCGCCTGGGCCGCCTCGACCGGATTGGGTAGATCACCGCGCAGCACGCGCTCGACGACCGTGCGCGACACGTCCTCGAGGAGATCGACACGATCGTCGGTTTGGTCGATCTCGTACTGATCGACCAGCAAGAAGTCGATGACGTTGCGTTCGTCGAGCACCTCGTCGGTGCCGCTCACTTCGACGGGACCGGTCAGTCGGAGGAACTCGCGGATCACGTAGGGGTCCATCGCAAACACCCCGTCGAGCTCGGTGCCCCCACTTTGTGGATACAGCTCGGCGATGACCTGCGCAGTGGAGGGGAAGTCCGGCGAGATCGTCACGTTCGACCACGGCGAGGGCTCGGTCGTGCCATTCGCGCCGGAGGTGAACCCGAACTCGCCGTACCGTTCCAACCACTCGTCGGGGCCGGTCACCCGACGCGGGTCGTCGACCGCCCGATTCAGATCGCCCGTTCGCCCGAAATCGGTGA
The DNA here is from genome assembly GCA_039194665.1 of Actinomycetota bacterium. Lineage (GTDB taxonomy): Bacteria > Actinomycetota > Acidimicrobiia > Acidimicrobiales > Ilumatobacteraceae > JABSQH01. Next base: position 18,072 of record JBCCVW010000052.1, read on the forward strand.
GGGCCACCCGTCCATCGTCGGCGGTGAGCACCGCATAGTTCCCCATGAACCCGCCGAGCCCCCGCGCCTCGGCGGGTGTGGTGAACGCCACGAAGTACGTGCGCGGACCGTCGGCACCAAGGAGGTGTGGCGCCAACCGAACCGCATCGGCGGCGTCGGTGATCCCCGGCTCGACCTCGTCGAGCTGCTCGGCGAGCGCATCGAGTCGGTCTTGCACGGGCGCAGCCAGCCAGGGGGACTCCACGTCGGCGATCGTCGAGCGGAGCCCCTCGAACGACGCTTGCACCGTGGTGAGCGCCGATGCTGCCGCGCGGAGGTTGGCGAGGTCGACGCGACCGCCGACGAATCGCAACCCGTCGACGTCGAACGATCGCAACGAGTCGGCGACATCGGCAGCAGCCGCCGCCGCGGTATCGGCCAGCTCGTATCCGGCGCGGTGGTGTTGCGCAACGATGGGCACGACGCGCCCGGCAAACGCCCACGGCGCGTTCAACGAGTTATCGGCATCGTCGAATGACGCCGCCGCGTCGTCGAACCGTTCCGCGGCCTCGGCGTATGCCCCGTCGCGAACAAGGTCGAGCCCGGCGCGGGCATGACGATTCCCGTCGACGAGGCCATCTTGTGCGCCGTACGCGCCGATCGCCGCGCCAATGGTCGCCAGGACGCCGACCGCGACCACGGCACCAACCACCCACAACGCGACGCGACGTGTGCGGTGCGAACGCCGCCGGATACCCGACCAGCAGATCAACGCAGCAGCAACGACGCCGCACGACACGCCGACGCCGAGCGGCAGATCGGTCTCGCCGCGGACGAGGACGTTCATGGAAACACCGGCGATGAGCACGCGGGAGAACCCGACACTGCGCTGTGCCAGGCCGACCCAGACGGCAAGCGCAAACGCTGCGCCACCGAATGCGATCAGAACGACGTCTCCGGCCAAGGCCGTCGCTGCCGCCGCGGCGAGCCCGAGGGCCCACCATCGGGCAGCGGCGCCGGCCCAGGTCACAACGCCGACAGCCAACGCGACCAGGGTCGCATCGACGAGCCGCGCGCCGGTCGGCGACGCACCGCTCGCAGCTGCCGCAATGCCGCTCAGCAACGCGCAGCCGAGCGCCATGCGCTCGTCGATCCGCACGCGCCGCCCACGCCGTTGACGGCGTCCCGTGTCGGCGCTGTCGATGGCGAGCGTCACGCGCCCACGTTAGGCAGCGCCGCTGAACCACCCGCGGTCACGACGACACACCCGCGTGGACTGCGCGCCGCGCCAGCGGCGTCGACAGTTATGCGTTGCGACGACGAGCAGCAGCCGTCAGCCCGATGCCGCCTGCGAGAGCCGCGAGGGCGATCAACGCCGTGACCCACGTCGTCGTCGACGACGATCCCGTCTCAGGCAGCACGCCGGTGGGTGTGCCAAGGGTGGGGGCCGGTGTCTCGGCGGGCGCTACGCCAGTTGGCTGCGGCGTGGTCGACGCAGGAACTGTCGTCGCCGGCAGGGTGGTGTCGGTCGTTTCCGTCGGCTGAGTGGTGTCCGTCGGCTGAGTGGTGTCCGTCGGCTGAGTGGTTTCCGTCGGCTGAGTGGTGTCCGTCGGCTCCGTGGTGTCCGTCGGCTCCGTGGTTTCGGTCGGCTCAGTCGGGCAGTCGATCGTGATCAACACGCCACCGCTGGTCACCCCGTCGGGGCCCATCACCAATTCGACCTCGACCGTCTCACCAAGGGTGAGGTCGACAGAACCGCCGGTGGTCGCGAACGCAACACTCTCGACGTCCTCGACGCGCCCCTCCGTTGCGCCCGAGCGAATGACCAGGTCGTTGTCTTCGTGGACCGACTCTTGGTTGACGGCCTCGACTTCGGCCACGCACTCGGCACCGATGAACTCCGCAGGAACGTCGGCCGTTGCCAGCGAGATCACCGATCCTGGGCTGGAGAAGATCACCGTGTCGACCGGGATCACCACGATGTCCTCGATCACCGACTGTGCCGAGGCAGAGAGTCCGACGAATCCGAGTCCCGTACCAAGCGCCGCCGCGCCGAGTGCTAACGAAGAAACAACTTTTACCCGCATAGCGTGAAACTTAACCGCTCTCCGTGGCAAGTCGCAATAAAGGATTCGGCAAGTTCTGACCAGCGGTGGTCAGCCGGCTTAGGACGCGCCGCGTGCGAACAGCACGACGCCGACGGTGCGAGCGCAGATGGCGACGTCGTGGGCGAGTGACCAGTTGTCGACGTAGTACAAGTCGAGCCGCTTGTAGTCGTCGAACGACGAGTCAGAGCGACCTGACACCTGCCACAGCCCGGTCAGACCGGGAAGCACGCGCAGTCGCTCGTGAACGTCGTCGTCCCACTGCGCCATCTCGTCTGGCAGCGCCGGTCGCGGGCCCACGATGCTCATGTCGCCGCGCAGCACGCAGTACAGCTGTGGTAGCTCGTCGATCGACAGCTTCCGCAAAACGCGTCCTACCCTGGTGATTCGCGGGTCGTCCTTGATCTTGAACAGTGGGCCATCGGCCTCGTTCAGATGCTCGATCTCGTCGCGGCGATCGTGTGCGTCCACCACCATCGTGCGCAACTTGACCACCCAGATCGGTTCGCCATCTCGGCCCACGCGCATCTGCCGAAAGAACACAGGACCGCGCGAGTCGAGCTTGAGGGCGGCAATCGACAGCAACAGGATCGGCGAGGTCAACACGAGCAGCAGCGAAGCGAAGCACACGTCGAACGTACGCTTGGCCATCGCCCTCCAGCCGTCGCGGATCACGGGCTCGACGTAGATCATCGTCCGTCCGTCCAACTGCTGTGGGCGCAAACGGGACACCGCAATGTCACGCAGAGCGGACGACAAGGCGACGTGGTAGCCCTGGTCGGTCAGCTCGCGGGCGATGGTGTTGACGGATTCTTGAGAAACCGACGGCAGCGACACGACGACGCCGACTGCCTCGTGGCGTTCCAAGAGTTCGAGCAACTGATCGGACGATCCGAGCACGCGCACGCCACCACGTGTGCCCAAGTCGTCATCACCGACGAACCCGACCACCTCGTAGCCGAGCGACAAATCACGCTGATACGTGTGGAGGAGTCCGATGGCGTGAGCATCGGTACCCACGATGATGATGCGACGACGGACCCGACCCTCGGAACGAAGCCGGGTGAACACCCGCCGCGCCCACCGGCGTTCGATCACCAACGCACCCGTGACACAGACCGCCACGAGCACCAGCCACAACCGTGACAGCTCCTTGAACTGCATGACGAACGCCACCGACAGCATCGCCATCGTGCCGACCGCAACGGTCTTGACGATGTTGGCCACTTCCTCACCAGGACGCTCGTTGGCGCGCGCAACCAGCAACCGATTGGCGACGGCTCCGAAGATGAACCCGGGAAGGCTCAGCAGGACCAGTTCGAGCTGGGCGATGAGAATCCCCGACGGAACGGGCCGGAAAACGGCTTGCACGCCGAACGCTGCGGCGACGCCCACGAAGAATGCTGCGGCGTCGGCAACGATCAATCGTCGCTTCAGCGCCGCCGACGACAAAGCCTCGCCGTCGGGCGGCCAACTTCGCGGTGAGGGCGCCGGTGCAGCCGGATCGGCTGCCTCCGAGTGCTCCACCGCGTCAAGAGCCTCGACGCGGCCCACCGGTGCGTTCGTGCCACGGTCAGCGCGCGCAATGCGCAGCTGCCGGTGCGTTCGTTGTGACGTCTCGAGTTGCCCGCTCATCAGTCCAATATCCGCGATTGACGTAAGGGGCGGTTGTAGCATTCCGGCCCCTCGCCTTCCACCGAATCAGGGACATCTTGAGAAATATCCCCTTTTTGTAAAGGCGATACCGCGATCCGCGCTCACGCAGCCGCGAGTCGCGGTCGTGCCGACGACGGCAGCGCCCGAGCTTGCAATCAGCTAGCGGCTCTGGAAGCGGCGCGCACCCGCTCGTCGATCCAGCGGTAGGTCACCGCGATTCCGTCGCGCAGCGGAACCGACGGCTCCCAGCCCAATCGATCGAGAATCAGCGTGTTGTCGCTGTTGCGGCCACGGACACCTTGGGGCGCACTCAAGTCGTACCGTCGGCGTACTTCGACACCTGCGACGTCGCAAATCACATCGATCAGCTCGTTGATCGACACGAGGTTGGAGGAGCCGACGTTGATGGGCTCGTCCACGTCGGACTCCATCAATAGCTGGGTGCCGTGCACGCAGTCGTCGACGAACATGAAACTACGAGTCTGTTCACCGTCGCCCCATACGTCGATTTCGCGACCACCGTCGACTACACACTCGGCGACTTTCCGACACAACGCTGCGGGAGCCTTCTCACGCCCACCCGTCCAGGTGCCGTGGGGCCCGAACACGTTGTGGTACCTGGCGACGCGCGTGTCGATCCCGAAGTCTTCTCGATAGTGCCGCGCCATCCGTTCGCTGAATAGCTTCTCCCACCCATATCCATCCTCGGGCATCGCCGGGTAGGCGTGGGCCTCCGTGAGCGCGGTGAGATCGGGATCGGATTGGTGCTCCGCTGCGTAGACGCACGCCGAGCTGGCAAAGAAGAACCGCTCACAACCCGCATCGACCGCCGCCTGCAGCAAGTGAGCACTCATCAACACGTTGCGCATGCACGCCGTCTTGTGGTTCTCGATGAATCCCATTCCGCCCATGTTGGCGGCCAAGTTGTAGACGTGGTCCGCGCCGACAGCAGCGCGGCGGCACTCGTCGAACTCCATGAGATCGGTATCGGGCCAGTTCTCGATCTCGGAATGCCGTTGCCACCATTGTTCGATCGGCTTGACGTCGACGGCCCGCACCTCGTGGCCGGCTTCAACCAACGATCGCGTCAGGTGACCTCCGATGAACCCGCCGGCGCCAGCGACCAGTATGCGCATCGCCTACCAAGCTGTTGTGTGGGCGGATGCCCGAGATCAGCCGGCCGATGTCACGCGGCGACGCTGGTCTGACGTCGACGAACCTGCGACACCGCAAAGAGTGCCAGGCCCACCGCGAGCAGGCCGCCAGCGATCAGCGCAGTACTCCCCTGGCCACTCGAGCCGGTATCGGGGAGACCGCCGCTCGGGGTAGTCGGTGGCGGCGCTGGGTCGACCGTGACAGAGAAGTTCGTCGTGAGCACGCCACACTCGGCAGTGCCGGGGAATGTTCCTGTCTGGTCAGGCGCATCAAAGCTGACAAACGCGTTTCCCTCGCCGTTGGTGCCCACGGTCTGAGTCGGCGGAGTGAAGCCCGGCAAGTTCACCGTGACCTGTTCGCCGGGCTGGCAACCATTAACAGCAACTTGCGTTTCGCCACCCGGAGTGGTTGGGGAACCGCCTGCGGAGATGTCGTACTGGGCGGATGCGGCTTGCCCAACGCCAACCGCGACAGCGAGCGCCGCCATGATTGTGAGCCCAATTTTCTTCATGCGCATGCCTTTCCCAGGAACTTCTCGCCAAACCTAGCACCCGTTGGGGCCTCGGCGAGCGAAATCTACGACCGCTGAACCCACCCGTCGGGCGCCGACCACGACCGAGGCCGCAGGTCATGGGCGCGCCAACGGCTGCAGGTACACATGTGGTTCATCGGCAGCGAGGGCGGCGGGCCCAAGCGAAAACTCCAACCGAAAGGTCGAGGACTCGCCTGGACCGAACACGAAGTAGTCCCGGTATCCGCTCCAACCGGCCTCTGCGAACTCCTGCAAGTCGATCGGCACGCCGTCGCGCTCTGCCAGGACGAGACCCGGCGGACCGTAGAACGACACCAGCGACCGGCTCGTCCCTCGCGGCAAGCCGAACGCGTTGCCGATCACATAGTCGGGTACTCCATCGCTCGGCGCCGTGTTTGTGAGCACAACCTCAGCGACGAGCCGGGGTTCGCGTGCCGAGCTACCGGCGCCGGTGTCGAGCACAACCTCGACGTCGCGCTCGAGAAAATAGTCGATCTTGCTGTTTCCCCCGTTGGTCACCGAGACGCCGAACCCACCGCCATCACCCAGCTCAGGGAGTGCGCCGGCCATCCCCGTCCGCTCGATCAGGTTCTGCTCCTCCGGACGCGACATCCACCCGAGCAACCGTTGCTCCGCGACGAGCGGGCCAAAGTCGCGTGCGATCACGTGGGGCGCTGGCAGCGACGATGTGAGC
>JBCCVW010000053.1:0-23616 GCA_039194665.1 Actinomycetota bacterium
CCAATCGTCTTGAACGTCGACTCGTCAGGACACGCTCCATCGGCGTCGTGACCGGTATTGGCCATGTACCACGAGCGAATCTGCGCCATGTTTCCGCTCTCGACCGCCGCAACCCACGACGCCGGCGCGTCCGGAACAACGGGCTCGAGATCGGATCTCGTTGCGGGCTCGTACGGCCCACGCGGTGCGTCGACAATCGGTTGCCGGCGGCGCTCGTCTGCGGGTGCAAGGCTGTCGACGGTCTCCTCGCCGCTCGCAGGCGAGCCTCCTGGTCGGAGGCCATAGCCGCCGACGACAAGCGCCACGATCGCGAGCAGCACAAGCGGCGTGAGTATGAACCAGCGCCGGCTCGGGGTGTGTTCGCGAGAAGAGTCTGTGGTGATCATTGGCTCACCGCCTCGAATAGTCCCAGTGGGTGGTGCGTAGAAGTCCGACCGGCGGAAACGGTGCCGGCCCGGTGGCCGACAGCCCCGCCCGAACCAGCGCGTCGAACCACGATTGTTGGCCTTCGCAGCGTAGCGCGATGCGGTGGCGGGTTGGCGTCGGCACCTTGCGGCAAGAGCACGTCCGCCGGCCATCGTCGCCCGCACGGGTATGGTCGTCGAGTGGCTGCCGAAGGCGTCGTGGCAAGTGATTCCGGTTCGGCGAGCTCAGGGTTCTTTGCCGTGAGCCACGCCGAACCTGGTGGCTCGGCCGAACTGCTGCGAACGATGCTCCCGCATCTCCCGTCGGGCCATCAGACGCTCACGACGCCCGGTCCGGCCAACGTCTCTCTCGCCGTCTGGGGCCAGCTCGTCGATCTGATCGGACACCGTCATGCCCTCGCGGTCGCCCACACCTTCGAAGGGGGCAGGAGCGTGCCCAGCAAGCGCGCTGCGGAGCTCGCGTTGTCAGCTGACCTCGGGGCGTTCTCTCGTCTCTTGCCGCCGGCAGCAGCTGTTGCCCTCGACGACGACGGCAGCCTCGTCGTCGCTACGGACCACCTGGGCCTACGTCAGCTCTTCGTCGCCAGCCGAGGCAACACCGCAGCAGTGTCGACGTGTTCGAGCGCGGTTGCTCAATGGCTCGGGGCCGGACTCGACGAAGAAGCGCTTGCGGTGCAGAGCCTCCTGGGATGGCAACTCGGCGAGCGAACGCTGTTCAGGGGTGTAACGAGACTCGGTGCAGGAGTCCGCGGCCACCTCGGGCGCGGACGAATGACGGTTCGACAAGCGGAGCGGGCAACCCCTGGTCAGCAATCGATGGATGTTGCGGTGGGTGAGGCTGCGGCGCTCCTCAGCTCGCTGATCACGACCACCGTAGAGACGAACTCCGAAGTGCTCCTTCAGCTGTCGGGCGGTCTCGATACACGTATCGTGCTCGCCGCCGTGCCACGGGACCTGCGTCGCGGTCTTGCAGCGATGACACTTGGAGATGAGTCGAGCCCCGACGTCGCTGTCGCCCGGGACCTCGCTGGACGATTTGAGATGGAGCACACTGTACTGCCGCTCGATGGTCTCGAGATCGACTCACCGGATGTCGCAGCTGACCTGTGTCATGCCGCGAGTCGGCGGCTCGACTACGTCGCCGACCCGCTCTCCACCGCAGCCATTCGCCGCGCCGAGCGAGGTCACGTCCAGACGATGCGAATCGGCGGAATCGGCGGGGAGGCGGCGCGCGGCTTCTACCACACCGGTCCTGTGCTGCCGATTGGAACCAGCCGCCTGGCGTCGCGTCTCGTCGCGCGTTATCGGATGTTCGTCAACGAGCGGGTCTCGGAACCGGCGTTGCGGCGGGACTTCGCAGATTGGGCGCAACGGTTCACCGAGACGCAGATCGACACGTCATTGCGATCGATGGACGATCGCTTCTATCGGGCGTTGGACGAGTTCTATTTGCGAGAGCGGCTCCAGCGGTGGGCGGGTGCCACGTCGACGGCGGTGGTCTTCGATCGCGGCGCGGTCCACCCGATGCTCGACCATCGCTTCATCGACATCGTGCGGAGCGTCTCACCTGTCCATACCGCACGAAACCGATTCGCAGCAGAACTCGTGGTTCGATTGGACAGCGAACTCGCCGAGATTGAACTCGATGGTCGTCCTTCGCCGTCCGCCTACGCCGGGCGCAGCGTGGGGGACAAGTACAAGGTCTACACGTCGGTCGGTACGAAGTTCACACGGAAGGTGTATCAGCGGCTCGAGCGCACGCGTCGGCCACCGATAGGGGCGTCAGTGCTCGCGGAGTCGATGCGCCAGTACTGGCAGGCGCATCCAGAAGATCTTGCCCCTCTCACAACGTTGGGGTTGTTCCGCGACGAATGGCTCGACGGCGTCGCGGCCGGCACCGTACGGCCCAACGCCGTGGACGTTGCGTTCTTGACGAACGTCATTGCTGCTCGATCGGACGCAGAATCGCAGCGCAGCGACGTCGCCTGACGGATCACTCAACCCGTCGGCCGCCCGACGCGAGTTCAGAGATTGTCAAGCCTGTCTCGGTTCGGCAGTTCTCTGGTAGCTTCAGGGGCCTCGCGGCCGCGCTGTCGCGTCCATCCATCACTCGATCGGCAGGCTGCTCAGGTGGACTTCTACTCTCTGCTCACCGTGATGGCTCGGCGGTGGTTTGTCGTCTTGCCCGTTCTGGCGGTGACGCTCGTTGTCGGGCTCTCATTCGTCGGTAGTCCAGAAGAGCTGTACGTTGCGGAGGGTTCGGAGCTGTTGCGCACGCGTACCAGCGAGGATCTCGGGGCCGCCGACTCCCAGGAGATCGACCCCGCGGTCGCGGCGACCGTCTTGGCCACAGCGTTCGAGCAGCCGGCAGAAATCCAGCGGCTGACGGCCGAGGCCCTGCCAGGCGAGATCACTGCAGCGGTCGATCAGTCTGGTTCGATCATCACCCTCACCGTGGCGAGCGACGACGCTGCGGTCTCGGCGTCCACGGCTGCCCAGCTACTCGAGCTTGCGCCGTCGTTGCTCGACAATGTCGTCGGAGCCGACGCCAGCTCGTCTGTGCGTCTGACGCAGCTCTCGTCGCCGGTCGAGAGCGATGCGGTGGAGGTCAACGGCGATCAGGTGGTCACGACATACGTCACCGTGCTCGCCCCCGCCAATGTGGCCAATCCCTTCCCTCCTGCCAACAGTACGACCCAGCTGCTCGTCGAGCTGTCGCGGCGGGTCGAGCTTGCCGACGCAGTCAGCGAGGCGGTGCCCGGCGGGTCTTTCGAAGTGGGGGAGGGTGGCGCCATCACCACTCCGGTCATTGCGATTCGTGCGACGGCCGGCGCGCCCGGCGATGTCGGCGTCGTCTACAGCGTGGTCGTCGATCAACTCGGGGCTCAACTGATCGAGCTGCAAGAAGAAGCCGGCGTGGCAGCGATCGATCAAACGGTGCTGTTCCCGCTCGTCGAACCGACGTTGGTCGAACGCGCGTCGAGTTCGGTCGTACGGGCCGCCGCAGGAGTGGCGCTCCTTGGCCTCGCCGCAGCGGCCGTACTCGCCATCGTGGTCGATGCGTATCTGCGACGTCGGGCCGAACGGAAGGTAGAGACGGCCGAAAGCGACGATTCCGACGAGCTCGACGACTCCGAAGACGAACCCGAAGACTCGAAACGGACCGCGTCGAAACGAGCGAGAGAGTCAAGACGAAGCAAGGGGAAACCCGCACGACGCCACGGTGAGATGGTCGCGAATTCGTGAGGCGTCCTGCGTTCGAGCTGGGGCTGTTCGTGGCCCTCATGTTCGTTATCCCGGCGACGCAGGTGGTCCCGGGTTTCGGCGCAGTCGGAACGCCCGCCACGCTGCTCGGACTCGGGTTGTTGGTAATGCTCGGACTCGAGCGCCTCTGGTCAGGCCACGGCGTCGGGGCGGCGCGCGGCGTATGGAGCCGCAATCCCGTCGTGATCGCGTTGGCGGTGTACACCGCTGTGCTCATCGCCAGCTGGTCGTTCGGCCACCTTCGCCCGCTGACGCCGTTGGCAGCCTCGTCAGCAGATCGTGCGCTTCTGGGCGCACTGTCGCTCGCAGGGGTTGCGCTCTATGTCGCCGACAGAGTGCGTTCGTGGGAAAACGTGACGAGACTCGTGGACTTCATTCTTCTGGGAGGAATGTTCATGTGCGGCGTCGGAATGGTTCAGTTCTTCGCTGGCTACGACGCATCGCGCTTGCTTGTCATCCCTGGTCTGCAGGGTGGCGTGCAGTTCCAAGCCGTTGGCACCCGCTCGATCTTCAACAGACCCTTCGGCACCACGCTGCATCCCATCGAGTTCGGCGTCGTTGCCGCCGCGCTCGTACCACTTGCGCTGTGGAGGGCGCGCAGTGCCGGTGGAGTCTGGCGCTGGTGTGCCCTGGTGAGCGCTGCACTGTGCGCGCTGCTTGCGGTTGGGCGGTCAGGCGTACTCGTGCTCGGCGTGGTCGGTCTCGTCCTCTTCATCGGTAGCAACTGGCGAGAGCGCCTGAATCTGAGCGCCGGCGCGGCCGTCCTCGTGGTCGCCGCGGGTGCACTGATTCCCGGGCTCGTTGGCACACTCCGCTCTTTGTTCGCCGGCGCGACCAATGACCCGAGCTATCAGGCTCGGGTCGAACGTGTGCCCGAAGTGTTGCGGCTGATGGCGGAGTACCCCTGGTTCGGCCGTGGTTTCGGCACCTTCACGATCGAGGAGTACTTGTTGCTCGACAACGAGATCCAGAAAATGGGTATCGAGATCGGCGTGATTGGCGTGGCGATGTTCATCGCCTTCTTCGTCACTGTCGTCTGGGCGGCGTCGGTCCTCAAGCAGCGGGGCGGACCGCTCGGGTCGCTGGCGTTCGCGCTCTCGGCTTCGGTGATCGGAATCGTGGTGAGCTACTACACATTCGACGCGTTCTTCTACCGGATTCTGACCGGGACGTTGTACCTCTTCGTCGGGCTCATTGCCGCGCTGTGGAATGGCGCTACAGGGCGGTGGGTGCCACCTGCGGCCGAATCCGCTCCCGGGTCGGGCCGGGAAGACTGGGAAGCGGTCGACATCGACGGGCTCCCACCCGAATGGTTGCCGCCGCGAGGCGAGCGCGTGGAGCAACTCCACCCGCCGCGTAATTCGCGGTTCACCATGCTCCCTTGACGACCGATAGATCTCCTGTGAACGCAACGTTGAGAGATGGCGTGTTTCCATGTGCGGCATAGCTGGCGTGTTGCGCACTCGGGGCGACGCGTCGCCCGATGGTCGCTTGATCGACCGCATGCTCGACGGCATCGCGCACCGTGGCCCCGACGGACGCGGCCGAATGGTGGAGGGGCCCGTCGGTTTGGGTCACGTACGTCTCTCGATCCTCGATCTCAGCGACGCCGCAGCGCAGCCGATGTGCTCGTCGACCGGACGTAGCGTCATCACGTACAACGGCGAGGTCTACAACTACCGAGAATTGTGGCGGAGACTCGGTGCGCCTGAGCTGGTGTCAACCGGTGATACAGCGGTGGTCGTCGAGTACATCGAGCGATTCGGTGTCCGGCGCTTCGTCCAGGATGCGGAGGGTTTCTTTGCGCTCGGGGTGTGGGACCGTTCGGCGGGAACGTTGACGCTGGCCCGCGATCGCCATGGCATCAAGCCGTTGTACTTCTGCCAAGACGCGACCGACTTCCGGTTCGCATCCGAGATGTGGCCGCTGACCGAAGGGCGCAGCGTCGATCCGATCGCAGTCACCGCCATGCTCGCGGGTCGATCACTCACCACCGAGTGGAGAACCTTGTACCAGGGGCTGCGTTCGGTAGGCGCGGGAGAGATCATCGTGGTGGACGCCGCGACCGGAGCGCTTGATGTGACTCGGCCAATCCGGCCGAGCGGCTTCCACGACAACGATCTGGCGCTGCGTCTGGCCGGTGCGGACGATGACGAGTTGCTCGCACAGTTCGAGTCAGCACTGCGGAAGTCGATCCGACTGCGTATGACGAGCGACGCCCCGGTTGCGTGCCTCGTGTCTGGCGGAATCGATTCGAGTCTCGTCGCTGCTCTGGCGCGCGACGAAGGATTCTCGCTGCCGCTGTACCACGCCGACGTCGTCGCCAGCTCGGAACGACCGGCCGCCGAGATGCTGGCCCGCCATCTTGGCGCTGACCTCATCGTCGAGCAGGCCACGGACGATGCCATTGTCGAATCGCTGGTCGCGGTTACCCGGGCCAACGAGATGCCGCTTTCGTACCACGTCAATGCCATCCCCTTTTACCTGGTGTCACGCAAGGTGAGCGCAGACGGGGTCAAGGTGATTCTGACTGGCGAGGGCGCCGACGAGTACCTACTCGGTTACCCGCAATACGGGGCCGAGTGGGCAACCGATCTTCTCGAGCGCATGCGCGCACCGCTGCGCCGCGCCGTGCGCGCTCGGACCGCGTCGTTCGCCGATCGGGTCTGGTTCGATCCGCAGGGCTCGATGGCAGTGACCATTGTCGACCTCATCTCGGGTATGGACCGGCACCGTCTCGACGATCTCGGACTTGACGTGGCCGGCCTGCGCTCGGCTGATGCCAAGTCGGTCCGCAAGGCGCTGGCGCTTGTCAACTATCACCTGATTTCGACCCTGCATCGAAACGACCGTCTGGGCATGGCGTGGGGGCTGGAGTGCCGATTTCCGTTTCTCGGTCACGATGTTGCAACGGTTTGCCTCAATGGCCCAGCGCGGATTCGTCTGCGACGCACGAAGTCGATCGGGGACCGCAGGCACCCGTTCGTGGTCGACAAGTGGCTGGTACGTGAGCTTGCACGGCGGTGGTTGCCTCGTGATCTCGTCGAGCGCCCAAAGCTCGGCTTTCCAGTCACGATTTGGGACCGTCGATCGGTGCGGATGGAGAGTCTCGACGACGGTTACCTTGCGTCGATGTTCGGGTTTGGCCGTGACGAACTTGCGGCGCTGTCTGAATCGGCGAGTCCGCTCATGAAGTTCCGCTGTCTGCTCACCGAGGTCTGGTTCCGCGTCAACGTGGAACGCATGCCCCAGTCTGAGGTCGAGTCGTTCTTGGGGCGGGCCCTCGTCAGTACGTCGGGGGCTCGGTGACGCGGGGTGTAGTCGGGTCCGTCGGCGAACCCGACTACTGCTTGTTCGGGGCGGCCGCTGATACCGGCAACCTTGGAGTGAACGCGCTCAGTGAAGCTGTACTGCACTCCGTCGCCGCGCATCGCCCGGACGCAAGAGTGTTGGTGTTCGACAACGGTCGCGGTCGCCGATCAAGTCCGTCGCAGGCCAGTGTCGAGCACTCCCGTGACGGGGCATGGATATCCCGCAGGCTTCATCGCAGCGAGAGTCTTTGGGCGATGCGCGTCAGCAGCGCGCTTCGGGTCCTCCCCAACCGCAACGTGTCGGCGATGCGCCGGGCCGCAGCCATTCTCGACATCAGCGGTGGCGATAGCTTCACCGACCTCTACGGCATCCCCCGTTGGAACCTCGTCGTACTGCCAAAGCAGATCGCTCTCCGGCTCGGTCGGCCGCTCGTTCTCCTACCCCAAACCTATGGCCCGTTCGAACACGATTCGCACCGGAACACCGCGTCAGCAGTGATTGCAGGCGCCCGGTCCGCATGGGCCCGGGATGCTCGATCGTTCGCAGCGATGCGGGCGGTTCTCGGCGATCGTTTCGACCCGCGACGTCACCGCGAAGGAGTCGATGTGGCGTTTGCGCTACCAGCGTCCACACCGTCCGACTGCGTTCGCGAAATAGCGTCGCATCAGCGCGCGGGTGAGGTCGTCGTCGGGGTCAACGTGTCCGGCTTGATCGCCAACGAGCAGCCCGCAGCGACCGCTCAGTTCGGGTTGACTGTTGACTATCTGGCGCTTGTGCATCGCGTCGCTCGACAGTTGCTCGATGGTGTTGCCGACCGCCTCGTGCTCGTGCCGCACGTAGTGGGCGACGGACCGGAGTCGGACGTACGGGCGTGCCGCCGCGTGGCGGAAGCACTCGCCGAACCAGATCGCGTGTCGATCCTTCCTCCCACTCTGACGGCGTCGGAGACGAAGTGGTGCATCGCACAATTCGATTGGTTTTGCGGCACGCGCATGCACTCGACGGTGGCCGCGTTGTCGTCGGGCGTCCCCGCTGCCTCGATCGCGTACAGCTTGAAAACCCAAGGTGTGTTCGAGACGTGCGGTATGGGCCACGCCGTGGTGGATGCACGGAGCACGTCGACCGATGATGCTGTCGACCGTCTCGTCGAGCTGGCAACACGTCGACTCGATGAACGGGCGCTCTTGGCGAGCCGTTACCGGGGCGTCGTGGATCGAGCGCAGGGGCAGTTCGCGGAGATTCTCGACGATCTCGATGCTTCGGGAGCGCCGGTATGACGCGACGACCGATCCTTGCGCCGATACGTAGCATCACCGATGTCGCCGAGCGGCAGTTGTGCACCGGCTGCGGTGCGTGCGCCGCAGTCCAGCCCGACGACATCGTCATGGTGGACGACATCGAATTCGGTCGGCGACCGATCGTGTCGACGCGTGATGGCGTGACGACCGATCGCGCATTGGCCTGCTGTCCAGGAGTAGAGCTCGAGCACGGACCCGATCCGACGGGTGTTGTCGACAGTTTGCGGAACGACTGGGGGCCCGTCGTTGCAGTCTGGGAGGGGTACGCAGGCGACGAGGACATTCGGTACGCCGGCTCGAGCGGAGGCGCTGCAACGGCGATTGCGCTCTACTGCATCGAGCGTGAGGGGATGGGGGGAGTCCTGCACACGGCTGCGCGTGCGGACGTGCCCTACCTGAACCGCACCGTCTACAGCACGACCCGTGAGGAGATGATGGCGGCAACCGGGTCGCGGTATGCGCCAGCGAGCCCCTGCGATCGTCTCGACCTCGTGCGCGACGCGGCGAAGCCGAGCGTCTTCATCGGAAAGCCGTGTGACGTGGCGGCGACCTCGAAGGTCCGTCGGCTGGACGAACGCTTGAATCGGAAACTCGGACTGACGATCGGCATCTTCTGCGCTGGGACGCCGACGACCCGTGGGACCCTGGAGATGCTGCGGGCGATGGGTGTCGACGATCCGCAGCAACTCGTCGGGCTGCGCTACCGCGGCAACGGATGGCCCGGCCACGCGGTGGCCAGGTTCGTCGACACCCGGGGTGAGGAGAGAGAGTCCGAACTCACCTATGCCGAGTCGTGGGGCGACGTGTTGGGTCCACATCGTCAGTGGCGGTGCTACGTGTGTGCAGATCACACGAGCGAGTTCGCCGACGTTGCGGTCGGCGATCCCTGGTACGTCCAGCCGGACGGCCGAGACCCGGGCCGCAGTCTCATCGTTGCCCGCTCCGCTCGCGGGCGACGAGTGGTCGAGTCGGCCATCGCCGCCGGCGCGTTGCACGCTTGGCCGGTGACGCCGGATCACTTGCCGGCGTCACAGCCCGAGCTGCTCAGGGTGCGCGGAGCGGTCTGGGGTCGCTCGCTCGCGAGTCGAATGCTCGGAATTCCGGCGCCGCGATTTCGTGGGATGCCGCTGTTCGTCGTTTGGCTTCGTGATCTGACGCTGCGCGACAAACTTCAGTCCACGATCGGTTTGGTGCGGCGAGTTCGGCGCAAAGGGCTATGGAAACGGCATCCGGTGGTCCCCTTCAACCCGCTCGCTCCTGGTTCTGGGTGCGGCGACGTGCCCACGCGTTCCGTTGAAGTTGCCGAACGATGCTCGACCGGGGCCGGGGGAGCAGCGGATACATGACGAAGATCGACGCAGCAGTAAACCGATTTCGTCGACGGCGAGGAGAGCGTCTTGCGGCGCTCATCGCAGAGATCGCAGCGGCGCAGCCGGGCGGTGTTCGCGTGCTCGACCTCGGTGGACGTCCGGCCTACTGGGACAACGTCGCGCTCGACGGAATCGCCGAGATCGTGTTGCTCAATGAGAGTCACACCGAGTTCGAGGTCGGTGGCGGATCGAACAGTGCGTCGAGCGATCTGTTCCGGGTCAGCAGGGGCGACGCCCGCGACTTGAGTGAGTTCGACGACGACAGCTTCGATCTCGTGCACTCAAACTCGGTCATCGAACACGTCGGCGGGTGGCCCGACATGGAGGCCATGGCGAGGGAGGCACGACGGGTTGGAGCGTCAGGGTGGGTGCAGACTCCCGCCTGGGAGTTCCCCTTCGAACCCCACTTCGGTGTCCCGTTCGCTCATTGGCTCGGTCGGCCGCTGCAGACATCCATGCTGCGTTGCTCCGTCGATGCCGGAATCCGCCGGCAGTCGCACGCCTCGAGGCGTTCGGCGGTGGATCGCGTGAACCTTTTGACTCGTCGCGAAGTCCAGAAGCTGTTCCCGAATGACGACATGTTCGTCGAGCGGTTCGCCCTCGCGCCGAAGAGCTACTGCGTGTACTGGAGGGCGCCATCGTTGATGGCGGCGCAGGACCGATCATGACGGTCGAGCAGCGCCGCTTGATTCGTCGGCGGGCGGCCGAGTACCGACGCAGTCGCACGCAGAACGCCGTCCACACACCGGCCGACTCGCTGGACGGCTTCACCGCGAGCATCGCGGGCGGCGGTGCCAGTTCGGCTGTGTTGTCGCTCGACGTCTTCGACACGGTCGTGACACGCTCCTGCGGTCAGCCTGCGGATCTGTTCTTGTGGTTGGGTCGGCGACTCCGCCGCGCCGGCGTCGTCGATTGTGACGCCGTCGTCTTCGCTGAGGTCCGGGCTCGAGCGGAGCAAGCCGTTTGGGTACGGGAGGGTCATCTCGACTCGCGAGCCGGCCTCGAAGACTTCTATCGCGAGGTCGTCGCGAGATTGGGGATCGACCAGCGGCTGATCCCCGAGCTCGTCGCGGCTGAGCTCGATCTCGAGCGTGAGGTCTCGCATCTGATACCCGCGGCCCGTCGGTTGTTGGATGCTTACCCCGCCGAGGCGCCGCTTGCCTTCACCTCCGATGCGTACTTCACCGCCGAGTTCGTCGATGAGCTGCTGAGGTCCCATGTCGAGTTGCCACCGAACACGCAATTCGTCGTTTCGTCTGCCACCGATGCGTCCAAGGCCGAAGGTGGGCTGTTCGATCACATCCGAGTTGCAGATCGCAACGGTGCCATCGTCCACCTCGGTGACCATCCGCACTCGGATCTGCGCGTCCCGCTTCAACTCGGCATCGACGCGCGATGGGTTCAGGAGGGCCGGCTGAACCGGTTCGAGCGTCGTCTAGCCGCCGACGCGTCGGCAACCGCCGGGTTCTCCTCGGCCTTGGCAGGCGCAAGTCGAATTGCCCGACTGGAGACGGTCGTCTCCTCGGGGCACGAGGACGCGATCCGTCGAGTCGCGGCGGGCGTCGCTGCGCCGACGCTCGTGGGCTTCGTGCTGTGGCTTCTGATGCGCGCCCAACGACTGGGATTGCGGCGCCTCGTGTTCCTCGCGCGTGACGGCCAGGTGATGCGCGATCTCGCGACGAGGCTGATCGAGCGGCTGGGTCTGGACATCGAGGCGCGGTACCTCGCGGTGAGTCGACGCTCCACCAACCTCGCGGCGACCTTCGAACTCGATGAAGAGGAAGTCGGCTGGGTGTTCCGCGACCTCGACGAGATGTCCATCAACGACGTCTTGCGCCGGTTCGACCTGGAATGGACCGACGTCGCTGACGCGTTCGCAGCGACGGCTGTCGCTGGCGGACACATCGCAGCGCGACCCCACGAGGGCGCCATTCGCGCGGTGTTGGCCGACGCACGCGTTCGTTCAACAGTGCTCGCGCGGGCGACGACGCGTCGGGAACGCGTGCTCCGGTTTTTCGACGCCGAGGGACTTCTCGATGACGTCGCGTGCGGGATCGTGGACTTCGGCGGAGTTGGTAGCCAAGTGCGCGCGGTTCATGCGCTGTTCTCGTCGACCGGCGTCAGCGCTCCCCGAATCTTCGTATTCGGCCTCGACGATCCCGAACAGGCGGGGCTCCCTCGCCCTGCGACGGACCCCGCATGGTTGGACGACGCAGAGTGTTACCTGTACGACCATCGGCGGCGGCGCGGCATTCGGCGGGCGCGAGGTTTCGGCACGTGTGTGCAGATGTTCTGCGCCGCTGACCACGGCACCGTTGTGGACTACAGAGAACATGGCGACGACGTCGTTCCGGTGCTTGCCTCAGAACGGGATGAGCCCGTTCTCGACTGGGGTCTGCATACGTTTCGCGACACGGTGTTGTCCTTTGTTGACGCGCTGGTGCTGGACTGCGATCTCGTCGACCCGTATGCCGACGTGCGCGATGTTTGTTGCGCGGTGATCGAGTCGTTCTGGTCGGACCCCGATCGCGCGGAAGCCGCAGCGTGGGGAGCGTTCCCTCTCGAGGGTGCCCAGGCCGCCGGGTCGCACGGCGCAGCGCTCGCCCACCGCTACACGTGGCGCGGTGTCGGCGCCGATCTCGTGCGGGGTGAGTTTCCCGACCTGGGCTGGATGCACTGGTACGAGGGCTCACTCGCGCTCAGTTCCCCTGTGCTGGGCGCCGTCGTATCCTCCGCCGAACGGGCGTATCGGCGGGTGGATCAGCGGCAGAGCCGATCCGCGACTCTGATCGCCACGACGATCAAGACCATCACAGGCCGATGAGCGCCTCGTGGTCGCGAATCGTACGGATGGTCGCCCCCTCCGGAATCGCCCGCGCCGTGACGCGCAAGAACCTCAAACGCCGGTTCGGCCTTCTCGATCTCGGTACCGACGACGACTATTGGATCTCCTCGACTACGACATTCGAAGAGGGGTGCCGCCTTGGCGGGCCGGTGTTCATCGCCGGATCGAGGGTCGGAGCGTTCACGTACATCGAAACTGGCAGCCGGATCAGCCGAACTCGCATCGGGCGCTTTTGTTCGATCGCGCCGTACTGCGTCGTGGGACTCGCCGAACACCCAACGCACTTCGTCTCCACGCACCCGTTGTTCTACCGCCGGCTGCCCGAGCTCGGATACGACCTCGTCGCCGAAGACGGTCACGATGAGCTGAGCGACACCGTGATCGGCAACGACGTCTGGATCGGAGTGGGCGCAACGGTAAAGAGTGGAATCGCGATCGGTGATGGTGCTGTTGTTGCGGCGGGAGCGGTGGTGACCACCGACGTTCCCGCCTACGCGATCGTGGGCGGCGTTCCAGCGAGAGTGATTCGATATCGGTTCGACGAGGCCACGGTGCAGGCGCTGCTGGCGTCAGCGTGGTGGGATCGTGACATCGGCTGGCTTCGTGCGAACGTCGCGCAGATGCGTGACCCCGAATCATTCGTCGCGCTGGTTGCCGACGAGGACCCGGGCCCGCTTGAGGACTGATCGCGCTTGCGATCAGCGCCCGCAGCGTCAGGAGTCAGCTGCGACAGATGCGTCTGGATCGTCGGAGTCGATATCCGCGGGTGTGCTCAGCGACTCTCCGCGTAGTCGTTTCTTGAGCCGTCCGACATGGAACCGTGCGAGACGCGGCCAGTAGGCAGCAGGTACAGCCACGAGTGCGCGGAGACGCTGGCGCGGCGTGAGCGGCGCCCGCCCCACCGCCCGAAACAGGGCGTAACTGGTCTGCACACTGAACGGAACGAGACCACGCAGCGTGACGTTGTCGGTGTTCCACCATGCGAGGGTCGCTTTGCGTTTCCCGCCCTGGAGCAGGATCGCCCGCAACGAGGCCCCGTCGTGGATCCGTCGCTCGAAGAGAACATCGTCGACACATCTGAACTGTCCGTGGAGCGCCAGTTCGGCGAGCAGCGTCCAGTCGCTCGCCTCGTGTGGTGCGATACGTGCCGTGCGCTCGAGTGCCGCACGCGGGAAGAGCCCGAAAACTGCGTTCGCTGCGGAGACGTGGCGGATGACGTGTGCGAACCTGCGGACGGGATCGTCCTCGGCGAGCGCCAGATCGTCGGGGTCGAGCTTTATCGGCTCGCCTTCATCGTCGATCAACAGCGCACGGGGATGCACGAGAACGAGCTCGCCATCGACATCTCGTTCGAACTCGTCCACACACCGCCGGATGAAATCGGGTCGGCAGACGTCGTCGTGGGCAGCCCACTTGAACAACTCGCCGCGAGCGAGTTCGAGCGTGCAGTTGTAGTTGTGGGCGGCTCCCATGTTGCGATGCTGACGTAGATAGCGCACACGATCGTCTCGGGCGAGGTACTCCTCGCAGATCTGCTGAGTCGCATCGGTCGAGGCGTTGTCGCACACGACGACCTCGATGTCGTCGAACGACTGTGACAGAAGGCTGTCGAGCGCCGTTCGGAGGTAGCGCTCACCGTTGTACACCGGCAGACCGACGCTCACGCGCGGCACGTTGTGCGCGCTGTGCGACGTGTCCTGCCTGCGGTGCTGCTCGGAGGCGTCGGGTGAGCCGTTGGTTGCGGTGACCCGTAGTGTCTGGTCGACGAGCCGCGCCACGAGCTGTGGACGCCGTGACGAACCCACGACGTTCGGGGCGGTCATGCCCGCGGAGCGAAACCATTGTGCGACAACCGACGGCGACGTGGGATGTACTCGCGTCGACTCGAAGCCGCGCCGCACCCGTGCTCGGGCATCTCGGCGGACGAGCGATCCAATCTGCTCGCGTCGAACGTTGGGGACCGTGGCGATCATGCGTCCGCCGGGCCGCAGGAGCAGCCTCAGTCGACGAAGCACGTCGGCAGGATCCTCGAAGTGATGCAGCACGTCGAGCGCAAGAATCGCGTCGAAGCTCCGGTCGTCCAGGTCGTTGAGTGCACTGTCGAGGTCTGGCACCGTCGTCTCGACGCCGCGTCGACGCGCGCTCGCTGCGACGACATTGTCGAACGGAACGCCAACGACTGACGTGCCCCGTGCAACGAGTTCTGCTTCGGTTGCCCCCGATCCAACGCCGACCGACAAGACCGCCCTTGCGCCGGGCGGTACCGAGGCGATGCTGTCGTGGTCGGGTGCCGGCCAAAACGTGATGTCCCAACGAGGGTCGGGGACCGCCGCGGTGGGCGAGACGAGCTGCGTCGCAGGAGTACTCCCCGACGCGATGGAGGCGAGTACGTCCGCTTGGGCGCGAAATTCCTCGAGCGCCACGCCAAGCGTCGATGTCGCGTACCGGTTGGTCAGATGGGGGAGCAAGAAGTCGTCGAGGCGCGTCGTGCACACGACCTTCTTCAGCCCACAGTTCAAGTAGGGGTGTACAGCGGCCATCACGCGCATGTCGTGGCGCAGCGTGTCGTGCGGACGCACAGTCCATCCGTTGCTGTCGATCGCCGTGGCGAGCTGTTCGCGAGTCAGCATGAACGCTGCGCCGTGTTCGTTGGTGAACTCGGCAAACACCTCTCCGTCCGCCACCAACGACGACGTCGGATCCCAGTGGAAGCGGCTGTGTACCGACGAGCACCTCAGGCTTCCCGTCGACGTCGACTCGGTCCGAAGAAATCCGGCGACCACGCCGTCGGGGAGCACCGATGCCGCCCAGCAGAATGCGCTGACAGCGCTCTCGGCGATGAGCGTGTCGTCCTCTGAGTAGATGAACACGTCGTAGTCGTCTCGGCGCTCCTCGAACAGCGGTCGGAAGGCGAACGGCAACGAGTACGGATCGTCGATCGGCAGACCGACGCGAACCTCGCAGCCGTCGAGATCTTTTTGGGCTTCGGACAGGACGACCACGTCGACGTCGTATGACATCGATCTGTACTCGTCGATGAGTCGGCGGACGAACGGCTCGTTCGTCGTGCCGTAGTAGGCGATTGCTGCGAGGACGCGCATAAGGGAGTGGAACTAGCGCGGCGAGCAGCAACGGCTCGGAGGAGCGCAACTGACGTCGAGACACACCAGTGGCGATGTCGCCAACGTCCACAGATTCCTCATCGAACGACACCCTACCCGAAGGGCATTGGGGGTCTGTTGGGTAACTTTCGCTCGATGACCGACGGACCGGCTACCGAGCGCTCGTCGGCCGACGATGCCGACCAACTGATTCCGGTCTCGACCCGGGGGGTGCAGACGGCACTGGGATGGTCGTTCGTGATGAACGGCGCCCGCCTTGCGTCGACGCTTGGCACGGCGTTCCTCCTCGCCAGCGTGCTCGGTCCTGAGGCCTTCGGCACGGTCGCTCTTGCATTGCTCTTCATCGCCTTCGTTCAGGTCTTGATCGAGCAGGGAGTCATCCCCGCCATCGTCCAGCGGCCCGGGCTCACGTGGCGCCACCTCGACAGCGCGTATTGGATGGCGTTGCTCTTCTCGCTCGTGATGGTGGCGATCTGTTGCGCGATCAGCCCGTGGTGGGCGAGCGTGAACGACACCCCGGACGCAAAGGTCGCGATCTGGGCGCTTTCGACCCTCGTCGTTCTCAAGGGTTTGGTTGTCGTCCAGGAAGCCACGCTGCACCGTGCCCTGCGATATCGCGACCTGGCTATTCGCACGACCGCAGCCAGTGTGCTCGGTGCGATCGTTGGCATCGTGTGGGCGCTCGTAGCGCCGTCGATCTGGGCGTTGGTTGCCCAACAGATCGTCACGGCGGTGGTGGCCGCAGTCGTGATCTGGCTGATCGTCGATTGGCGCCCCCACTGGCGTTTCCGGCGGGCGGATGCGCGCGATCTGCTTCCGTTCGCCTTCAAGTCGACGCTCTCGAGCGTCGGCGTCTTCGTCAATTCGCGCATCGATGCGCTGTTGATCGGAGTGTTCTTCGGAGCCACTGCGATCGGGCTGTATCAGCTGTCGTACCGCCTTGTGGCCGCAGTCATCGAGACCACGGTGCTGCCGATCGCCGGCGTTGCGCTCGCCGATCTCTCGCGTTCGCTCAGCGATCGTGAGCGCCTCGCCGAGCGCTATCGTTCGCTCTCCGCAGCCGCATTCGTCATCGGTGCTCCGGTGCTTGCGACGGTCTTCGTCTGTGCCGAGCCGCTGATGGAAGTGGTCGGAGACGAATGGTCGGCCGCCGCTCCTGCACTTCAGCTGTTGACGATCGTCGGGCTCGTCTCGATCGTCGGCATGGTGAACAGCCCCGCCTTGCAAGCGGCGGGCCATCCAGGCGCTCAGGCGTGGATCGTCTGGTTTGGGGCGGTGGTCAGCGCGGTGTCGTTTGTCGGAGTCGGTCTATTACTCGAAGATTCGGGCACAGCGGACCAGGTGCTGGGGATGGCTGCATCCCGGGCAGTGGTCTCGGTGGTGTTCCTACTTCCGATCAGTCAGTGGCTGGTGGCGCGATTCGTCGGGGTCAGTGTGTTTGCGTTTCTGCGGTCGGTCGGTCCGCCGATCATCGTGTGCGCGGTAGCTGCCTCACTTGGACTGCTCGTGCAGGTTCCGCTGGTCGAGATCGGGCTCGCCAGCGCTGTCGTCCTCGTCATTGCCGCAATGACCACGTTGGCGACCGCAGCGACCCTGCTGTTGCTCACCGATGTCAACGCGCGGAACCTCGTTGCGCAGGTGGCAGAGCGGATACCCGGAGCGAAACGGCTGATTCGACCGCGCGCCTGACGGCGACCGTCGCTTGGCGGGCAGCGTCGTTAGAGTCGCTCTGGAGGCCTATCCCGATGCCCAGATTCGACCCCTCGCGTAGCTGCGCCCGCCGTGTGTTGTGGACCCATGGCGTCACGGTGCAGGTTCGTAGAGCGTGCGTGGCTGTGTGCGGAGCGTTGCTCGTCTGTGTGAGTTGCTCTGGCGGCGACTCGAACACCTCGGCGTCCGCAGAGGGCACGTCAGACGGGACGACGGCTGAGCGCCCGTCGAGCAGCGACGCGGCGGCGTCCTCGCCCGTGTCGACGACGGCGACCGACGATGGGCTCGTGCGGGCGACCGTCGACGGCGTGACACTGCGCTACCCCGAACGTCGCTTCTCGCGCGTCGAAGCGGCGCAGTCGGAGGGCGACGATGTCACGTTGCTGCTCGTCGGCGCAGGAGCGGACGGCTTCGATGCGGAGTTGTCGGTCCGCATCGTGCGCGATCGCACCGGCGAGTTCGTGGAGTCGGCGACGACAGCGGACCGGGATGCCGTCGGCGATCTCGAGGCGATTGGTACATCGGCCGACGTCGTTCAGTTCGTCAACGGGTCCGGCGTGCGCCGCGTCGATGGTTCGGAGTACTCATTTCAAGGACTGACCGCCACCGGTACGCACCTCGTCGAGATCGATGCGGTGGTGCCCGGCGCCGCTGAGGAAGACGCCGCGATCGCAGTGCTTGATGATCTCGCTCGTTCGGTCTTCGTCGACGTCGCCGCCGACGCGTTGACGGACGGTTGTGTCGTGTCGATCGAAGTGAGCAGTGCGGTGGCGCTCGATCCTGGCGCTTCGGTGGCGCCCGGCGAGCAGGTCACGGCGACGTGGGCCAACTCGAATGTGGGCACGTGTGCGTGGACGGCGGCGGACAGGTGGGTGTTCACGGGAGGCGATCCCGTGACGATTCTCGATGTCTCGGCGGGAACGCTTGTCGAGCCGGGGGACGACAACGAAGTGGTCATCTCGTTCCTCGCTCCCGAGGAACCTGGGCGGTACACGTTCCAATGGCAATTCCTGCCGGCGGGAGGACGAGTGCCGGCAGCGCCTGTGCAGCCCGTTTCAATCGAGGTCCGCGACCAATAACGTCAAGATGTCTTGAGGTTTGCGCGCTCAGGGCAGTCTTCGTGTGGTCGGTTGCTACTCTTCGTAGTGGGTGCAGGCAGCTGCACGTTGGAAGTGTAAACAACTGACACCACTGGCGTCAGATTGCAGTCCTGACGGGCGGAGGGCAATCGTGAGTACATCTGCGAAGCGTTGGTCGATGAACGCGGCGGGCTGGGTCGCGACCGGTGCGCTGCTCGCGACGACGATCGTGGTCGGTCTGGCCGACCGATCGGCTGATGCACAACCGCCCGTGGTGCAGGACTTCGAGGGTGTGGTGTCGGGGAGCGATCCGGTGGGGTGGTTGGATACCGGTGCGTGGAACAGTCTGGCGGAGGACGATTCGTTGTTCTCGGTGTCGACGGTTGACGGATCGCAGGTGTTGGGGACCAGTTCGTCGGGTTCGAACATTCACTCGCACTACGTCGCCGAGTCGATGTCGGCGGCTGATGGATTCGTGTTGTCGGGTCGGATGCAGATGACCGCTGCGTCGTCGGGTGTTGGCGTAACGGTGCTGAGTGATTATCCGGGGTCGGACTCGTACTACCGGCTGCGACGGTTCAGTGGTCAAGGTGGGTCGTTCCGGTTGAGTCCGCATGGAACGTCGGTCTCGGGTGATACCGACAGTGGGGTGGTGCCGTCGCCGAACGAGTGGTACGAGTTCGAGATCGAAGTCACCGACACCGGGTCTGCGACGGTGATTCGGGCGCGGGTGTGGGAGTCGGGCTCGGTGAAGCCGTCGGCGTGGCAGATCGATGCGGTCGATTCGAGTGCCTCGCGGTTGACGACGGGTTCGATCGGTGTGTGGGGGCATGCCGGTGGGTCGAAGTATTGGGACGACTTTGTCGTGTCGGCTGTGGCCGAGCCTGGACCGTGGACGGTGGATGTGACCCCGTCGGGCGGGGGGTCGGTGTCGTTGTCGCCGGCTCAGAGTGAGTATGTGGATGGTTCGTCGGTGGAGTTGACGGCGACCCCGGATGCTGGGTGGTCGTTCGTTGGGTGGACCGGGGGCGCGTCGGGTGCGGCGAATCCGCTGCAGCTCGAGGTGACGTCGGACGTCGCCATTGGGGCGACGTTCGTGGAGGATGTGCCGGTGACGTTGTCGGCGTCGGTGGTCGGCGACGGTGTGGTGTCGTTGTCGCCGGATCAGGCGACCTATGACGTCGGTGATCAGGTCACGGTCACGGCGGTGGCGGGTGACGGGCAACGGTTCGTGGGTTGGTCTGGTGACGCGACTGGCACGGAGAATCCGCTGACGATCACGATGTCTGCCGACACGGACGTCACGGCAACCTTCCAACCAATCCCCGACGACACGCTGCGAGTCATGGCGGTCGGCGACTCCATCACCGCCGGAGCGTCGTCGTTCGGACCAGGCGTCTCGGGCACATACCGCTATCACCTTCAGCGCTGGATCGAGACGGGCGGGTCCGACGCCGAGTTCGTCGGTCCATACGACGAGCACCCGTCCGGCGAGTTCCTTGCGCAAGGGCTGTGGGATCACGACTCGCTGGCGATCGAGGGGTGGCAAACGAGAGATGTGCGCGACGCGATCGGTCCCGTTGTCGCCGCGGAACAGCCGGACGTGATCTTGATGATGATCGGCGTCAACGACCTACGTGGTAACAGCATCACCCCGTCGCTGGCGACCAGTCGCGTGCAGAGTGCAATCAACAATGCCCGCGCCGAGCAACCAGACGTCGCGGTCCTGCTTGCGGAGATCCCGCCCGAGAATCTCGCCGGCTCGGAGATCACCGAGTTCAATGCGCTACTACGAGGGTTGGCGGACTCGACGACCACCGCACAGTCGCCGGTCGTCACGGTCGACTTGAATACGGGTTTCGACATCGGGGCACAGACGAACGACGGGCTCCATCCGAACGACGACGGCGATCGGTGGTTGGCTGAGCGGTGGGCGACCGCGCTGGCGAGTCTGACCGGTCTCGCGGTCAGCGACCCCTACGGGCAGGTCGAGCTCACTCTGCAGACCAACGGGCAGGGCGAGCTGGAGGCGGCGCCCGCCGGCGGAACACATCAAGTCGGCGACTTGGTGACGTTGACCGCCGCCGCAGACTCTGGATGGTCGTTCGAGCGCTGGCTCGTCGATCCGCCGGTGCCCAGCGACTGGTGGAACTCGCAGTGGGGTTACCGCACCCGGATCGAAGTCGACCCTGCAGGTGTTGCACGGACCGACGCGCTCGTCGATATGCCGATCGACTTCTCTGCGGCCTTTACCCAAGTCGGCATCGCGCGGACCCTCGATCCGGCGTCGATCCGCGTGGTCGAGGTGGGCTCGGGTGGCGGGGTGACCAACGCGTCTGTGCCGTTCCAATTCGACCCGGCACCGGGATACGACCCCGTCTCTGCGGCGTCGGGGACGCTGTGGATCGAGCTGTCTGGGGTGACCGAATCGACGAGCCGGCGGTACTTCGACGTGTACTTCGACGTGGCCGGAACGCAGCTCCCGCCGGCCTCGTTCGCGCCGCAGATCTCGGTCGCCGAGTCCGTCGCCCACAGCGGCCTCGACACGCTTCGAATCTCGACGTCGAACGGTACCTACTACTACGACGTGGACGGTGCTGGGTTCGCCAGCGTTGTCGACGGCGACGGCAACGATTGGATCGCATGGAGCAGCGCTGCTGGGTCGGCAGGTGCCTTCCGTGGCATTCCGAATCTGGTGTTCCCGGCCGGCGACTTCCATCCGGGGAACGGCGGCTCTACGACGACGCTCGTTTCGTCCGGTCCGCTCGTAGCGACGTTCCGGAGTACGACCGCGGACGGAGCGTGGACTTCTGAGTGGTCGGTGGGCGACGACTTTGCGCAGCTCACCGTGCTCGACGCCGCGAGCGACTATTGGTTCCTTTACGAAGGAACCCCGGGCGGCACGCTCGACGTGAACTCCGACATCGTCGTGCGGTCCGATGGCACGACCACGACAGCCGCCACCGAG
The DNA here is from genome assembly GCA_039194665.1 of Actinomycetota bacterium. Classification (GTDB taxonomy): domain Bacteria; phylum Actinomycetota; class Acidimicrobiia; order Acidimicrobiales; family Ilumatobacteraceae; genus JABSQH01. The sequence continues at coordinate 21,394 of JBCCVW010000053.1, forward strand.
TGGGTCGGCGATCTTGTCGGCACCGAGTGGGTGTCGTTCGGCGATCCTACGGTCGGACGTTCGCTGTTCGTCGTCAACCATCAAGACGACATTGCGACCGACTCGTACCGACCGATGAACGGCGAAATGACCGTGTTCGGATTCGGACGCGAGAACCTGTCGAGTTCGCTCGAGCACGTCCCGGGTCAATACACCTTCGGACTCGTCGACGCTACGGCGTACAACGCCGTGAGTCCCGTCGTGTCCGAGGTCGCCGCGCCCATTGCGGTGCAAACACTGACCGTCGAAGGTCAGCTCGGCCCAGACGCGTCGTCGTCGGCTTCGTTCGAGATCGGCGCCGATACGGCAGTCACCGCGGTCTTCGCCGAGACCGGCAACCAGACCGGTTCGCTGTCGACGTCGACGATCGGGCCGGGTTCGGTCTCGGTCGAACCGGCAAAGGCGCAGTACTACGTCGGCGAGGAAGTGACGCTCACTGCGACGCCGCAGAGCGGCGCGGTGTTCACCGGTTGGTCGGGAGCCGCCTCGGGCTCGTCGAACCCGCTTGTTGTCACGGTGGGCGTGTCAACCAGCGTCACCGCAACGTTCGAGTCCGCCAGCGGTGGGCCGAACATCGACGTTTGGAATGGTCTGCAGCAACGGTTCGGCGACCTTGGCGTCCCCCAGGTGGCCGTGAACGTGCTGGGCAACGTGACGGATCCCAACGGGGTTGCGACGCTCACATACTCCCTGAACGGCGGCCCGGACACGTCGTTGCGCATCGGCCCGGACTTCCGTCGGCTTGCGAGAACGGGCGACTTCAACGTCGAGTTGCCGGTGGTGATGCTCAGTGACGGCGCGAACGCTCTCCGTCTCACTGCAACCGATTCGGCAGGCGACGTCAGCGTGGTCGATGTCGAGGTCTTCTTCGACGATGGCACCACCTGGCCCGAGTCGTACTCCGTTGATTGGTCCACGGTCGCAGAAGTCTCTGACGCAGCCCAGATCGTCGATGGCCGATGGACGCTTGACGGCGACGGCGCACGGATCGTTGAACCAAGCTATGACCGGCTCCTCGCACTCGGGGACATCTCGTGGACCGAGTACGAGGTCACCGTGCCCGTCACCATCAACGCGCTGGACGAGAGCGGTTTCTCTTCTGGGCTCAGTGGCACAGCGGCAGGTCTTGGACTGCTCGTGCGCTGGTCGGGTCACACGGATAACCCGGTGGCAACTGCGCAACCAAAGTCTGGCTGGCTTCCACACGGAGCGATCGGCTGGTGGTGGTGGGACACGCCGACGTCGGCTCGACTGCAGCTCACGGGGAACAATGGATCGACGCTTGCGGCGCTTCCCTACGGTGCGCCGCCAGCGGTCGGTACGACGCTGATCTACAAGATGCGCGTCGAGACCGACGACTTCGGGGTGCCCCGCTACTCCCTCAAGGTATGGCCGGACGACCAAAGTGAGCCGGCGTCGTGGACACTCGCCGGATTCGACGAACCCGACGACCCGCAGCTTGGATCACTCGTGCTGCTCGCGCACCACGTCGATGCGACGTTCGGTGACGTCACCGTCGAGCCACTCGGATCTGGTGGCGCCGGATTGACCGTCGACGTCGGCACCACCGGCGACGGCACCGTCTCTGTGGCCCCGAGTCAGGAGCAGTACGCGTTCGGCACAGAGGTCACGGTCGAGGCCACTGCAGCCGATGGGTGGACATTTACCGGGTGGACGGGCGATCTCACGGGGAGCGAGAACCCGTTGACGTGGTCGTTGATCGACTCGGTGGTCGCAACTGCCAGCTTTGTACGCGAGTCGGACGACCCGGTGATCTCCGATGTGGTGGTCACGCCGTATGCCGAGGGCGCCTCGGTGTCATGGACGACCGACAAGCCGACGACCGGTTCTGTCCAGTACGGATCGACAAGCGCCTACGAGTTGGGCGTAGCTGGGTCGCCTGTCTTGTCCACATCTCATAGCGTGGACATCGCAGGTCTCTCGGCCGATTCGACGTACCACTTCAGCATCGTCGTAAACGATGCGTTCGGCAACTCGAGTCAGACACCGGACGCGCAGTTCACCACTCGTAGTTCTGGTGTCACGGGTTTCGTGTCGGATGACTTCAATTCGTGTGCAGTCGACGGTGGGCTGTGGACGTTCGTCAATCCGGTGGGAGATGGCACGGTCGGCGTCAATGGCACGCAGTTGGAGTTGGGTGTTCCCGGTGGGGTGTCGCACGAC
>JBCCVW010000054.1:0-23579 GCA_039194665.1 Actinomycetota bacterium
CTCGACGATCAACTACCACGGGTACCCCAAAGCCAGCTGCACCTCGATCAACGAGGTGATCTGCCACGGCATCCCCGACTCGCGGCCGCTGCAAGATGGCGACATCTGCAACATCGATGTCACGGGGTTCCACCAAGGTGTCCACGGCGACACCAACGCCACGTTCTTCGTCGGCGATGTCGACCCGGAGAGCCAACAACTCGTGCGGGTCACCGAGGAAGCCACCTGGAAGGGCATCGAAGCGGTCAAGCCGGGACGACCGTTGAGCGACATCGGCCGGGCGATCGAGGATCACGTCAAGCCCTATCGCTACGGGGTCGTGCGGGCCTTCGTCGGCCACGGCATCGGCCAGCAATTCCACACCGACATTCAGGTGCTGCACTACTACGACTCGCGGGCATCCACGATCATGCGCCCCGGGATGACGTTCACGATCGAGCCGATGATCACGCTCGGCACGGTGAATTACAAACTGTGGGACGACGACTGGACGGCGGTGACCGCCGACGGCAAGCGCACGGCGCAGTACGAACACACGGTGCTCGTCACCGATACCGGCGTCGACGTACTCACGGGTGGGCCGGGAGCGGTGAGTCCGACCGCTCCGTGGAACCGCTGAACCCGGGCGCGAACAGCCACCACAACGCCAAACCGGTGAGGCCGACGCCGCCGACGAGCGCAGCAGCGGTCGCCAGCCGATCGAACCATCCCGGTGCATCGGTCGGAATGAGCGCAGCGGAGAAGCCGTCGCGTTTGATCCATCCCCAGATCGCAAGTTCGACACCGACAAGCAGGGTGGCCGCGTCGCCGAAGAACCGAGCGTTGCGCCAGTGCGCAACCAACCCGCCAACCGCGCACGCAACGGCAATCGTCGGCAGCGCCCACCACAACACACGCGGGTCGGTTTCAGCGGGCAGCGAGCGGAACTGCGCAATGCCGGCCACGGCCGCCGCCGCAGCGAGTGGGATCGTCACGAGGTGGGCCGAACGACCACCACGTCGCAGCGCCCAGGCTCCAGCGGCGACGGCCGCACCGAGGGCCAACCCGATCCATACCGGCACGGCGGACGGTGCTGGTTGCCAGGTGCTGATGACGGTGACATCGACCGCTTCGCCGTTGACCTCGAGTGGGATCACCGCTTCGAGGATCTGGTCGCCGGGACCTTGACCGAGTGGGCGGCTGCGCTGCATCCAGTGGGCGCGATGGTCGTGCCAGGCGTACCGACCGCTGCTGGCGACCTCGACCCAGTCGGGCTCAGCGTCGACGGACGCGTTCGGTGGGATGTCGCTGCCGCCGAAGCGGTCCTCGTTGACATAGGTGCTCGGCGCGTTGCGGTTCTCGAGCACCGTTCCATCGGGCTGGAACCACAGGTACGGCTCGCCCTGGTATCCGACGACGAGCACCTCGGTCCCGGCGTCGGCGACGAGCTGGAGAAACGAGTCACCGCCGATCACGGTCACCACGACCGCTGCCGACGGTTCGATGGCGACCACTTCAGAGCGATAGTCGGTGGGTCCCGCTGGGTCCGCCACAACGGGCGAGCCAACGGCCAGCGCCATCAACACGCCGAGCACACCCGCACACACCAGACGAATCGACCACATCGACCACGCGGTGCCCACTCGCTCGTCAACACCGGTCGACTCGATCACACCGGGCGCTCCGATCAAGCGGCAGGGTCCGTGACGACCAACACCAACTCACCGCTCGGGTGCACGGTGCACACACCGACGAACTCCCCCGGCGACGCGAACTGCTGGGTGAGGGTCTCGCCAGCGCCGACGAAGAACGGGCCGACGTTGTGCCCGCGATCGTCGTCGTTGACGATGCGGATCGTCTCGCCGACCTCGACGTTGAGCTCACCGGGCAGGATCTCCAGCGGCTCGCCCGCATCGAGGGCCTCACCGGCGCCGGGCGGGATCTCATACTCGTAGGTCGCCGCCTCGTCGCCGTCGACCACGGCGACCTCGAGCGTTTCCTCACCGTCGTCGCCACATGCGGAGAGGACCAGCAGGCCAGCGGCCAGCGCGGCGACCAGCCGACGAGTCACGCGGACTGCGCCTGGAACAACTGGACGAGGTCGGCCGCCATTTCTGCCGACTCGATTCCGAACGGCCATGTGAGCAGCAACTCGCCTTGGTCGTCGACGACGTACAAGAACGCGCTGTGGTCGACCTCGATGCTGCCGTCGTCGGCGGTGCGCACGTCGTACGTCGCCCCGAATGGAGCGGCGGCAGCAGCGAGGATGTCGGCATCGACCGTGCCGGCGGCGCGAGCATCGGGAACGAAGCTGGTGACGTAGTCGTCGAGGATCGACAGATCACGATCGGGGTCGATGGTCACCATCACCGTGTCGACACGCTCGGCGAGTTCGGCGGGCATTCGGCGCAACGCCACGGTGAAGTCGAACATCGTCGTCGGACACACGTCGGGACAGTTCGTGTAGCCGAAGTACACCACCTGCAGATCACCCGGGTCGGCTTGGAACTCGACCTCACCGGGATCGCTGAGGGAGGGCAATGCGGTCGAGTTGACGGCAGGCGCTGGGGTGCGCACGATGCCGGCGAACGGTCGATCGTCGGGGACCGACTCGATGATCGTCGGGGCGGTCGCCGGCGGCGCGACGGTGGCACTGGACGCCTCGCCGGCATCATCGCCATCACCACCGCCGCAGGCTGCGAGCACGAGGACACCAGCGATCAGCGCGGCGGCACGCACCCGAACTCGTCGGCTATTCACCGGAACCACCGTCGGTCGGGCCGACCGCTTTGATGAACTCGATCACGTCGGCGATCTCCGCATCATCGAGGCTGTTCTCGGGCATACGCAGCGTGTAGCCCTCGACCACCTGAGCCGTCGGCTCGGCGATCGCTGTCATGAGGTACTCGTCGTCGGCGAGCACCACCGTGCCGTCGTCGAGGGTGCGCTCGGTGTTGTACAAGCCGGTCAACGCCGGACCGGCGCCGCCGTTCCAGTCAGCGCCATGACACGCCGCGCAGCCGTTGGTGCTCATGATGCTCTGGCCGCGCTGGGCTGCCTCGGACAGGGGCGCAGTCGTGGGTTCGGAGTTGCTGCTGTCCGCGCCGCACGCGACGGCGACCGTCGCAATTGCGGCGGTTGTCGCACACGCCGCACCGAGACGACGGAGTGATGTGAATCGGGCCACGTGAGAGTGGTCGCCGGTCATCGGCGTGCGGTTCCCGTAGATCGAGGATCGTTGCTGGTCATCCGTCACGTCGCCACGGCGGCGTCGGCGCCACCGTCGAGCGCGTCGAGCAGGTCACCACGCGCCCGCGACACACGCGAACGGATGGTGCCGATCGGCACGTCGAGCACTGCGGCGGCTTCGTCGTACTGCATCCCGAGCACCTGGGTCAGCACGAAGGCCTCCCGGCGGTCGTCGTCGAGCTCGGCGACGAGTTCGTCGAGCGCAATCCGTCCCGACGCATCGGGCGCCGTCAGTCGGCCCGTGCCGGACCCGGCTGTGGTGTCGTTGAGCACGGCGGCATCGAGTCGACGTCGGCGCACGGCACGGCGAGCATGGTCGGCGCACACGCGGCGGGCGATCGTGAGCAGCCATGCCCGGCCGGGTCCATCGGCCCGGTAGCGGTGGATCGAGCCGATCGCCCGCTCGTAGGTCTCTTGCGCCAGATCGTCTGCAACCGGCGCATCGCCGAGGTAGTGGCACAGCCGCCACACGTCGGCCTGCGTCTCGGCGATGAACTGCTCGAGCGCGTCGCGATCACCGTCGCGTGCGGCCTCGAGCAGCGTGGTCAGGCGATCCATCGAGACCATTGTCGCAGCGGCGGAACCAAATCCCTTCGCGCGACGACAGATTGCGCATGAAGTGCGCATCGGCCCGCGAACTGCTCTCCGCCGCTGCGGATGGGGAACTCCGTCCATCCGAGCAGCGGGCGCTCGATGAGCACACCGCCGGGTGTGCGACCTGCCGGTCCTACGCCGAACGGCTGGGCAGCCTCGACCGGATCGTGCGCGTTCGCCCCGCCGAAGCCGTTCCCGACCTGGTGCCTGCAGTGGTCGCCAGAGCGCGACCCGCCCGTCTCGGTCGGGGCGGGTGGCTTCGTCCGGCGCTGGCCTGGACGGCGATCGTGTTGCTCGCCCAGAGCATCCCTGGTCTGGCCACGGGGAACTTCGCCGGCGCCGATACCCATGTGGCCCGCCACCTCGGGGCGTTCGGCGTAGCACTGGCGATCGGGCTGTTGTACGTCGCCTGGAAACCACACCGTGCGTTCGGGTTGCTCCCGTTTACCGCCGCTCTCGTCGGCACCATGATCGCCGCCGCGGCGTTCGACGTGGTCGACGGCGGGAGCACCGCACTCGCTGAGCTGGTCCACGTGACCGAGCTGGTGGGCCTCACCCTGTTGTGGATGATCGCCGGTTCGCCCGGGTGGCCGCTGCGCTTCGACGAGTGGCGGGCACGCGCCCGGGTCAGTGTGGATCGGCGACGGTCGTCGTCGGCCGCCGTGCCGCGCGCTGCGCGACTCGTGCGCACGCCGCCGACCACCAACTGAGACCCGCCGCACCCTCGGTCGACCCGCCCGCTCCGAACGCGTCGACCACCGCGGCACCGCACGCCTGCACGTCACCGGCGCGCAACGCGCCGACCGCCGGGGCCAGCGAGCCGACAGGCCACGGCATCGACTCGATCAGCGTCGGCGACAGCCGAACCACCCGCGCCGACATCCCCGTGCCGCCGTGTTGCTGCCACGCCCACTGGGCAGCGATCGGCGAGGTCAACACCGCGGCCACGTCCCAGACCCCTACGTCCAACACCGGCGCTCGCTCACCGGCGTGGTCGGGCAACACGGCGATGACGGGTACGGCCGGCACGAACTCGCCATGCGGGTCGGCGACCGCCTCGATGACGGCGGTTTGGTTCGCCACGAGCACCTTGGGCACCGCCCGCTCAGCAACCCACCGTTGCATCCGCGGCTCCAGCGCCTGCAGATCGACCCGCGGTTGAGCGAGCGATCGCTTGGCTACGCGCGCTGGATGCGCTCCCCACCAACACCGCGCCGGGTCGATCATTCCGGAGGTCACCAGTGGTGGTCCGTCCACGTCATCGCCTGCCGCAGCGGCCAGCGAATAGAACTCATCGCGAAACCCGACGGTCGCACGAACACGGTCGCCGAGCACACCGTCGGCGTCGAGCGCCGGCATTGGGGGTACCCCGCGCCCATCCGCGGCGATCTGCCCCCACGACGCGCGCGTTGCGTCCACATCGCCCGACCCCGGCCGTTCGGCGAGCACGATGCAGGTCGACACGCTGGCGCCGAAGTCGTGCTCGTCGGTCGTGCGCGACCACCGAATCGTGGCCAACGCATCGACGCGGGCGCGCACCGGGGCAGCATCGCGGGCCGCAAGCAGCGACTGCGGAAGCACGAGTCCAACACGGCCGCCATCAGGCGTCACGGCCTCGACCGACGCGAGCAAGAAATCGGCGGCAGCATCGGCATACGGTCCGCCGACGGTCTCCCGGCGGCCTGGGGCAACACCCGAATCGGCGACCAGTGGAGACAGAAACGGTGGGTTGCCGAGCACCACGTCGAACGTCACCCCCGCCCATGGACGGGTGAGCGCATCGGCCTCGACGATGGTCGCGGTCGGCAACGACGTGCGGGCCAGGGCGACCGCCTGCGGATCGATGTCGACGCCATGAAACTCGGCGGTCACCCCCATCGCGTCCAGCCACGCACCGGCAGCGAGGAGAAAACGCCCGTCGCCACACGCTGGATCGAGCACGGTGATCGGACCTCGACGACCGGCCAACCAGCCGGTGTCGAGCGTTGCGGCCACGAGTTCATCCACGAGCTCATGCGGCGTGTACCACGCCCCAAGCGCACGACGGCGCGCATGATCCTGATCGAACTGGGCCACCACGGCGACATTACGTGGCCGACCTCGATCGGCCCCGCGCTCGAGACGACCGTGCACCAGCACCGAGAGTGGGCCACCGAGGCCGGTTCGACCTAGGGTCGCGACCGTGCCAGCGTCACCGTCCGACGTCGCCGACCGCTACCTCACGTTCGACCGCCCGTCGTGGGCAGGGCTACGGGCAGCAACAGCACTCACACTCGGCGAGCCGGAGCTGACGAAACTCAAGGGCATCAATGCACCGATCGACCTGCACGAGGTCGAGTCGGTGTACCTGCCGCTCAGCCGCCTGCTCAATCTCTATGTCGCGGCGACCCAAGACCTGCACAAGGTGTCGGCGACGTTCCTCGGCACCATCAAGCCGAAGGTGCCCTACGTGATCGGCGTTGCCGGCAGCGTGGCGGTCGGCAAGAGCACCTTCGCCCGCATCTTGCAGGCGCTGCACGCGCAGTGGCCCGATCATCCGAAGGTCGATCTGATCACCACCGACGGCTTCCTGTTTCCCAACGCCGTGCTCGAGGAGCGGGGCATCATGAATCGCAAGGGGTTTCCCGAGAGCTACGACACGCGGCGCCTACTGCGCGTGTTGCGAGCGATCAAGAGCGGAGCCGAACACGTCGAGGCGCCGGTGTACAGCCATGTCGTGTACGACATCGTCGAGAACGAACACGTGATGGTCAACCAGCCCGACATCGTGATCCTCGAGGGCCTGAACGTGCTGCAAACCGGCGACTCCGCCGACGAGTTCGTGAGCGACTACTTCGACTTCTCGATCTATATCGACGCCGACGAACCCGACATCGAGCAGTGGTACGTCGATCGTTTCCTCACGTTGCGCGAGTCGGTGTTTCAGGACCCCGACTCGTTCTTCAAGTTCTACGCCGAGCTGACCGACGACGAAGCGATCGCCACGGCGCGCACGATCTGGCGCGACATCAACGGGTTGAACCTGCGCGAGAACATCTTGCCCACCCGCGAGCGGGCCTCGCTGGTGCTGCACAAGCGCGCCGACCACCGCGTCGACCGCGTCCAACTGCGCCGCCTGTAGTCAGCGCCCGCTAGTCGATTCCGAACCAGGCCGGCACGTCGGCGATCATCGCCAGCTCGGTCACGTCCTGGTCGTGATCGTCGACCCGTTCGAGCTCCCACGTCAGGTGGTACGGGATGTGGATCGCCGACCCGCCAAGCGCCATGACTGGCAAGATGTCGCTGCGCACCGAATTGCCGATCATGCAGAATCGCTCCGGCGCCACGTCGAGCCGCCCCAGGATGCGGCGATACATCTCGATGTCCTTCTCGAGCACGATCTCGATGTCGTCGAAGTGGTGCTCGAGACCCGACGTGGTCACCTTGCGCGTCTGATGCACCAGGTCGCCCTTGGTGATCAACACCAACCGCGTGTGGGCACTCATCGTGGCGAGCACCTCCGGCACGTTGGGGAGCAGCTGCACCGGTTCGATCAGCATCGAACGGCCGATGTCGACGAGCTCGCCGACGACGGCCCCGGGGACCGCGCCATCGGTGATGGTGACCGCGGCGCGGACCATCGACAGGGTGAAGGCCTTCACCCCGTATCCGGCAATCGATACATCGGCGCGTTCGTGGGCGCGCAAGGCAGCGTCGAGATCGACGCCGGGGTCCACGTGCGGGCCGAGCAACTCGGCAAATCGAGCTTCCGCCGCGTGGAACGAGTCTTCACTGCGCCACAGCGTGTCGTCGGCGTCGAAAGCAACGACGTCGAAGTCGTCGATGCGCCGGGACGCTCGTTCAGCGGTGGATGGCATTGAGGTAGTTGTACACGGTGATGCGGCTGACACCCATCGCGTCGGCCACGTCCTCGACCGATCGGCGCAACGTGAAGGCGCCACGCTCGTCGAGCAGTCGAACCGCGCGCTGTTTTTCCTCGCGCGACAGCAGCGGCAAACGGCCGCCCAGCTCGGTTTCCACAGCATCGATCAGACGGTCGAGGGCACCGTGCAGCGGCGGGAGACGTACCGCGCCGACCGGCGTGCCGTCCCACACCAGGGGCACGTCGCTGCCTTCTGCCTGGTCGGGCGGCACGATCGTCGCGCCGACCGCATCGACGACGGGACGCACGGCGGCGATCAGCGGGTGCACGCTGCGCGCGGTGCTGCCGCGCCGTGATGGCGGCGGTGATGATGACGGTGATGGAGCGCCGCTCACGTCGCGGCCCCGTTCTCCGACGTTTCGTTCCCAGGTGCGTCAGCCGTCACGTTGACCGTGACGTGCGAGGCACCGCTGGTGAGGGCAGCATCGGTGAGGGTGCCGACCACCGTGCCGACATCACTGTCGGGGACGTCGCACGACGAACCGAACGGGCCGATCTCGACGCGATGGCCGCGTGCCTCGACGGCGGCGATCGCATCGGTCACGTGCGCACCCATGCGACCCTCGATGAACGGCTCGATCGTGAACTCGACGTGGACCACCGCCGTAGCGTACGCCCGCCGGCAACGTGGTTAACCGGCGCCCATCACACGGCGCAGTTCATCGGCTCGGGCGACGCAGTCTCGTCCAGCCAGGTCGAAGGCCTCGACCAAGCTGGTCAACGCCTGGGTGAACGAGCCGTTCCACTCTTCGACGAACCGATCGCGTGCGGGTCCCTGCCATACGGTGTTGGCGACCGCAGCGTCGACCGTGCTGCGCATCGACTCCACGGTGTCGATCTGGCGCGTGAGCGTTGCACCGAGTTGAGCGAGTTGTTCGGGGTTGGCGCCGTACATCGTCATGAATGGTTCCTTTCGCTGAGCGCCGCAGTGGTGCGGTGCGTGTGGTGAGCAATCGGGGTGCGGCAACGGCCACCCGACGGAGAAGTGGGCGACACCGAACCCCGAGCGGAACGGTGCGACCTACGATGATCCGACGCACGACGAACGAGCGATCACGAGTCGACAAGGGAACCGACGGGGGAATCGATGAGCAACGACGCCACGACCGACCGCGGGGCCGACGACCGGGACGACGCTGACGCGCACGCGGTGGCTGGTGCGGTCGACATCGACGATCTCCGGGCGCAGTCGGTCGACCGCCTCGACGAGACCATCGAACTGCGTCGTGCGCTGCACACCCATCCCGAGTTGGGCAACGACCTGCCGATCACCCGCGAGCGGGTCCTCGAGTCGCTTGAGGGTCTCCCCCTCGACGTCACCCAGCACGAGACCACCAGCGGCATCGTGGCCATGCTCGAGGGGAGCACGCCAGGGCCGACGATGATCTTGCGCGGTGACATGGATGCGCTGCCGATGCCGGAAGACACCGGTCTCGACTTCTCGTCGAAGATCGACAACACAATGCATGCGTGCGGACACGACACCCACACAGCGATGCTGGCGAGCGCCGCGCACGTCCTCACCGAGCACCGCGACAAGATCGCCGGGCGGGTGATGTTCATGTTCCAACCCGGCGAAGAGGGACACCACGGCGCACGCTTCATGCTCGAGGAGGGCCTCCTCGACGTCCCCCCGCTCGCCGATGGCACGGCGTCGCCGGTCGAGTCGGCGTTCGCCTTGCACATCACCTCGGCGATGCCCTCGGGCTGGGTGAGCACACGCGGCGGCGCCCTCATGGCATCGGCCGACACCGTCGTGGTCCGCGTCACTGGGAAGGGCGGTCATGCCAGCGAACCGTTCCGCGCCCTCGACCCGATCCCGGTCGCCTGTGAGATCGTGCTCGCACTGCAGACCATGATCACCCGCTCGATCGACGTGTTCGATCCGTCGGTGGTCACGATCGGACGGATTTCGGCGGGAACGACCAACAATGTGATTCCCGAAGTGGCCGAGATCGAGGGAACGATTCGCGCCGTCAGCGAGCGAAGTCGAGCCAAGGTGCACGACGGCATCCGCCGCGTCGCCGAGGGGATCGGCGCGGCGCACGGTTGTGCGATCGAGGTCGATCTCGACATCGGGTACCCGGTGACCGCCAACGATCACGACTACGCAGACTTCGCCTTTGACGTGGCCGCGGACGTCGCCGGCCCCAAGCAAGCGGTTCGATTGCCGCACCCGGTGATGGGGGCAGAAGACTTCAGCTACGTCTTGCAGGCTGTGCCCGGCGCCATGGTGTTCCTCGGCGGCACGCCCCACGGCACGAATCCGGCGACTGCGCCGCCGAACCACTCGAACCGGGTCAACTTCGACGAATCGGCCATGGTCACTGGCACGGCGCTGTACGCCGCTGCGGCCCTACGCCGCCTCGCGCCCGGCTGATGCGGTAACGGTGGTGTCAGACACCACCGTTACAGCGAGGTTCTGCCGTCGAAGTCATCGACGCGTCGAAGGCGGGCGGTGACCAATTCGAAGGGGCGCAGCGCCAGATCGACGACACCGTCAGCCACATCGAGGGACACATCGGGTTCTTCGAGCAGGTTGCAACGCCACGCGCTGCCGACCCGCTGACCGTCGCCGACCACGAGCAGTGCGTGGCGCCGATCACCCAGTGCTTCGTGGCACCGAACGACGAGATCGCCGCTGCCGTCGTCGGCGAGCTTCACTGCGTCGACACCAACGCCTGACACCGGACCACCACTGCGGTCGAGCAGACGGACGACCGGCTGTGGCGCGACCGCGCTGGCCGGTCCGCCCGATGCAGGCGACTCAAACGACGCGGTCAAGAACGGACGCAGCGGGGCATTCAATCGTGCTGCAGTGGCGCGCACGTCGGCGAGACCCGCCCCGTGGGGCAGAACGGCAAACGTCACCTGGTGCCGTCCATGATCGGCTGCGGGGTCGGGGTACTTGGTAGCGCGCGCCACACTGACGCGGATTGCGCCGTCGAACACGCAATGCCCGTAGCGCCCGTCGTTGAGGACGGCGACGCCAAACGACGGTTCGCTGACGTCGACGAAGCGATGGGCACAGACCTCGAACTTCGCTGCGTCCCATGGACTCGACGGATGGGTTGGCCGTTGCACCACACCGAACTGCACATCGCACGTCGCCGTGTCGGCGCGCACGTCGAGCGGCACCGCCAGCGAAAGGAGGTGTTCATCGTGACGCCAGTCGATGTCGAGGTGGAGGTACAACGCAGGGTCACCCGCGCGTAGTTCCGTGGTCGTCACGAACGTCGATGGACCGACCATCCGCCGAGCCACGACGCGACCGACCAGCGGTCCGTGATCGACGATCTCGACCTCGGCGGGTCCGTCGAGGGCGACGCTCCGGCGGCGCGTCCACCCCTCCAGATCCCATGCGTCGTAGGCCACCGGCTGATCGACCGCCAGCTCGAGTTCGATCGCCCGCCCCGTCGGGATGAGTTCACGCGCGTGATCGATCGAGATCACCGACGACACCACCCCTGCGCCGTTCCAGCGCACCGCCAGATGGTGGTTGCTCATCGACGTGTCCGACAGCGCCACGTGGTCGTCGGTGGCGTGGGCCGCTGCGGGAACGATGGCCAGCGGCGGCACCGACACCGCGGCGGCGATCGATCCGTCGGCGAGTTGCTGCACCCGCTCGGTGTCGTCGTGGCCGTCGATCGTTGTGCCGGGAGCCAATACCGTCACGCTGTCGACGGGAGCATCAGCCGGATTGGCCAACCACGAGCCGACCGGTAACGCAGTGTGGAGCAGGCCGGCGATGCGCCGCTCGACCACTTCGGCGACCTCGCCGAAGATTCGCTCGGCGTCCTGGTGCGCCCACGCGATCGATGAGCCGGGGAGGATGTCGTGGAACTGTTGGGTCAGCACGGCGCGCCACTGATCGTCGAGTTCGGCCGCCTGGCCCCCGGTTGCGGCCCACAGGTCGGCCTCGACGAGCAGCCGCTCGCAGCGCCGGTTGCCGAGCTTGGTGCGCAGCTGGCTGGTCAGCGTGCCGCGATGGGTCTCGAAGTACAGCTCGCCGCGCCACACCGGTGCGTCGGCACCCGCCTCGATCTCGGCCTCGACTGCCTCGAAGAACTCTGCAGGGCTGGCCATCTCGACCGTCGCGTCGGGATGCGCACCGTCCATTCGGCGAGCACGTTCGATCATCTCGCGCGTCGGTCCACCGCCGCCATCGCCCCAGCCGAACGGCATCAGCGACGTCGAGCTCCACCCGGCGTCTTGGAAGTTGCGGACCGAGAAGGCGACCTCGCCTGATGACACCTCGGCGTTGTAGGTGTCGACCGGCGGGAAGTGGGTGAGCACGCGAGTTCCGTCGAGACCCTCCCACCAGAACGTGCTGTGGGGGAACCGGTTCTGCTTGTTCCACGACAACTTCTGAGTGATGAACCGTTGCATTCCACCGGCTGCGAACACCTGGGGGAGCCCGGCGGGATAACCGAACACATCGGGGATCCACACCTCGGTGCAGCGCCGGCCGAGCTGGTGCTCGAACCAGCGCTGGCCGAACACGATCTGGCGCACGAGGCTCTCGCCAGACGGCAGATTCATATCGGACTCGACCCACATCCCACCGACCGGGATCCACTGGCCACGATTGACGTGGTGACGAATCGCCCGGAACAGCTCCGGCTGTTCGGTGCGGATCCACTCGTAGTGCTGCGCACTCGACGCGACGAACCGGTAGTCGGGGTAGCGGTCCATCAGCCCGACGGCCGAAGCGAACGTACGAGTGCATTTGCGGACCGTCTCGCGAATCGGCCAGAGCCAAGCGGTGTCGATGTGCGCGTGACCCGTGGCGATCACCCGGTGCCGATCGCGGTGGCTGGCCACTGCGGCCATCGCCGGGGCGACGACGGCGCGTGCCGTGGCGATGTCGGGGACGGCGTCGAGCGAGGTCTCGATCATGCGCAACAGGCGGGCCCGGCGTGGATCGTCGCGGTGGAGCGAGCGCATGACCCCATCGAGGACGTCGAGGTCGTGTACGAGCGCTTCGGCGTCGGGATCGATCGTGACCAACTCCGCCCGGCGAAATCGGTACAGCGGACGATCCGGCGCGGTCGCCGGGTCGCCCATCGGCGTGGGCTGGAACTGCGGGATCATCGGGTTCGACGCCGCTTCGATGAGCAACTCCACATCACCGGTGGCGTCGTCGAGCGGAATCGCCATTCGTCGCGGATGGATGCCTTGCACCGCGATGTTGCGCTCGCCCTGGCGATCGACGAGCAGCCCCTCGCACTGGAACCCAGCGGCGTCGGGGTGGAACCCGAGGTCGACGATCGCCTCGTTGCGCCGTCCCCGCCACGAGTCGGGAATCGCGCCGCGTATGCGGAACCAGGTCGTCCCCCACGGCGGGCCCCACGGCTCGCCACGGTCGATCGGCTGTAGATCGTCGAGCGTCGGACCGGCGGTGATATCGACGGGCCGGCGATCGGGGTGGGCCAATGGCAATACCCGCTGCCACAACTCACGATCGATCCGATCTTCGATGAGGCGCCGATCGTCGTGCACGACCCGAGACTAGGAAACGAACCGACCGTTGGTGTCAGACACCAGATGTCCACGCACAGTCTGCCACGATGACGCCGTGACCGATCCGCAAGCGCAACCGCTGTCCGGGGTGCGCGTCCTCGACCTGACACGTGTGTTGTCGGGTCCGCACTGCACCCGCACCCTCGCCGATCTCGGTGCGGATGTGATCAAGGTCGAACCGCCCGCTGGCGACCTCACCAGGTTCACCACCCCGCGGCGTCACGGTCTGTCGAGCTACTTCGTGCAGCAGAACACGGGGAAGCGCAACGTGAGCATCGATCTGTCGTCGCCAGCCGGCCGAAGCCTCACGCGGAAGCTCGCAGCCGAGGTCGACGTGGTGGTCGAGAACTTCCGTCCCGGTGTGATGACCCGGCTCGAGCTCGATCCCGACGAGTTGACGGCCGCCAACCCGCGGCTGATCATCGCCTCGATCTCCGGCTACGGCCAGACCGGCCCATGGACCGGTCGGCGGGCGTATGCGCCGGTGGTCGAGGCCGAGACGGGGATCATCGCGTCGCAGGGCGCATCGCGACCCGATGGGCGACTCGCCAAGGACCCGCACAGCCACGGCGACGTGTACACCGCACTCGAGGCGGTGACCGCGATCCTTGCGGCGCTGTACCAGCGCGAACGCACCGGGGTGGGTCAATGGATCGACATCTCGATGGCCGAAACGATGTTGTACGTCAACGAACATCTGCACGACGCCCTGTGGGATGGCGACGACGACCCGGGGTGGATCCGCAGCTTTCGGCCCGGCGACTATCGGGTGCTCCACGTTGCCGACGGCGAACCAGTGCTGGTCAGTGGCCATCCGGCCGAACGCGGCACGTTCGAGTTCTTCTGTGCGGCAATCGGCCAACCCGAGTTGGTCAACGATCCCCGGTTCATCGACGTCGAGGCGCGTCTGGCCAACTTCGAAGAGTTGTGCCTGATCATCGCCGACTTCGCGGCGACCGTGCCGGACGGTGACGAGTTCGAGCGCATCTTCGCCGAGCACCGTCTGGCGGTCGGGCGCGTTCGACAACCCGGCGAGGTGACGCGCACTGAGTGGGCCGAGTCGCGCCAGGCGACGGTGCACATCGACGATCGCGGCGGCGGCACGGTGGAGGTACCAAACGTGCCGTGGCACTTCTCCGGCGCCGACGACGTCGCGGTGAGTGGCGTTCCGAAGTACCGCGGCGAGGACAACCGCACCGTGCTCGCCGAGCTCCTCGGCTACGACGATGCGCAGCTCGATGCCCTCGAGGCTGATGGCGTCTTGTCGAGTCGGATCCCGAAGCCGTGAGCCTGCGGTTCCCGGTGGCCCCGATGAAGGCCACGCTGGGAACGCTGCCAGCCGGCGACGGATGGGCACACGAAATCAAGTGGGACGGCTATCGCACGCTGGCCCACATCGACGGTGGCATGGTCCGGTTGCAGAGCACGGCTGGCCACGACGTGACGGACCGGTGGCCCGAACTCGGTGCACTCGCTGGCGCTCTCAACGCAGGCAGGGCGATTCTCGACGGAGAGCTCGTCGTGCTCGACGACGACGGGCGGCCACGATTCGAGCTGATCCAGCGCAGTGGACAGGGCACCGACCGTCAGGCTGCGCTGTTCCTGTTCGATGTGTTGTGCGTCGACGACACCGACACGATCGACCTGCCGTACATGGACCGACGCCGCCTCCTCGAGTCGCTCGTCGAGCCAGGGGCGAACTGGCAGGTGCCGCGCCATCACGTCGGCGACGGCGCTGCGCTGCTCGCGGCGACGGTCGAACAGGAGCTCGAAGGCGTAATCTCCAAGCGCGTCGAGTCGCGCTACCGCCCCGGGGCGCGCACCAAAGAGTGGCGCAAGGTGAAGAACCGTCGCGTGGTCGATGTGGCCGTCGGCGGGTTCACCGCCGGGACGGGCAACCGTGCCTCGACATTCGGCGCACTACTCGTCGGCCGCTGGGACGGTGACCGACTGGCGTTTGCCGGCGGCGTCGGCACCGGCTTCGACGGCGCGACCCTCGGTGCGCTGCGCGCCCACTTCGACGAGCTCATCACCGACGACACCCCGTTCGATCCCCCACCACCGAGCGCCTATCGGCGAGGGGCGACATGGGTTCGACCCGAGCTGACCGCCCGCATCGAGATCGCCGAGTTCACCAACGAGGGCTACGTCCGTCACGCCAGCTTCGTCGAGTTGGTGTGACTGCGATCCGTGGCGATGTCATTGCTGCGCTGCCCGAGCAGATCGCCCTGCCGTCAGGCATGCTGAGTTCATGAGTGTGGTCAAGATCAATGCCATCACCGTGCCGCCGGGGATGGGCGACAAGCTCGAAGAGCGTTTCGCCGGCCGAGCCAAGATGGTCGAGCAATTCGACGGGTTCGAAGACTTTCAGCTGCTACGCCCCACCGAAGGCGAGGAGCGCTACTTCGTGTACACCCGCTGGGAGACAGAAGCGCACTTTCAAGGCTGGCTGAAGAGTCAGGACTTCGAACGGGGCCACGCCTCCGGCCAGGCCGACGGCAACAACCCCGCCGATGGCCCGCCACGTCAGCCCGTGGCCCAAGGCGCCGAGCTGATGAGCTTCGACGTCGTCCAACACGTCACCCGCTAGCCCAAACTCTGGCGATTTCCGGCGCCTCGCGCCGGATTTCGTGCACAGAACGAGTGCAAATTCCCGAACTGGTCAGCTGACGGTTTCGATACCCTTCCTCACCCGTGGCGCTGCTCGTTCAGAAGTACGGCGGAACCTCCGTGGCCGACCCCGATCGGATCCACGCGGTTGCCGACAACATCGCCTTCACCAAGCGACGTGGCGACGATGTGATCGCCGTCGTGTCGGCGATGGGCAAGACCACCGACCGACTGATCGGGCTGGCCGACTCGGTGTCACGCACTCAGCCGGGCCGCGAAATGGACATGCTGCTGACCACCGGTGAACGACAGACCGCGGCGCTGATGACCATGGCCCTCGCCGATCGCGGGATCGACGCCATCAGCTTCACCGGCAGTCAGGTGGGCATCATCACCGACACCTCGCACCGCAAAGCGAAGATCCTCGAGGTGAAGGGCGACCGCGTGCGCAACGCGCTGGCCGAGGGCAAGGTCACCGTGATCGCCGGGTTCCAAGGCGTGAGCACCGCAAAGGAGATCACCACGATGGGCCGCGGTGCCTCCGACCTCACCGCCTCGGCGATGGCCAAGGCGATGGAGGCCGACGCCTGCGAGATCTACACCGACGTGACCGGCGTGTTCAGCGCCGATCCGCGCATCGTGCCGCGGGCGCGCAAGCTGCACCGCATCAACTTCGATGAGATGCTCGAGATGGCGGGCGCCGGCTCGAAGGTCCTTGCGTTGCGTTCGGTCGAATTTGCCCGCAATCACGATGTACCCCTCCACGTCCGCTCCGCATTCACGTGGGAGCCCGGGACGTGGGTGAGCAACGAGGAGGCCTCGATGGAAGACCCGATCATCTCCGGTGTGGTCACCGACATAAGCGAGGCGAAGGTGACCGTGTTCGGCGTGCCCGACCGCCCGGGCGTGTCAGCGGCGTTGTTCGAGCCGCTGGCCGACGCCAACGTGAACGTCGACATGATCGTGCAGAACACCTCCACCGAGGGCACCACCGACATCAGCTTCACGATGCCGATGGCCGATATGGCCGAGGCCGAGGCGATCGTCCGCCGCGTCGCCGACGAAATCGGCGCGACGGGCGTGACCCACGACAACGACATCGCCAAGGTGTCACTCGTCGGTGCCGGCATGAAGTCGTCGCCGGGTATCGCCGCCAAGATGTTCCGGGTGCTCGCCGACGAAGATGTGAACATCGAAATGATCTCCACCTCGACGATCCGCGTCTCGGTGGTGACGTCGGCGGGCAACATGGAACTCGCGGCCCGGACGCTCCACACCGCATTCGGGCTCGACTCGGCCGACGACTACAGCGCGCCCCTGCCCGAGCGGACATAATCGGCGACATCCGGTGCGTTGCGCCGGACATGGTTCAGCGAACGGTGGCGACGATCCAGTAGTGCCGCGGGTTGATCCCGTCGAACAGCTTCGTCTCCGCGCCGTACGCGGTGACGTTGCTCTTCGGATTGCGCCACACCTGGAGGTCGTCGAGTAGCGGGGACAGCGGCCCGGTCACCTCGTCGGGCGCCAAGCGATTGGCTTGCCACCCGAGCCGCGCCGCCCATCGCTGGCGCGCCAGCCACGACCCAACACTTGGAATCCGGAACGCGCTGCGCATCAGCGCGCCGAGCGGCAACAGCACGACGTCCGACGCGCCGCGCGATCGATAGTTCAGCGCGATCTTCCCGCCGGGTCGCGTGACGCGCACCGCTTCCGCGGTGAGATCGAGGGCGTCGTCGGGGTCGCAGTGCTGGAGCGTGATGTAGCTGAACGCAACGTCGGCCGAGTTCGGTGCGAGATCGAGGGTGGCGCCATCGGCGACGCGGCTGGTGCGCAGACGATCGACCTTGCCGAATCGGGCCACCGTCTCGTGGCACCGCTCCAAGAATCCGGCATCGAGGTCGCACGCCACCACCACGCCGAACTCGCGAGTGAAGGCGCTGGTCATCCGACCGATCCCGCAACCGATCTCCACGAGCGTCTGGTTCTCGGTGTCGGGCGTGCGCAACCCGAACACCGTGAGATACGCCGGCACTTCGGCGTCGCCGGTCGCCACGAACTCCTCCAACGAACCGGCGTTGCCGGTCTCGTTGTTGAACACCCAGCCAGTCGTGCGCACGACGTCGTCGCCGCTCGCCTGCTGTTCGCTGACGCGGCCCGCAGCCTTCCACGGGACGAGTTGAGGGCGCCGACGCACCGGGGAATCATGCCAGAGCCAACGGGGACCAACCCAGCGCGGCACCGAAACCGTCAGCGGACACGGCGGTGCTCGCCGTTAGCGTTGGTACCCGTGACGAACTCGGTAGGAGGAGTGCACCATGGTTGACGGACTGCGCGTGGGCGTCGTCGGCGCGACCGGACAGGTCGGCGGTGTAATGCGGCGTCTGCTCGACGAACGCAACTTCCCGGTCGACGAGATCCGCTACTTCGCATCGGCCCGCTCTGCCGGCGGCACGCTCCCCTGGAAGGGCGGCGAGATCACGATCGAGAACGCAGAGACCGCTGACCCAGCGGGCCTCGACATCGCGCTGTTCTCCGCTGGTAAGACCAGCTCACGCGCCCAGGCCGAACGTTATGCGGCAGCCGGCGCCACGGTGATCGACAACTCGTCGGCATGGCGGATGGATCCCGACGTCCCGCTCGTGGTCAGCGAGGTCAACGGCCACCTGGCCGCCAACCCGGCCAAGGGCATCATCGCCAACCCGAACTGCACGACGATGGCGGCGATGGCACCGCTCAAAGCGTTGCACGACGAGGCCCAGATCGTTCGCCTGATCGCATCGACCTATCAGGCCGTCTCGGGCGCCGGCTTGGCCGGTGTCGACGAACTCGACAAGCAGGTGCGCGACACGGTCGACCGCGCCGCCGAGTTGACCCACGACGGATCGGCCGTCTCGTTTCCGGCGCCCGACAAGTTCGCCCGGCCGATCGCCTACAACGTGTTGCCGTACGCGGGCGCGCTGGTCGACGACGGCGCTCGCGAGACCGACGAAGAGCAGAAGCTGCGCAACGAGAGCCGCAAGATTCTCGACATTCCGGGCCTTCCGGTTTCGGTGCTGTGCGTGCGGGTTCCCGTGTACACGGGCCATTCGCTCGCGCTCAACGTCGAGTTCGCCGACCCGATCGGCGTCGAGCGGGCTACCGAGGTGCTCGCCGCCGCGCCCGGCGTCGTACTGAGCGACATCCCCACACCGCTCGAGGCCGCCGGGCAAGACCCGAGTTACGTCGGCCGGATCCGTCGCGACGAAGGCGTCGCCGACGAGCGCGGCTTGGCCTTGTTCGTCAGCAACGACAACCTGCGCAAGGGCGCGGCGCTCAACGCGATTCAGATCGCCGAACTCGTCGCCACCTCCTGAGCAACCACACGCTCAGGGGCACGCACACGGTTCCTCGTCGCAGCGTGGGCAGCCATCGAGAAAGCGGGCGACCGCCTCGCTGAGGTCGACGCCTTGCTGGTTGGCCAGGGTTGCCACCCACGCGATCACATCGCCGAACTCGTGCACCTGGTCGTCGTAACTGCCCTTGCGTACGGCTTGCGCCAATTCACCGACCTCCTCAGCCAGCCAGGCGACCGTCGCCGCCACGCCGCGCGCCCGATCACGCTCGCCGTAGGTCCGTTCGATCGCACCTTGTAGCTCGGCCAGGTCCATCAGGCGACAGTAGCGGCGACCCAATCAGCGCTGCGGTTAGTGTCTGGCGGGGAAGTACACAGCGCCAGTGGGAGGCAAGCCATGAGCATTGGCGACGTCATCGTCGTCATCACACCGTTGATCGTGCCCGTGGTCATCGGCTACCTGGTGGTGTACTTCAAGCTCGCCAAGCCGAGCGATGCGCACGTGCTCAGCACGCTGTTCTTCTACGTTGCCGCCCCGGCGATCATCATCTCCACGCTGGCCATGGAGGACATCGAAGATCTCTTCGAGTTCAAGCTGCTGGCGGGAATCGTGCTGACGTACCTGATCACCCAAGGCGGCGTGTACCTCTTCTATCGCAAGGTGCTCGGCCGCGACCAGGGGGTCGCGGCGTTCGCCTCGTTCGCTGCTGCGGGCTTCAACGCGCTGGCCATCGGGTTGCCGGTGATGATCGGGCTGCTCGGGAGCAGGGCGATCATCCCGGTCGTGATCGCCACGATCGTCATGCTTGCGGTGCAAGTCCCGGCAACGGTCATTCTGGTCGGCCTGGGCAAAGCCGAGGCCGACGCGTCGTTCAGCGACACGATCAAGAAAGCCGCGATGGCCACCGTCACCAACCCGATCGTGATCGCCGCTGTGATCGGCATCATCATCGCGGCGCTCGACGTGACGATGCCGGTGATCATCACCAGCTCGCTGAACACCCTCGGCGGGGCGACCGTGCTGCTTGCCCTCGTCGCGCTCGGCATGACGCTGGAACTCAGTGATCTGAAGACCGGCGGCCGCGAAATGCTCGCCCTTTCGGCGGTGCGGTCGTTCGTTGCGCCTGCGATTGCCCTCGCGCTCGCGTTGCTGTTCTCGTCGTCTGACTTCTTCGCCGCCGCGATGGTCATTCTGTTCGCCCAACCAACTGCCAAGACCGTGTTCGCCATGGCCGAGCAGGAAGACATCTTCGTCAAACCCGTCGCTGGCGTCGTCGCCTTGACGACGCTCGGAGCCATCGTCGTCCTGCCGTTCTGGGTATCGATCGTCGACAACATCTGGCCCGACGCCTTCTCGATGTAAGCGCGTTCTCGACGTCGGCGCGAACCACGTTGATCTCGGGCCCGACCCTTGCCCGGTTCTTCTGTCGAGATCCGGCGCGAGACGCCGGGTATCGACAGGATTTCGGCTAGGGGGCGATCTCGTCGCAGATGTCGCCTTGCGCGCTGTCGGCGCAGCGGTCGGAGATGAACGTCTGTGGATCCTGACCGTCGAGCGCGTCGGGGTACTTGTTCGACGCATCGACGAACGAGGCCACGTCGGGACAGTTGGCGATCGCCGGATCGATGTCGGTGATCGCCTGCTCGTCGTTGCTCACTTCGGCAGCCTCTTGCATCGATGCCTCACAGTCGTCCTGCGGCTCCGAGTCGCTGTCGCCGTTGTCATCGGAGCAGCCGGCGAGCAATGCCACGGCGACGAACGGGGCGAGCAGGAGCGGGAGGCGACGACCACGGGTCATGTCGACGAACCTAGTCGGCGTGGCCGTCTCGGCTCCGGTGAGCGCCAATGTGGTCGAGGAGCCGATCGACGAACTCCACCTGTGCGGCAATCAGCCGCCGACGCGCCACGTCGAGCGAACACCACTCGGCTCGATCGACCTCTGGGAACTCCTGACGCCGGCCGCTGCGCGGCGGCCATTCGATCTCGAAGGTGTTACTCACGAGCGCAGCGACATCAACGGCCGCTTCGATGGCCCAGGCGACCACCTCCTTGCCACCCTTTTGCCGGACCGTGCCGAGCGCGACGTACGCACCGTCGGGTGCTGGCCGGCCGAGTTCCTCCCCGAATTCGCGTTGCGCGGCCGCGAGTGCGTCTTCAGCGTCGTCGTACTCGCCCTTGGGAATCGACCACGCGCCAGCGTCCTTGTTCGCCCAGAACGGTCCGCCGGGATGCACGATGAGCACTTCGAGGGCGGCGTCGTTCCAGCGGTAGAGCAGCAGACCGGCGCTGCGCCGAGGCATGCGTGGTGACCGACGTCAGCCCGGAATCTCGCCGCACGCGGCGCCGCTGATCCCCGCGGCGCATCGTTCGGCAACCACGGTGGCCAGGTTTTGACCGCCAAGCGCGTTGGGGAATTTCTCCGTCGCCGAGGCGAGCGCGTCATAGCTCGAACAGACCTCGATCCCCGCGTCGAGATTGGTGTTCTCGTCGACGAGGGCATCGGCGTTGCCGCCCTCGTCGACCGCCGTTTCGCAGGCATCAGCCGGTGTGACGTCGTCGCCATCGTCGTCGTCCGAACAGCCGACGGCGATCATGGCGACCACGGACAGAGCAGCGAGCATCTTCTTCAAGGGCGCTGACCGTACCACGCGGTGCGCCAGCGGCGGTCCGACGACGGACCCGTGCTACGAGCGGGGGAGTTCACTCCAGGGCGTGGACCGTCGCGCCGCCTCGTCGGGCTCGCGCGGCAGCCCGAGCACTCGCTCGCCGATCGAGTTGCGCAGCACCTCGTCGGTGCCGCCGGCGATCGACTGTGCCGGAGTGAACATGGCATAGCGATGCAACGCGCCGCCGTCGGGAACGTCGTCGCCCCACAACATGCCGTCGGCGCCCAACGACTCCAGACCAAGATCGCGGATCTCCCGACCGATCTGCCCGCCGATCACCTTCAACGTCGCCACCTCGGGACCGGGCGGCCGGCCGGCGGCCACCGATCCCGCCGCCCGTTGCGACGACAGGCCAGTGACACGCCGCATGCCGTGTACCGCAGCGAGGCGATCGCGGGCGACCACGCCCATGTCGTCGCGGCGCATGTCGATGACCTGCTCGAAGACCTGGCCGCCCTTGCCGCTCAACGCAATCGAGAACCCGTCGATCGCCTCGGCTTCGGCGGCCATGTGATCGTCCACGGTTGCGTCGAGGTCGGCCTGAAAGAACGCAGCCGTGTCGCCGAGACCAGGGTTGTCCGGATCGCGTTCGAACGACAAGGTGGCCATCGCCACCCGCCACCCGTCACCTCGCTCGCCCACGCGATCACGGTCGTCGACGACCGCATCGGCGAGGAACACTTCGTTGAACGCCGCGTCGCCGGTCATCTCGCGCAGCGGCCGAACGTCGACGCCCGGCTGGCGCATATCGATCAGGAAGTACGTGACGCCACGGTGCTTGGGCAGCTCGGGGTCGCTTCGCGCAATGAGGATGCCGTAGTCGGCGTAGTGCGCACCCGAGTTCCACACCTTCTGTCCATCGATGCGCCACTGCTCGCCATCGAGCACGGCGCGCGTTCCGAGCGACGCCATGTCCGATCCGGATCCAGGCTCGGAGAACAGCTGGCACCACGGGTTGGTGCCGTCGACGATGCCCGGCAGGTACCGACGCTGCTGCTCTTCGCTGCCCATCGCCAGCAGCGTCGGCGCGACGAGGAATGTGGCCACGCCGTTCGGTGGACCATACGCGCCGACGCGGCGACGAGCCCGCGTGACGGCGCGGGACTCCCCCATCGACAGGCCGCGGCCGCCGAAACCCTCGGGCCAACTGGGAAACGCCCAGCCGCTGGCAGCGAGCGCAGCCCACCAATCACCCACGGTGCGGCCCGGATCCCACTCGGCGCGGAACCACTCCTCTGCCTCGCGCTCGACCTCACTGCGCTCGATATCGGTGCCCCTCATGTGTTCCTTCCCGGTCGGCGGACCCGCCGCCACCACGTTTCGACTACTCGTTCGTATCGCCCAGTCCCACCAGAATCCGCCGGAGCGAGCCGACCAAGGCCTGCCGAGCGTTGGGCGACAGCGAGCTCAGCACGTCTCGTTCGGTCGCCAGATGCGCCGGCGCGACCTCCTCGACCTTGGCCACACCCGCCGGGGTTAGGCGCACGACGTTGCTCCGCCGATCGGTGTCACTCGGGCGCCGATCGACAAAGCCGAGATCGACGAGGCGGTCGACGCGGTTGGTGATCGCTCCCGTGGTCACCATCGTGCGCCGAACCAGTTCGCCCGGGGTTGCCTCGTGCGGCGGGCCGCTGCGGTACAGCGTGGCCAGCACGTCGTACATCCAGTCCTCGATACCGAACCGCTGGAAGTTCTCGGCGAGCC